>NZ_JBSFDP010000014.1:0-181042 GCF_053593975.1 Streptomyces sp. NPDC002004
TGCGTCTATATCTATCCCTCCCGCAGCGACGACCACGACACCGACGTCCGCTCCTGGGTCCGTGCCGACAAAGCCGAGATGGACGCGCCCTTGCACGCGACCATCACGACCTGGCTGTCCACGAGCTGGCCCCTCGGAACTCTCAACTATCAGCCCCGCTGACCATCATGTGGTCCCGCAGCGACCAGCCACACCGACCCCTGCGGGACACCTGGCCTCCGAATGGCCCGACCGCGGGAACGAATATCTTCCCGGTAAACCTTCCCGGTCACAGCACTAGAAGCCCCCTGTTCACCGGACCGATCAACGCGAAAAGTTCCCCCGCGTGAGGTGTACGCGTTCGCTCGATGCCCACGAGTTCACCTTCGTGTGTCGACGAAGTCGGGTGCCGCTCACCCCCGACCGATTACGCACTGTCGCCGCTTCTGCACCCGCGATAACCTGCCGGGATCCGGCACGGCACAACCGGACATGCGGGACACGAGGGGGATCGTGGAGCGGCGTGATGTGCGGGGCCACTACCAGGAGCTGGCAGCCGAGTACGACGAGCACTGGGTCTACGACCCGAACTACGTTCCCTGGATGTCTGGGCGGATCGCCGAGGCGCTGCAGCTCAGCCCCACGGACCGAATCGCCGACATCGGCTCGGGCACAGGCCTGTTCGCCAGGGAAGTGGTGAGGCAGGTCACGCCTCAACATCCCGTTCTGTGCATCGATCCGTCAGAGGCGATGCTCCGTCGGCTCGGCAGTCCGCCACCACCTGGTCTGACACCGGTCGTCGCTTCCGCCGAGGACCTTGCCGGAGGGCGCGCCATTCTGTCGTACGGGGAACTCGACGCCATGTGGCTGAAGGAGTCCGTGCACCATGTGGCTGACCCCGCGCACACGCTTCGATGTCTGGCCGGCCGGCTGGCGCCCGGCGGCCGCATGCTGGTGGTGATGCTTCCGGTGACCATCCGGTACCCGCTCTTCGAGGCTGCCCTAGCGCGCTTCGAGGAATTGCAGCCTGACCCGACCGGCATCGAGGGACACCTGCGCGCAGCCGGACTGGAAACCTCGCTCACCCACGTCGAGCACGAGCTGCGCATCGAGCGGGACAAATACTTCGGCATGGTCCGTGCCCGCTACATGTCGCTTCTCTCCACTTTCACCGACAGCGAGATCGAGAAGGGCATCGAAGAGATGCGAGTCGCTCACCCGGAGCCGGTCCTGGTGTTTCCCGACCGGTTCGCATTCATCCTCGGCAAGCGAGGAGTCGAGAGCGCGTGAGCACGGTGGTGGACGAGCGGCTGCGGCGTCTGCGGAGTGAACTCGACGATCACTCGCGAATCGCCGAACGATTAGGGCTCGACCTCGAACGGCCACTGCGGTCCCTCAACGACGGATACCCCGAGAACGCGGTCGCCCTGGTCGGAAAGCTGACCGAGAAGCTTCTCAAAGAGCTGTGGCGTCACCATGACATCGAGGGCGACCCCGCAACGAAGGCCCTGAACGACCTCGTCAAGCGCTGCCGTCCGCACATCCGCAGCAGCACGGTCATTGACGCGCTCGAGGACATCCGGCGGCTTCGCAACCGATCCACGCACGATGGGTACGACATCAGCGACGAGGACGGGCTACTGGCGGTCCGCAGACTCGTCGACGTACTGGTGTGGTTCACCGACACGGGAAGCGCGGCGCTGCTCGGCGGTGAACCTGACATGGCATCCGAAGTGGCGCGCCGTTGCGAATTCCTGGCCGGGCTGTACGTCACCCTGGGCTACCGCCAGGCCAAGCGGTTCGTCCTCAGCCCCGACACGGTGTACCAGCTGTTCTGCCGTGAGGCAGGGATGCGCCTGGAGTACGTGGAGCTGATGCTCTCCAGGAAGGCGGACGACCTTGGTACCGTCCTCGCCTCCACAGGGGGGCAGCTGCTCCGCACCCGACTGCCCAAGCTCACCTGGTTCGTCATCCTGGACGACGTGGGGGACGACACGGCGACCGGACCTCTCCACCAGATGCTGGGCATGGATCTCCGGATCGTGCGCTACGAGGGCTTCATCGACACCATCGTCAATCTTGAAACGCATCTCGCCGGTCTCCTGTCCCCCGAACCAGCTGAACCATGGACCACGGTTGCCGCGGCTGTCATGTCCACCGACCCCCACACCGGGGAACCGCGTGTGGAGCGCTCCGAGGACGCGGCCGAGCTGCTGGCTCGCCTCGTGCACGGCAGTGCGAACGTCCTGGTAACGGGTCGTCCGGGGAGCGGTAAGAGCGCCCTCCTGCGCTCACTCGCTGTGAGTCCGGACATCCGCCGCTTCCGCTTCTACTTCGACCTCGGCCTCAAACCGAGGGATGAGCCGTTCTCCGAATACGCGGCTCGCCTCCTGGCGCCAGCCATGGCAGCGGACCGCTCGCGCGCCTACGACCTTTTCCTTTTCCTGATCCGTTCCGGTTCCGCGCTGTGTGTGCTCGACGCGGTCGACGAAGGCGTTGAGGAAGCCAGCCCAGCCGGCTTCCTTCGGCTCTTCACCGATCTTGCCGCCGTCCTGTCCGCCGAGTCAGCGGTGGTCATGAGCTCGCGAGTGTCCTTCCTCGCCGACTCGCCCCAAGTGCGTCAGCTGCTGGACAGCGGCGCCGGACGCTCCGAGCAACTGGTCGAGCAGATGTACGCGAACGGCGTCGAACCGTCACGCGTTCCGCACTTCCATGTGGTGCGCCTGGCCGAGCCGGGGGCCACCCCTTTGGAGAGGCGGCTCAGCGCCGCACTGGCACTTCCGTCGGGGCAGCCGCTCGCGCACATCCTCGGCGCCCACATCACCCGGACATTGGCCGAGCGGGGCCGACCCGATCTGGAAGAACGGCTACCGGCCGTGTTCGGACACGCGTTCCTCACCGACCGGACCGTCTTCTCGTTTCTCGACCTCCACCGGCTACTGGGCGCCGACGCCTTCAGCGCCGGGATCCTCAGCCTCGACACTTGTGTCCTTGCGCCGCTGCTGCGACCCGTCGGCCCGGACCACGTCGCGTTCGCGCACACGGCATACCAGGAACTGCTGGCCGCCCGGCACCTCGCCGAGTCGGGCCGTGACACGGCGGCGGACGTTGCAGGCGGCCCCTTCCTCACCGAACAAGTGCGTGCCTTCCTTGCCGGAATGCCCACAAGTCCCGAGACGGACGACTGTGTGGTGCCTGCCGCTACATACCTGGTCGGTCCGGCCGAACGACTACTGCTCCGCCGGGTTCCGCGCCCCGTCCTCTTCGACCGGCACGCCGTGACCGTTGCACGCTACCGCCGCTTCCTCAACGCTCTCAACGCGGACGGCACCTCTGAGTGGGACCACCCCGACCAGCCCGCCCACGTCACTCACCGCCCCTGGACCGATCGATTGCGGCGGCCCGACTTCTACACCAATCCTCGCTACGACGCTCACCCCGCGATTTGCGTCAACTGGTGGAGCGCGCACGCCTTCGCCGCGTTCGAAGGCAAGCGCCTGCCGACATCTCTCGAATGGGAGGCTGCCGCGCGCGGAGCGGACGGCCGACTTTTTCCCTGGGGGGATCATCCCGACGATCGAGCCGTCAACTGCGCTGACTCCTGGGTCGGCCGACCTGTCGTGACGTACCAGGCGTGGTACCGCGACTTCGCGGACGACGCACTACGCCGGGCAGGGGTGACACCGGACGGCGAACGCGTGGACAACCGTTCACCGTTTGGCGTGCGAGACATGGTCGGCAACTGCTGGGAGTGGACTTCCACCAGCCTCACCGACCCCGGTGAGGCCGTCATCTGCGGCGGCAGCTACGACAACCCGATGCGGGCCGTGCAGGCCAGCTCAAAGGGCATCTACCGCAAGCGCGGCGGGAGCAACGCGGTCGGATTCCGGTGCGTGCAGGACATCACCGACGGCCCGGAAACAGAGGAGACACCAGCATGACCGGCGGCGGACCGCGCCACGGAACCATCGTCGACAGGCGCCCCAACGGAGGAGGACTCAGTGGTTCCTCCGGCCTGTACATCGTGCGGGACGACGAGGACGAGCGGTACTACACTTTCGACTACCGCCAGATTGTGACGGAGGGATTCCGGACCGTCCGCACCGGCGAACGCGTCCGCTTCCACATCCGCGCCGAGAGCCCCGACCGGGCGGAGTTCGTCATCCGCCTCGACCAGCCTGACCCGGCGGAGTACTACCGGTGACCAGCAGCACTTCGCCGCTTGACGGCGTCACGGGTGCACGTCAGGAACTGACGGTCGTCCTGCCGGTGCGGCTGCTTCGCGTCCCCGGCTGGAGCGAAGGCCCCTTTCCGTTCGAGTTGGGCAGCCGTCGGACCGACGCCGAAACCCGGTCCACCTATTTCGCCCCCGCCTCCGCGCGGGCCCTCTACGGGGCCCCGGGACGTGCGCGCCGCTGGTACCTTCCGTTGGATATCAAACAGGACGGGCTGCACCTGCTCGGCATGGAAATCCTGCGCGCGGCGACCGCCCGCAGGCCCGAACATGCCCTTGCTGTCATGCACTTCAGCGCGGAGCGCCCCCTGTTGCCTGTTCTGCGGGCACTGGCCGGACGGGGGCAGACTTCCGCCGACGATCCGCTGACCGGTGAATTCGACCCGGCCACGCTGCTCGCCGGCATAGCCGACGCACGCAACTCCAGCGCACCATTCGCCATCGCCCGGCCGTACTCCATCGCGTTCATGGCCCCGACCGCGCAGCATGCTTCTGCCTTTCGCCACGGCATCGAGGGGGATCTGCCCGCGACCGCGGACCGATGGCTGTGGCAGCTTGCGTCGCGCTCCACGCCGGACGATTTCCCTCTCCCGCCGGAGACTGCGAACGATCAGCTCAAGGATGTCTTGCGAATCTCGGCAGACTGGAGCGCCCTGGTGCTGCGGCAGGGAGCCGCCTTCCTCGGCCATCGTCCTGACAGCGGTACGGGCGACTTCTTCGAGTTCGGCGCGCTGCACTCCCGTACCGTCTATCTCGATGCCCTGCTCCTCGGTGCCCTCCAGCGCGATCACATCGACGAGCTGACCGACGAGCTTTCCGAGGTGTTCACGTTCTCGCGGCTGGCCCGCCGCGTTGCCACACTGGAGCGGAACATCGCAGTCTTCCGTAGCACGTACTGGCGGCAGCACCTGACCGCTCACGGCCCCGCGAACGACCTCCTGCTCGCGTTCCAGAACCAGTACCGGCTGCCTGCGCGCTTTCAGGAGATCCTTGCCGAAGCCGCTGACTACAGCAGGCTTGTGCAGACGCAGGAAAGTCAGCAGATCAGCGGTGCACTCGGTGTCCTCACGATTCTCGGCCTGCCGCTCGGCACCGCCCTTGGCATCCTTCAGGTTCTCGACGACCACTCCGTGACACACCTGCTCCTCGCCATAGGCATGTCCGTCGTCGCCACGGCGGGAGTCCTCACTACCCGGTACGGGCGGCTTGTCGTGTCGTCGTTGCGGGGGAGTGCCGGAAAGGCGTAGCGGGATCGACCTGACCGTTGCGGCAGAACCGGCTGAGGGTCTGCGGGGAGGGCTCGGTGGACCCCGCCTCGCGCAGAGACCCGTTGTAAGCGCGCCGGACCTGGTCTCCACCACCACGCACCTGGCAGCGTGGACGTCATGACCACCAGTACGTCGTCTCCAATCACGACGGCTGCCACCGCCTGGTGACGCGGCCGTCGATGCGGTCTTCGCAATGCCTCGCCGATGGGGAGCGCGCGGTTGATGCCTAAGTCCCAGAAGAGTGCCAGAGGAGCCGCCGCACTCTTGCTGAAAAGCATTCACGCTGGTCAGCAAGAGTGCGGCGACATTCCTCCGAAAGAGCGCTCAGATATCCCGGAACGTCTCGATCTGCGCACCCACCGAGTTCAGGCGCTCCGCGAGGTCCTCGTACCCGCGGTTGATGACGTACACGTTCCGCAGCACCGAGGTCCCCTCGGCCGCCATCATCGCGAGCAGGACGACCACGGCGGGGCGCAGCGCGGGCGGGCACATCATCTCGGCGGCGCGCCAGCGCGTGGGGCCCTCGACGAGGACCCGGTGCGGGTCGAGGAGCTGAAGGCGCCCGCCGAGCCGGTTCAGGTCCGTGAGATAGATCGCACGGTTGTCGTAGACCCAGTCGTGGATGAGGGTCTTGCCCTGCGCGGCGGCGGCGATGGCGGCGAAGAACGGGACGTTGTCGATGTTCAGGCCGGGGAAGGGCATCGGGTGGATCTTGTCGATCGGCGCCTCCAGCTTGGAGGGCCGGACCGTGAGGTCCACGAGCCGGGTGCGGCCGTTGTCGGCGACGTACTCGGCGGAGCGGTCGTGGTCGAGGCCCATCTCCTCGAGGACCGCCAGCTCGATCTCCAGGAACTCGATCGGCACGCGGCGCACGGTGAGCTGCGACTCCGTGACGACGGCCGCGGCGACCAGGCTCATCGCCTCGACCGGGTCCTCGGAGGGCGAGTAGTCGACGTCGACGTCGATGGTGGGCACACCGTGCACGGTGAGCGTGGTGGTGCCGATGCCCTCGACCTTCACGCCCAGGGCCTCCAGGAAGAAGCAGAGGTCCTGGACCATGTAGTTGGAGGACGCGTTGCGGATGACGGTGACGCCGTCGTGGCGCGCGGCGGCCAGCAGCGCGTTCTCGGTCACGGTGTCGCCGCGCTCGGTCAGGACGATCGGCCGGCCGGGCGTCACGTCCCGCTCGACCCGGGCGTGGTACAGACCCTCGGTCGCCGTGATGTCCAGGCCGAACCGGCGCAGGGCGATCATGTGCGGCTCGATGGTCCGGGTGCCGAGGTCGCAGCCGCCCGCGTACGGCAGCTTGAACTGGTCCATACGGTGCAGCAGCGGGCCGAGGAACATGATGATCGAGCGGGTGCGGCGGGCCGCCTCCTCGTCGATGGCCTCCATCTCCAGCTCCGCCGGAGGGACGATCTCCAGGTCCACGCCGTCGTTGATCCAGCGGGTGCGGACGCCGATGGAGCCGAGGACCTCCAGGAGCCGGTAGACCTCCTCGATGCGCGCGACGCGGCGCAGCACGGTGCGGCCCTTGTTCAGCAGGGACGCGCAGAGCAGCGCCACACAGGCGTTCTTGCTCGTCTTCACGTCGATGGAGCCGGACAGCCGACGGCCGCCGACCACGCGAAGATGCATCGGACCGGCATAGCCGAGGGACACGATCTCGCTGTCCAGCGCCTCCCCGATACGGGCAATCATCTCAAGGCTGATGTTCTGGTTGCCGCGCTCGATGCGGTTGACGGCGCTCTGGCTGGTGCCCAGTGCCTCGGCCAACTGCGATTGTGTCCAGCCCCGGTGCTGCCGGGCGTCACGGATGAGCTTGCCGATGCGTACGAGGTAGTCGTCGGTCATGAGTTGAGGCTATATCGGATATGAGATGTGGCAACAATCGGGGCCACCCATCGGCTACTTCGTGTCATATCCGATAATGCGTCAGATGCCAGCTAGGAGCGACTTTATACCCTTCTGTCTCATTTCTTCAGGTATACACGGATGGCGCAATGCCCGGCGGGGCCGCGGGTGGCCGGGGGCTCCGGATGCCGCGCACCGGGGCGGGCATGACCATGGTGGGGGCGATGTACTAGAGTTATCTCGACATCGAGATATCTGCCGGAGGCGCACTGCAGCCGCCCTTTTGGTAAGGGTTACCTAACTTAGCCTTACCTTAGCGGATCGGCGACACGTCGTGGCGGCAGGATGCGGTGGTTACGCGCACATATATGAAGGAGACTGTCGTGTCGGCGAACAGCTTCGACGCCCGCAGCACGCTGCGCGTGGGCGACGAGTCGTACGAGATCTTCAGGCTGGACAAGGTCGAGGGCTCTGCTCGCCTTCCCTACAGCCTCAAGGTTCTCCTGGAGAACCTGCTCCGCACCGAGGACGGCGCCAACATCACCGCCGACCACATCCGGGCGCTGGGCAACTGGGACTCGCAGGCCCAGCCGAGCCAGGAGATCCAGTTCACGCCGGCCCGCGTGATCATGCAGGACTTCACCGGTGTGCCCTGTGTCGTGGACCTCGCCACCATGCGTGAGGCCGTGAAGGAGCTCGGCGGCGACCCGGCGAAGATCAACCCGCTGGCCCCGGCCGAGCTGGTCATCGACCACTCCGTCATCGCCGACAAGTTCGGCACGCCCGAGTCCTTCGCCCAGAACGTCGAGCTGGAGTACGGCCGCAACAAGGAGCGCTACCAGTTCCTGCGCTGGGGCCAGACCGCCTTCGACGAGTTCAAGGTCGTCCCGCCCGGCACCGGCATCGTCCACCAGGTCAACATCGAGCACCTGGCCCGCACCGTCATGGTCCGTAACGGCCAGGCGTACCCCGACACCCTCGTCGGTACCGACTCGCACACCACCATGGTCAACGGCCTCGGCGTCCTCGGCTGGGGCGTCGGCGGCATCGAGGCCGAGGCCGCGATGCTCGGCCAGCCGGTCTCGATGCTCATCCCGCGCGTCGTCGGCTTCAAGCTCACCGGTGAGCTCAAGCCCGGCACCACCGCCACCGACCTGGTGCTGACCATCACCGAGATGCTGCGCAAGCACGGCGTCGTCGGCAAGTTCGTCGAGTTCTACGGCGAGGGCGTCGCCGCCACCTCGCTCGCCAACCGCGCCACCATCGGCAACATGTCGCCGGAGTTCGGCTCCACCGCCGCGATCTTCCCGATCGACGGCGAGACCCTGAACTACCTGCGCCTGACCGGCCGCTCCGAGCAGCAGGTCGCGCTCGTCGAGGCGTACGCCAAGGAGCAGGGCCTCTGGCTCGACCCGGCCGCCGAGCCCGACTTCTCCGAGAAGCTCGAGCTGGACCTCTCCACGGTCGTCCCGTCGATCGCAGGCCCGAAGCGCCCGCAGGACCGCATCGTCCTCGCGAACGCCGCCCAGCAGTTCGCCCTCGACGTGCGCAACTACGTCGACACCGCGGACGAGTCGGGCGAGGAGTCCTTCCCGGCCTCCGACTCCCCGGCCGCCGCCAACGGCGTGCCGACCCGTCCGACCACCGTCACCGCCCCCGACGGTTCGACCTACGAGATCGACCACGGCGCCGTCACCGTCGCCGCGATCACCTCCTGCACCAACACCTCGAACCCGTACGTCATGGTCGCCGCCGCGCTGGTGGCCAAGAAGGCGGTCGAGAAGGGCCTGACCCGCAAGCCGTGGGTCAAGACCACGCTCGCCCCGGGCTCCAAGGTCGTGACCGACTACTTCGACAAGGCGGGCCTGACCCCCTACCTCGACAAGGTCGGCTTCAACCTCGTCGGCTACGGCTGCACCACCTGCATCGGCAACTCCGGCCCGCTGCCGGACGAGGTCTCCAAGGCCGTCAACGACCACGACCTGGCCGTCACCTCGGTCCTGTCCGGCAACCGCAACTTCGAGGGCCGGATCAACCCCGACGTCAAGATGAACTACCTGGCGTCGCCGCCGCTGGTCGTCGCCTACGCCCTCGCGGGCTCCATGAAGGTGGACATCACCAAGGACGCCCTGGGCATCGACCAGGACGGCAAGCCGGTCTACCTGCAGGACATCTGGCCGACCGAGGCCGAGGTCAACGACGTCGTGGCGAACGCCATCGGCGAGGACATGTTCAACAAGTCCTACCAGGACGTCTTCGCGGGCGACGCGCAGTGGCAGGCGCTGCCGATCCCGACCGGCAACACCTTCGAGTGGGACGCGGAGTCCACCTACGTCCGCAAGCCCCCGTACTTCGAGGGCATGACGATGGAGACCACCCCGGTCACCGACATCGAGGGCGCCCGCGTCCTCGCCAAGCTGGGCGACTCGGTCACCACCGACCACATCTCCCCGGCCGGCGCGATCAAGGCCGACACCCCGGCGGGCCAGTACCTCACGGAGCACGGCGTCCAGCGCCGCGACTTCAACTCCTACGGCTCCCGCCGAGGCAACCACGAGGTCATGATCCGCGGTACGTTCGCCAACATCCGCCTGCGCAACCAGATCGCGCCGGGCACCGAGGGCGGCTACACCCGCGACTTCACGCAGGCCGACGCGCCGGTGTCGTTCATCTACGACGCCTCCCGCAACTACATCGAGCAGGGCATCCCGCTGGTCGTCCTGGCCGGCAAGGAGTACGGCTCCGGCTCGTCCCGCGACTGGGCCGCCAAGGGCACCGCGCTGCTCGGCGTCAAGGCCGTCATCGCCGAGTCGTACGAGCGCATCCACCGCTCGAACCTCATCGGCATGGGCGTGCTCCCGCTCCAGTTCCCGGAGGGCGCCTCCGCCGAGTCCCTCGGTCTGACCGGCGAGGAGACCTTCTCCTTCACCGGCGTCGAGGAGCTGAACAACGGCACCACGCCGCGTACGGTCAAGGTCACCACCGACACCGGTGTCGAGTTCGACGCGGTCGTCCGCATCGACACCCCCGGTGAGGCGGACTACTACCGCAACGGCGGCATCATGCAGTACGTGCTGCGCAGCCTGATCCGCAAGTAAGGGCTCCCACAGCGAAAGCCGCAGGGCCGCCCCCCGTTCACCGGGGGGTGGCCCTGCGGTCGTTCACGCCGGGCCGGTCAGGACAGCAGCTCCACCTCCGCGAGGGTCGCCGCCCCGTCGAGCACCAGCCGGTAGTGGCGGTACGTCCCCGGGGTCCCGACCGTGAACGCCCGGGTCTGCCTGTTCCAGGCGAAGGCCTCCCCGGACCGCTTGTCGAGCGTCTTCCACGCCGTGCCGTCCGCCGACCCCTGGAGCACCCATCCCCGGGGAGCCTCGGCGTGGTCGGAGGACGACGTCAGCGTGTACTGCACGGCCCGGGTGTCCCCGGTGACCGGCAGCTCGACCGAGGAGACGGTGGCGTCCGTGGCCGATGTGTCGTCGAACAGGGGCCCGTCGCCCTTGATCGCATCGGTGCGGGGCGAGGGCACCTTGTCGTCCTGTGTGATGGAGACGGGCGCCGCGTCCCTGCCGGTGCCCCACGACGACGGCTTCGGGCCCATGTCGAACTCCAGGACCCCGCCCCCGGCGATCAGCTCGTGCGGGAGCGAGGTCTTCGTCCACGCCTTGCCGTTCACCTTCAGCCCCTGCACATAGACGTTCCTCGCACTGTTCTCCGGGGCCTTGATCACCAGGTCGTGGCCGTTCTCCAGATGCACGGTCGCCTTCGTGAACAGCGGCGATCCGACCGCGTACTCGCCGCTGCCCATCACCAGCGGATAGAAGCCGAGCGCGGAGAACACGTACCAGCCCGACATCTCGCCGTTGTCCTCGTCGCCGGGGTAGCCCTGCCCGATCTCGCTGCCGAGATAGAGCCGCGAGAGCACCTCGCGGACCTTCGCCTGCGTCTTCCACGGCTGCCCGGCCGCGTCGTACAGGTACGCGATGTGGTGCGAGGGCTGGTTGGAGTGGCCGTACATCCCCATGCGGACGTCGCGGGCCTCGGTCATCTCGTGGATGATGCCGCCGTACGAACCGGCCACATCGGACGTCGCGGTCTCCGGGGTGGAGAAGAACGTGTCGAGCTTCTTCGCCAGACCGGCCCGCCCGCCGTACAGATTGGCCAGGCCGCGCGAGTCCTGCGGGGCGCTGAAGGCATAGCCCCAGCCGTTCGACTCCGTGTAGTCGTAGCCCCAGATGCGCGGGTCGTACGCCGAGGAGTCGACCCGCCAGGCGCCCTTCGCGTCACGGCCCTGGAAGAAGCCGGCCTTGTCGTCGAAGAGACGGACGTAGCCGCGGGCACGGTTCAGGAAGTACGCGGACTCCTCCTCGTAGTGCTTCTCGCCCGTCTTCCTGTACAGGGCCCGGCCCATCCGTGCGATGCCGTAGTCGTTGAGGTAGCCGTCGAGCGCCCAGGACATGCCCTCGCCGGTGGCGGTGCTCGTGTAGCCGAGGAAGGGCGAGGTCGCCATGCCCTTGCGTCCGACGCCCGAGGACGGCGGGACCACGGTCGCGTTCTTCACGGCCGCCTCGTACGCGGCCTTCGCGTCGAAGTGCACGCCCTTGACGTACGCGTCGGCGAACGCCACGTCGGACGACGTGCCGGTCATCAGGTCCGCATAGCCGGGCGAGGACCAGCGCGACGTCCAGCCGCCGTCCTTGTACTGCTGCACGAAGCCGTCGACCATGGCACCGGCCTGTTTCGGAGTGAGCAGGGAGTAGGCGGGCCAGGTGGTGCGGTAGGTGTCCCAGAAGCCGTTGTTGACGTACACCGTGCCGTCGACGACCTTCGCGCCGGTGTGCGTCGGGGTGTCGGGACCGGGCATCGGTGAGAACGGGCTCGCGTACTGCGGCCGGCCGCCGACCTCCTCGAAGCCGGAGTTCGGGTACAGATACAGCCGGTAGAGGCTGGAGTAGAGGGTGGTGCGCTGGTCGGTGCTCGCGCCCTCGACCTCGACCCGGCCCAGCAGGTCGTCCCACTGCTTCCGGGCGCCCGCCTCGACGTCGGCGAAGGAGGCGCCGTCCGGGATCTCCTGCCGCAGATTGTCCTTGGCCTGGTCGACGCCGATCAGCGAGGTGGCAAGGCGCAGGGTGACCGTGTGATCGGAGCCCGGACGGAACCGGAGGTAGCCCTTCACCCCGCTGGAGTCCCCGCCGGTGACCGGAGCGTCGAACACGCCGTAGACGAACAGCCGCGTCGCCCCCGTCGACAGGCCCGACTTCACGTCGGAGTACCCGGTGACGATGCCGTGCTCCTTGTCGAGGGTGAGGCCCGCCTGCTCCGTGACGTTGTCGAAGATGACGCTCGCGTCGTCACCGGGGTAGGTGAAGCGCATCGCCGCTGCGTGGTCCGTGGGCGCGATCTCCGCCTTGAGGCCGTTCTCGAACCGCACCCCGTAGTAGTAGGGGCGCGCCGTCTCGTTCTCGTGCCGGAAGGCGAGCGCACGGGCGGTGCGGCCGGTGTCCGGCGTGCCGGACGCGGCCGACGGCATCACCTGGAAGGTCTGCCGGTCGCCCATCCAGGGGCTCGGCTCATGGCTCGCGCTGAACGCCTGGAGCGTCGGCAGATTGTCCGCGTTGTTCGCGCGCGCGTAGTCGTACAGCCAGCTCAGCGACGATGCGTTGGTCACAGGCGTCCAGAAGTTGAACCCATGCGGCACGGCCGTCGCGGGGAAGGTGTTCCCGCGCGAGAAGCCGCCGCTGGAGTTGGTGCCGCGGGTGGTGACCGCGTAGTCGGCGAGATGCGCCTTCGGCTTCTCGGGCTGCGCGGTCCGCAGCGCGATGTCGTCGAGCCATCCGCGGAACTTCGCCGGGCCCTTCGGGGAGTCGTACGCGACGAGGATGCGGTCGACCGTCCTGCCGGCCGCGACCGAGCCGATGCGCGAGACGACGTTGTTCCACTGGTTGACGTAGAGCCCCTTGGCGGCGCCCTGTCCCTGCGGCGTCAGCGGAAAGCCGTGCTGGTCCACGGCGTGCAGACCGCTCAGACAGGTGCCGTCGGTGAACGCGAGGTCCACGGACACGTTCGTGGCGTCGTAGTCCCGGTCGCCGTCGGCCATCGACGGGAAGATCCGGTACGACAGGGCGGTGTCGCGGTTCACCGCGACATTCACGTCGAAGACCTTGTTGTACGAGTACGCCCGGCCGCCGCCCCGGTGCGATCCCGCGTACCGCAGGGCCCGCTTGCCGGTGAAGCCGGCGCCCGCCTTCGCGGTGGGCGACCCACTGGGGCCGCGGTCCACCAGGGTCAGCATGTCCGGGGGAGTGGGATCGGCACCGCCCCCCGTCGAGAACTGCACATCGGCGAGCTGCGTCGCGTCGCCCGCGCCGTGGTTCCCGGTGATGTCCAGCCGGAAGTGCTGATACGCGACGGGAGTGGCGATGTCGTACGTCCTGGTCTGGAACCGCTGCGCGAAGGTGACGCCGGAGCGGGTGTCGAGGGTCTTCCAGTCCTTGCCGTCGCTGGAGCCCTGGAGCGTCCAGTCCCGGGGGTCGCGCTCGTCGTGGTCGTTGGCGGAGGTGAGCGCGTAGGCCGCGACCTTCGTCGGCGCGTCCAGGTCGAACTCGACCCATCCGGTGGGGGCGAAGGTCAGCCATTTGGTGCTCGGTTCGCCGTCGACGAGGTTCTCCTTCACCTCGCCCGAACCGGTGTTCTCGCCGCTCGCCCGCAGATCCGTCACATGATCGGTGACATTGCCCGGGATGCCCGCGCTGTACCCGCCGTCCACGCCGGACGCCCGCTTGCTGCCGTCCGGCGCCGTGTCCACGGTGTTCAGCCAGGTCGGGGCCGGGTCGTCCGCCTCGAACGAGGAACTGAACGTCCGGTCGCCGCTCGGTGGCGCGGGCGGCCGGGCGAGGGCCGTGCCCTGGGCCGTCCCCACGAGCAGGAGGACGGCCGTCCCGAGGACGGCCGTGGTTCCCGCTCTCCGCCGCGCTCTGCCTCCGTGCCGCGCTCTGCGCGTTCCGCGCTGCATTCCTGAGCCCCTCCTTGCGATCAGACAGTCAGACAACGTTGTCAATCTGCTGAGCAAGGACCAGTAGGGCGGCAAGTGCCCATGCATGTCAAGGGTGTTGGAAGTGGCGGGCGTGGCGTCCGGGTCCTGCGGGCCGGCCCGTGACCCGTTCGGCGGGCCCCGCCGGAGGCGGGACGAGGGCTCGGCGACGGCACAGCCGGCTCATATATCCGGGAGGTCTCAACTCGGGAAAGACTGGCGGCCAACCCTGCATTCGATCTTGCCCCTGCCTCCGGAAGTGGACTATACCTGTCGGCGTCCGCGTAGCCGTTCGACAGGGCGCGGACCACCCGGGGGATGGGGGGAAACGGCACGGCGCGCAAGGAGCGCCGACTGCCGTGCATTCCGGCCGATCCCCGACTTTGTGCACGACCCAGCTTCATAAGGCCCGCGGTGCCGGGGAGGGTCCGGTTCACCGCCTGAGTCCTGGAGAAGGCGAGGACTTGAGCATGGGATCCACTTCGGAACAGAACGGTGCGGGTGTCGGACGGCGCGATCTGATCAGGCGGTCTGCTGCACTCGGCCTGATCAGCGTGCCCGCGATGAGCTTCCTGTCCGCTTGTGCCAGCGGCGGGGGAGACGACAACAAGAAGGTCGCGAAGGGCAAGAAGAGCGCGAAGAACCCGCTCGGGGTCAATGAGACCGCACAGTTCGAATTCGTCCTTTTCGACGGCGGTTTCGGCCAGGACTACGCCAAGGACGCGATCAAGGTCTACGAGAAGAACTTCCCGAAGGCCCCGAAGGTCAAGTTCACGCCCACCCAGAAGATCCAGTCCACGCTCCAGCCGCGGTTCAACCAGGGCAACCCGCCGGACCTCATCGACAACTCCGGCGCCGAGCAGATGGACATGGGCGTCCTGGTCGGCAAGAAGCAGCTCGCCGACCTCACCCCGCTCCTCGACGCGCCCTCCATCGACGACCCGTCGAAGAAGGTCCGCGACACGCTGCGCCCGGGCATCGTCGAGATGGGCCAGTTCGACGGCCAGCAGGTCTGGATCCTGTACTACGCCTACACCGTGTACGGCGTCTGGTACTCGCAGAAGGCCCTGGACTCGCTCGACGAGAAGTACCCCGAGACCTGGGACGACATGCTCAAGGTCTGCGAGAAGGCCAAGAAGAAGGGCATGGCCGGCTGGACGTACGCGGGCAAGTACCCGTACTACCTGCCCTTCTCGCTCTACCCGATGATCGGCAAGGTCGGCGGCCGCGAGGTCCTCGACGCGATCGACAACCTCGAGCCGAACGCGTGGAAGCACCCCGCGGTCAAGGCCTGCTTCGAGGCGTACTACGAGCTCTTCAAGAAGGGCTACATCCTCAAGGGCACGCCCGGTCTCGACCACATCCAGTCGCAGACCGCCTGGGCCAAGGGCAAGGCGCTGTTCATCCCGAACGGCTCCTGGGTCGAGAACGAGTCCGCCAAGGTCATCCCCGCCGACTTCGACCTCGCGGTCTCCGCGCCCACCGGCCTGGACAGCTCCGACAAGATGCCGTTCGGCACCATCTGGGCGTCCGGCGGTGAGCCCTTCGTCGTGCCGGCGCAGGCGAAGAACGCCGAGGGCGGCATGGAGCAGCTGCGCATCATGCTCAGCGAGGCCTCGTCGAAGAACTTCACCACCAAGGTGAAGTCGCTGACCGCCTTCAACGGCGGCACCGACGGCATCGAGCTCACCCCGGGCCTGAAGTCGGGTGTCGCGGCGCTGAAGAAGGCCGGCCAGAACGTGCTGAACCCGCGTCTGCAGGACTGGTACGTGCAGCTCCAGAAGGAGAAGATCGGTGTCTCCGGCCTCGGCGAGATGATGGCCGGCCGGCTCACCCCGGCCGAGGCGATCAAGAAGATCCAGGGCTACGCCGACGAGGCCGCCAAGGACAACTCGATCAAGCACTACAAGCACCAGTGAGCCCTCGTCACCAGCGGCGGCACCCGCGCAGAGATCGGGGTCGGAAGTAATGCAGCACGGTAAGTACCGGTTCATCGTGGGATTTCTGTCGGTCCCACTGGCGTTGTACGCACTCTTCGTCATCTGGCCGTTCATCCAGTCCATCTACTACTCGTTCACGGACTGGACAGGCCTGAGCCCGGACTTCAAAATGGTCGGCTTCGACAATTACAGCCGGATGTGGCACGACGACGTCTTCTGGAAGTCGTTGCAGCACAGTCTGCTGTTCGCGTTGCTGCTGCCGCTGGTGACACTCGGCCTGGCGCTGTTCTTCGCCTACATGATCAATGTGGGCGGGCGTGCCAGAAAAGGCGGAGGGGTGGTCGCGGGCGTCCGCGGATCGTCCTTCTACAAAATCGTCTACTTCTTCCCGCAGGTCCTTTCGATCGCGATCGTGGCCCTGCTGTTCGCCTTCGCCTACAACCCGGAGAGCGGCGCACTGAATTCGGCGCTGAAGGCGATCGGCCTGGGCAGCATCCAGCCCCTGTGGCTGGGTGACCCGGACCTCGCACTCTGGTGCGTGATGGCGGTCCTGGTGTGGTCCACGGTCGGCTTCTTCGTGGTCCTGTTCTCGGCGGGCATGGCGTCGATCCCGGCGGAGCTCTACGAGGCGGCGCTCCTGGACGGCGCGAACCGCGTCACGACGTTCTTCCGCATCACCCTGCCCCTGCTCTGGGACACCGTGCAGTCCGGCTGGGTCTACATGGGCATCATGGCCCTCGGCGCCGAGTCGTTCGCGGTCGTGCAGATCATGACGACGGGCCCGGGCGGCCCCGACTACTCCACCACCGTCATGGTGCTGTACGTGTACCAGAAGGCGTTCCGTGACGGCCAGGCCGCCTACGCAACCACGATCGGCGTCGCCCTGCTCGTCGTCACGCTGGCCTTCGCGGCCGTCGTGATGCGGCTGGGCCGGCGCGAGCGGCTGGAGTACTGATGACGACCACCGACACCCCCACTCCCGCCGACGCGCCGATAGCCAAGGTCGACGTCCCGGCCAGGCCGGCCAAGCCGAGGACCGAGGGCACCGTGCTCAACGTCTTCTCGCACGGCATGCTGATCATCTGGGCGTTCATGGTGGTCATGCCGCTGCTCTGGGCCGTGATGACGTCCTTCAAGGACGACGACTCGATCTTCAGCTCGCCCTGGTCCCTGCCGCACAAGCTGCACTTCGAGAACTGGGTGCGGGCGTGGACCGACGCCAATATGAGCGACTACTTCCTGAACACCGTCCTGGTGGTGGCGGGCTCACTCATCGGCACCCTGGTCCTCGGCTCGATGGCGGCCTACGTCCTGGCCCGCTTCGACTTCCCGGGCAACCGCTTCATCTACTACCTCTTCATCGGCGGCATGAGCTTTCCGATCATGCTGGCGCTGGTGCCGCTGTTCTACGTGTCCAACAACCTCGGTCTGCTGAACACGATCCACGGCCTGATCCTGGTCTACATCGCGTACTCGCTGCCGTTCACGGTCTTCTTCCTGACCGCCTTCTTCCGCACGCTGCCCACATCGGTGGCCGAGGCGGCCTTCGTCGACGGCGCATCGCACAGCCGTACGTTCTTCCAGATCATGCTCCCCATGGCCAAGCCCGGCCTGATCAGCGTGGGGATCTTCAACTTCCTCGGCCAGTGGAACCAGTTCATGCTGCCGACGGTCCTCAACACGGACCCGGACAAACGCGTCCTCACCCAGGGTCTGGTCCAGCTCGCGGCGTCCCAGGGCTACAAGGGCGACTGGTCGGGCCTGTTCGCCGGACTGGTCATGGCGATGCTGCCGGTGCTGGCGGCGTACATCGTGTTCCAGCGGCAGGTGGTGGCGGGGCTGACGGCGGGCGCACTGAAGTAGCCACGGCACCGGCCGCCCCGGCGCCCGTGCGGGCCATGCCCCTCCGCGGGGCGTGGCTCGCGGGGCCGTGTCTCCCTGCGGGGCGTGGCTCGCCGGGTCTGGTCCCTGCGCGGGGGACGGCTCGCGGTGCCGTGTTCACCGGGAGCCGGCGGGCGGGGGAGAGTGACCGTCTCCGCGGCGGACCTCTGTCGGACCGCTCGCCTGGATTCGCAGGATGACCGAGCCCTCCCATCTCACCGCCGTCCGCGAGTCGTACGACACCGTCGCCGTCGACTACGCCGCGCGCGTCAAGTCGCCCGCCGAGCTGGATCCCCTGTCGCGCGCGATGCCGGCCGTGTTCGCCGAAATGCCGCATCGGGCCGGGCTGGTCGTCACCGCGCGACTGGTGCAGGAGCCCGGAGAAGGCATGAAGAGGAGAGTTGCGACCTTCCTGGCCGCCAAGCCGCAGTGACGGCGAGGACGGCCCAGGGGAGGGGGAGGAGAGGAAGAGGGACGGCCGACGGCGGGCAAGTCGTCGTCGCTGTGGCCCGACGGCGCGCAGCCGTGCCCTCGACCTCCTCCCTCCCGTCCGCACATCGTCCCGGAGTCGGGCGGCCGGTCCGCCGTGCGGGCGAGCGCCCCGTCCCGGGGTCGTGCGTCCGGACCATCGGGTCCGGGCGCACAGGCCGACGCCGTGCGCCGCGCGGTTCGGCAGGATCGGCCGCATGACCACCCGAGCCGTCCCCGCCACCGCGAACTCCGCCGCACAGCCGCCCCGTTGGGCGGTCCTGGCGGCGCATCTGACCACGCTGGTCGTCCTGCCGAGCGGGCTGTGGCGCATCGCGCTGGTGCTCGGCCACCCGGCCGGGTACACCCACGACGGATTCGCGCCCTTCCAGACGCCCGGCGCGAAGCTGTGGATGCTGACCCTGAGCGTCGCGAGCGAGCTCGCGGCGCTGCTGACGATCGGCCTGGTGAGGCCGTGGGGTGACGTCGTACCGCGCTGGATGCCCCTGATCGGGGGCCGGCCCGTCCACCCGATGGCCGCCGTCGTCCCGGCCGCGCTCGGTGCGGTGGCGCTGACGGTGCTCTGGGCCGGTCTTCCCTGGTGGTGGACGTTCCCGCACGAGAACATGACCGACACGGGGAACCTCGTGGTCGGCATCCTCTACCAGCCCCTCGTCCTGTGGGGCCCGCTGCTCGGCGCGGTCACCTTCTCCTACCGCCGCCGCCGTCCCCGCCGGAGCCGACGCCGCGCAACCGGCTCCGACCGACCGCAGGCCGACTGCGGCTGACCGCCGGCCCCTGTGCCCGCGCCCGGCGCCGGCGTCGTAGCCCGTCCGACACGTACGGTGACATGCGGTGATGGCCGAAGCCGGCCTGCCGCCCCCGGGTTCCGTGCGGCCGTGAAGGGCACCGGAAGGCGCCGTACCGCCGAGGGGAACCTCGTCGCGCAGTCCACCGGATATCTCTCAAGGACTTGACTGCGATAACCCATCCAGCGGAGCTTGGAGTTCACAACTTGTAAATGGCCGGGGTCCCACTGGTGTGATCCAGGCCACCGGACGGCATCGATGCCGCCCGGCAGAGGGCAGGAGTGGATGAGTCGATGGAGACTCCGGGGTCGCAGTCGTCGCTGCACCGAGCCAATCTCGAGCGCGTCGTACGGGCTGTACGGCTCGCCGGTTCGCTCACGCAGGCCGAGATCGCGCGCACGACCGGGCTGTCCGCGGCGACCGTCTCCAATATCGTCCGGGAGCTGAAGGACGGGGGGACGGTCGAGGTCACGCCCACGTCGGCGGGCGGCCGCCGGGCTCGCAGCGTCTCGCTGAGCGGTGACGCGGGCATCGTCATAGGGGTCGACTTCGGGCACACGCATCTGCGCGTGGCCGTCGGCAACCTCGCCCACCAGGTACTCGCCGAGGAGTCCGAGCCGCTGGATGTGGACGCCTCCGCCGCGCAGGGCTTCGACCGGGCGGAGGGGCTGGTCAACAGGTTGATCGCGGCCACCGGGGTGGACCGTACGAAGATCGCCGGGGTCGGGCTCGGCGTGCCGGGACCCATCGACGTGGAGTCCGGCACGCTCGGCTCGACGTCGATCCTGCCGGGCTGGGCCGGCACCAAGCCCGCCGAGGAGCTGCGGGGGCGGCTCGGCGTACCGGTGCACGTGGACAACGACGCCAACCTGGGCGCCCTCGGGGAGCTGGTCTGGGGGGCCGGACGCGGCGTGCGCGACCTTGCGTACATCAAGGTCGCGAGCGGTGTGGGAGCCGGTCTGGTGATCTCCGGGCAGATCTATCGCGGGCCGGGCGGCACGGCGGGAGAAATCGGGCATATTACGCTGGATGAGTCGGGGCCCGTCTGCCGCTGCGGCAACCGCGGCTGCCTGGAGACCTTCGCGGCCGCCCGGTACGTCCTGCCACTCCTGCAGTCGAGCCACGGCACCGATCTGACCATGGAAGGAGTGGTCCGGCTGGCACGTGACGGCGACCCGGGCTGCCGGCGCGTGATCGCCGACGTCGGACGCCACATCGGCAGCGGCGTGGCGAATCTCTGCAATCTGTTGAACCCCAGCCGTGTGGTGCTGGGGGGTGATCTTGCGGAGGCCGGCGAGCTGGTTCTGGGGCCCATCAGGGAGTCCGTCGGGAGGTACGCCATCCCCAGTGCGGCACGTCAACTCTCCGTCCTGCCAGGGGCACTTGGCGGCCGCGCCGAGGTGCTCGGAGCTCTTGCGCTGGCACTGAGTGAAATGGGTGATTCAACCCTTTTGGACGAGTCCCGTCCGGTGGCTCAACCTGTCTTCACTTAGTTCACGCATGGCACCGTTGTCATCTCGTTAAGGATTTACTCCTTGACGGTGGCGTTGCGGCCGAGTTGACTTCCAGCCACCTCGGCCGCACCGTCGCGGCCTCGTCAGGGAGGTTTCTGAAGTGAACACGCGTATGCGTCGTGCCGCCGTTGCCGTTGCCGCGGGTGCCATGGCTGTTTCGCTGGCCGCCTGTGGAAGTGCCAAGGAGTCGGGCAACAAGGCCGAGAAGAGCGGGACCGCCAAGGGCGACGCGCTGAAGATAGGGCTGCTCCTGCCGGAGAACCAGACCGCGCGCTACGAGAAGTTCGACAAGCCGCTGATCGAGAAGAAGGTCAGCGAGCTGACCAACGGCAAGGCCCAGGTCGTCTACGCCAACGCCAAGCAGGACGCGAGCACCCAGAACCAGCAGGTCGACACGATGGTGACCAACAAGGTCGACGTGCTGATCGTGGACGCGGTGGACTCGAAGGCCATCGCCGGCTCGGTGAAGAAGGCCAAGGACGCGGGCATCCCCGTCGTCGCGTACGACCGCCTGGCCGAGGGCCCGATCGACGCGTACACCTCGTTCGACAACGAGCAGGTCGGTCACGTCCAGGGCAAGGCGCTGCTGCAGGCCCTGGGCGGCAAGGCCAAGTCCGGCAAGATCGTCATGATGAACGGTTCGGTCACCGACCCGAACGCCGCCCTCTTCAAGAAGGGCGCGCACGCCGAGCTCGACGGCAAGGTGAAGATCGGCAAGGAGTACGACACCAAGGAGTGGAAGCCGGAGAACGCCAACGCCAACATGGAGGGCGCCATCTCCGCCCTCGGCAAGGACAAGATCGTCGGCGTGTACTCCGCCAACGACGGCATGGCGGGCGGCATCATCACGGCCCTGAAGGCCGCCGGCCTGAAGAAGCTCCCGCCGGTCACCGGCCAGGACGCCGAGATCGCGGGCGTGCAGCGCATCGTCTCCGGTGAGCAGTACATGAGCGTCTACAAGCCGTACGCCCCCGAGGCCGACGCCGCCGCCGAGATGGCCGTCGCGCTGGCCAAGGGCAAGAAGCTGGACTCGATCGCCAAGAGCTCCGTCGACAGCCCGACCACCAAGGGCGTCCCGTCGGTCCTGGTTCCGGTCGTCTCCCTGACGAAGGCCAACATCAAGGACACCGTCGTCAAGGACGGCGTCTACACGATCGACGACATCTGCACGGCGAAGTACAAGGCCGCCTGCGACAAGCTCGGTCTGACCAAGTAAGGACGACGGGCCGGACCCACGAGGTCCGGCCCGGCAGGTCCGACCGGGCGAGTGGGCCCCCGGGGCCCCTCACCCAGGCCTGCCCGGTGCCCCACCACCGAACAGCCCCGCAGCTTCCGGCGGGGCGCCGGGCAGAAACGCTTCTTTTCATTGGTTCAACCTCCCGCCGGGTCAGGCGGCGAAGGAGATGGTTCACGTGTCCGCTACGCCCGTGCTGGCGTTGCGCGGGGTCTCCAAGCGATTCGGTGCCGTTCAGGCGCTCACCGACGTAGAGCTTGAGATCCACGCCGGTGAGGTGGTCGCCCTGGTCGGCGACAACGGTGCCGGAAAGTCCACGCTGGTCAAGACGATCGCCGGCGTGCACCCCATCGATGAGGGCCTCATCGAATGGGAGGGCAAGGCCGTCCAGATCAACAAGCCGCACGACGCCCAGAACCTGGGCATCGCGACCGTCTACCAGGACCTCGCGCTGTGCGACAACATCGACGTGGTGGGCAACCTCTACCTGGGCCGGGAGCTGCGCAAGCGCGGCATCCTGGACGAGGTCGAGATGGAGCGCCGCTCGCGCGAGCTGCTCGACACGCTGTCGATCCGCATCCCCAGCGTCCGCATCCCGATCGCCTCGCTCTCCGGCGGCCAGCGGCAGACCGTCGCCATCGCCCGTTCGATGCTCGGTGAGCCCAAGCTCGTCATCCTGGACGAGCCCACCGCCGCGCTCGGTGTCGAGCAGACCGCGCAGGTCCTCGACCTCGTGGAGCGGCTGCGCGAGCGCGGCCACGCGGTCATCCTCATCAGCCACAACATGGCCGATGTGAAGGCCGTGGCGGACAAGGTCGCCGTGCTGCGCCTGGGGCGCAACAACGGCGTCTTCGAGGTCAAGTCGACCTCGCAGGAAGAGATCATCTCCGCCATCACCGGCGCCACGGACAACGCCGTGACCCGTCGCGCGGCGCGCACCACTGGGGAGATCAAGAAGTGAGCATCGACAAGACCTCCGCGGCCCCCGACGACCACGTCGTGGAGAACCCCGAGGCGGCCGCCGGTTCCGATGTCGCGGTCGACCCGCGACTGCTGGTCCGGGAGCAGGGCCTCACCGGCTACGTCACCGAGTTCAAGCGCAAGATGAAGGCCGGTGACCTGGGGTCCCTTCCGGTCATCATCGGCCTGGTCGTCATCTGGGCCGTCTTCCAGTCCCTGAACTCGAACTTCCTCACCGCGGGCAACCTCTCCGACATCTCCGTCGCGATGGTCGGCACCGGCATGATCGCGGTGGGTATCGTCTTCGTCCTGCTGCTCGGTGAGATCGACCTGTCCGTCGGCTCCGTCAGCGGTCTCGCGGGCGCCACCTTCGCCGTGCTCAACGTCACGCACGGCATGAACGAGTGGCTGGCCTTCTTCCTGGCCATCCTCACCGGCGCGGTCGCCGGCGCGATCCACGGCTTCGTCTTCGCCAGGATCGGCGTGCCCGCCTTCGCCGTCACGCTGGCCGGTCTGCTGTTCTGGAACGGCCTGATGCTGCAGATCCTGGGCAGCAACGGCACCATCAACCTCGACCCGGACGGGGTCGTGGGCAAGCTCACCGGCTACTACTTCAGCGATGTCGCGGCCGCCTACGGCCTCGCCGCCGTCGCCGTGGTCGTGTACTTCCTCGGCTCGTTCCTCGGCAACCGCCGCCGCGAGGCCGCCGGAGTGCCGTCCCGCCCGCTGAGCGAAACCATCCTGCGCACCGTGCTGCTGGCCGTCGTGGCGTTCGCCGTCGCGGCCGTCTTCAACCAGTACAAGGGCCTGCCGCTGGCCGTGGTGATCTTCCTCGCCCTGCTGCTGCTCACCGACTTCGTGCTGCGCCGCACCTCCTACGGCCGCAAGGTCTTCGCGCTCGGCGGCAGCGTCGAGGCGTCCCGGCGTGCGGGCATCAACGTGGCGATGATCCGGATCTCGGTCTTCGCGATCTCCGGTACCTTCGCGGCGATCGGCGGTCTGTTCATCGCCTCGAAGATCGCCTCCGCCAACCAGGGCGCCGGCTCCGGTGAGCTGCTGATGAACGCCATCTCGGCCGCCGTCATCGGCGGTACCAGCCTCTTCGGCGGCCGCGGCCGCACCTGGAACGCCCTCCTGGGCGTCCTGGTGATCGTGTCGATCCAGTACGGCCTGGCGCTGCAGGGCGTCGCCTCCCCGGTCCAGTACATGATCACCGGTGGCGTGCTGCTCGCCACGGTCATCATCGACGCCGTCACCCGCAAGACACAGAAGTCGGCGGGCCGCGCCTAACCCCCCGCCGCGGAGGCCCGGCGCCGGAGATTCCGGCGCCGGGCCTCTTCGTGCGTTCTTTGCGTGATCTTTCGCATGGCGCACACCCCCAGTGCCGGGCACCGGGCCCCGGGAGCGGAACATTAGACTCATCGGATCTCGACAGACCCGGCAAGGCTCGGAAAGCTCTACTGCAAGGAGGCACGGGTGCCGCTGCTGACCCGCATCAAGGGACCGCGTGATCTGGACCGGCTCACCCCGGAGCAGCTGGACCAGCTGGCCGGAGAGATCCGGACCTTCCTGGTCGACGCGGTGTCCAAGACCGGCGGCCACCTCGGCCCCAACCTCGGCGTCGTCGAGCTCACCATCGCGCTGCACCGTGTGTTCGACTCGCCGAAGGACAAGGTCCTCTTCGACACCGGACACCAGGCGTACGTCCACAAGCTGCTGACCGGCCGCCAGGACTTCTCGAAGCTGCGCGCCAAGGGCGGCCTGTCCGGCTACCCCTCGCGCGCCGAGTCCGACCACGACGTCATCGAGAACAGCCACGCCTCGACCGTCCTCGGCTGGGCCGACGGCCTCGCCAAGGCCAACCAGCTGCTGAAGAAGGACGACCACGTGGTCGCCGTCATCGGCGACGGCGCGCTCACCGGCGGCATGGCCTGGGAGGCGCTCAACAACATCGCGGCCGCCAAGGACCGCCCGCTCGTCATCGTGGTCAACGACAACGAGCGCTCGTACTCGCCGACGATCGGCGGCCTCGCGAACCACCTCGCGACGCTGCGCACGACCGACGGCTACGAGAAGTTCCTCGCCCGTACGAAGGACCTCCTGGAGCGCACGCCCGTCGTCGGGAGGCCGCTCTACGAGACCCTGCACGGCGCCAAGAAGGGTCTGAAGGACTTCATCGCCCCGCAGGGCATGTTCGAGGACCTCGGCCTGAAGTACGTCGGCCCGATCGACGGCCACGACGTCGAGGCCCTGGAGTCCGCGCTGTCCCGCGCCAAGCGGTTCAACGGCCCGGTCATCGTGCACTGCCTCACCGAGAAGGGGCGCGGCTACAAGCCCGCCGAGCAGGACGAGGCCGACCGCTTCCACGGCATCGGTCCGATCCACCCCGACACCGGCCTGCCGATCAAGGCCTCCGCCGCCAGCTGGACCTCCGTCTTCGGTGACGAGATGGTCAGGCTCGGCCAGGAGCGCGAGGACATCGTCGCCATCACCGCCGCCATGCTCCAGCCGGTGGGCCTGAAGAAGTTCGCCGACGCGTTCCCCGACCGGATCTACGACGTCGGCATCGCCGAGCAGCACGCCGCGGTCTCCGCGGCCGGGCTCGCCACCGGGGGCCTGCACCCCGTCTTCGCGGTCTACGCGACCTTCCTCAACCGGGCCTTCGACCAGGTGCTGATGGACGTGGCCCTGCACAAGTGCGGTGTCACCTTCGTGCTGGACCGCGCCGGTGTGACCGGCGACGACGGCGCCTCGCACAACGGCATGTGGGACATGTCGATGCTGCAGCTCGTGCCCACGCTGCGGATCGCCGCCCCGCGCGACGCCGAGCAGCTGCGCGCCCAGCTGCGCGAGGCCGTCGAGGTCGAGGACGCGCCGACCGTGCTGCGCTACTCCAAGGGTGTCGTCGGACCCGCCGTGCCGGCCGTCGGCAAGGTCGGCGGCATGGACGTGCTGCGCGAGGCGGGCACCGACAGGCCCGACGTGCTCATCGTCTCCGTCGGTGCGCTCGCGCCGATGTGCCTCGAGGTCGCGTCGCTGCTCAACAAGCAGGGCATCACCGCCACCGTCGTCGACCCGCGGTGGGTCAAGCCGGTCGACGAGGCGCTGGCGCCCCTCGCCGAGCGGCACCGGGTCGTCGTCACCGTCGAGGACAACTCGCGCGCCGGTGGTGTCGGCTCCGCCGTAGCCCAGACGCTGCGGGACGCGGGCGTCGACGTACCGCTGCGCGACTTCGGCATCCCCTCGCGGTTCCTCGACCACGCCCTGCGCAAGGAGGTCATGGCCGAGATCGGGCTCACCGCGCCGGACATCGCGCGCCAGGTGACCGGGCTCGTCGCCAAGCTCGACGGGCGCTTCGACCGCGAGGTCGCAGGCGACACGGTGGACCCCGTCCGCGACTAGGGAGCGTCCTGCGGATCGGGCGGGATCGGGGAGCGTGGCCCACGGGCTTCCCCGAACCCGCCCTTTCCCGTGACCGGGGCGCCGCCCCCGCTCCGAACCGCCCCGCCCCCGAACGGCGTACGGGTCGGCCGGTCACCCGGTCGGGAAGGGGCGCATATGGAGTTTCGCGCCCTTTCGTGTGAAAAGCAGTCCGTACGACGAGCGTGTTGGCGTCGACCCTTCGACCATGGAGCGTAGGACCCATGGGTACGGAGGTACGCCGGTGACCACAGAACAGACGTCCGGTGCGGGCCCCGACCTGTTCCGGACCAAGACGGTCGAACAGTCCATCGAGGACACCACCGAGCCCGAGCACGCCCTGAAGAAGTCCCTGTCGGCCTGGGACCTCACGGTGTTCGGTGTCGGCGTCATCATCGGCACCGGCATCTTCGTGCTCACCGGCAAGGTGGCCAAGGAGACGGCGGGCCCGGCCACGGCGCTCGCCTTCGTCGTGGCCGGCATCGTCTGCGCGCTGGCCGCACTCTGCTACGCCGAGTTCGCCTCCACGGTCCCGGTGGCGGGATCGGCTTACACCTTCTCGTACGCCTCACTGGGCGAACTGCCCGCCTGGATCATCGGATGGGACCTGGTCCTCGAATTCGCGCTGGGTACGGCGGTCGTGGCGGTCGGCTGGTCCGGCTACGTCAGGTCGCTGCTGGACAACGTCGGCTGGCACATGCCCGCCGCGCTGTCGGGGCCCGACGCGGGGCCCGGATTCGGCTTCGACATCCTCGCGTTCGGGCTGGTGCTGCTCCTCACGGTCATCCTGGTGCTCGGGGCCAAGCTCTCCGCACGCGTCACCGCGATCGTCGTCGTCATCAAGGTGGTGGTGGTGCTGATCGTGATCGTCGCGGGGCTGTTCTTCGTCACGTCGGCCAACTACAAGCCGTTCATCCCGCCGGCGCAGCCGCAGCCCTCCGGCAACGGGCTCGCAGCACCCCTGGTCGAGCTGATGTTCGGCTATGCGCCGACCAACTTCGGCGTGCTGGGCATCTTCACCGCCGCCTCCGTGGTGTTCTTCGCCTTCATCGGCTTCGACGTGGTGGCCACGGCGGCCGAGGAGACCCGCCATCCGCAGCGCGACATGCCGCGCGGCATCCTCGGCTCCCTCCTGATCTGCACCGTGCTGTACGTGGCCGTGTCGCTCGTCGTCACCGGTATGCAGCACTACACGCAGCTGTCCGTCAGCGCGCCGCTCGCGGACGCCTTCAAGGCCGTGGGCCACCCCTGGTACGCCGGCATCATCAGCTTCGGCGCCGCGATCGGCCTCACCACGGTCTGCATGATCCTGCTGCTCGGCCAGACCCGGGTGTTCTTCGCGATGAGCCGCGACGGGCTGCTGCCGCGGTTCTTCTCGGTCACCCACCCACGGTTCCGGACGCCGTACCGGCCGACGATCCTGCTCGGCGTCGTCATCGCGATCGTCGCCGGCTTCACCAGCATCAACGAACTCGCGACGCTGGTGAACATCGGCACGCTCTTCGCCTTCGTGGTGGTCGCGCTCGGCGTCATCATCCTGCGCCGTACCCGGCCCGACCTGCACCGCGCGTTCCGGTGCCCGTGGGTGCCGGTGGTCCCCATTGCATCCATCGCCGCCACCGTGTGGCTGATGCTCAATCTGCCCGTGGAGACGTGGATCCGGTTCGCCGGGTGGATGATCGTGGGCTTCGTCGTGTACTTCCTGTACGGGCGGTCGCACAGTCGGCTGGCCAGGCGCCGGCCCCCTGCGAAGCCCGGCCCCACATGGCCCACCCGGGGCGGGACCCCTCCGCCGTCTCAGCCCTGAACGGTCCGCGGGCCGACCACGTCCGCGCCGAGCTCCGTCACCCGCCGCCGCAGTTCCCGGTCCGCCGTGACCACGACCACCGGGCGGTCCGCACCTGCGACCAGATCCACGATGCGGTCGTCACCGCTGCGCGGAGCGTCCTCCACGCGTACGCCGGGCACGGAGGGGACGCCGCGGGCGGCGCCTTCGACGACCAGGACGATGTCGAGCGGCCCGGGGAGGCCCGGCAGCCCCTGCTGCGCGGCCGCCGTGAGACGGTCCCGCAGGCGCTCCGCGGCGCCCCGGCGGTCGCGCCACCAGCCGTCCGGTACGGAACCCACCACATTGGCGCCGTCGACCACGACGAGGCGTTCGCTCATGGGGCCAAGGGTGGCACGGGCCACGGCCGGGGCCGCCCCCTTCCCGCCCGTCCCGGGCGCCCCGGGCGTGGCCCGGGTGACCGTCCGCGGTGCCGGGCCCCGCTGACCCGGCCCGGCCCGCCGCAGATCACCTGAACGGCCCCGCCCGGCGGCCGCCCCGTTCAGCTCCTGTGCACCGGCTGGACGGCCCAGCGGGAGGTGACCACGTTCACCGCCTCCACCGCGCGTGCCATGAGCCCGTCGTTCGTACGCAGCCGGTTGCTGAACTCGACGTGCAGGAAGGGGACGCGCTGGTCGGCCGCGGCCCGCCCCTGCATATTGGTGTGCCCCGCGAGCGGGCAGGACCGCACCCAGGCGCGGCACACGGCGAAGTCGCGGGCGTGCAGTGCGTCGGCGAGCCCGCGGCCCTCGTTCCGCGCGATCCGGCCTTTGCCCGTGGAAGCGATGACGTCGTACCGCGGCGCCGAGTCGTCGGCGAACCCGTGCACCTGGACACCGGGCAGTCCATGCAGGGTGAGCTCGTCGCAGATGGCGTTGAAGACGGTGTCCCGGCGGTGCGCCACATCCGCTGCATTACCGTCCCCGGCTTTGCGATGCGCGCCAGCAATCACCAGTACGCCGCCCTGGGAGCCGCGCAGGACCCGCACGCCCAGGTGTTCGGTGTGGGCGTCGGCGACGGGGTGCGGTACCTGCACGGACCAGCGGGCGGGGGAGTCCAGGCCGATGTAGACCCGGCCCCAGCCACGGGGCGTCGGGCTGTCGTCCGTACGGTCGGCGACCTCCTCGTAGCGGCGTCCGGTGGCGCTGTCGACGATCGTCCGGATCTCGAAGTCCACGTCGGAGAGCCGCTGTTGGGCCTGGCTCCGGTGTCCGTCGAGCAGCAGGCCGACCCCCTCGGCGATCGTCCTGCGGTCGGCGCTCGTCGGCTCGCTGTACCCGGTGTCCCGGCCGAAGCGGGCGGTGTAGTCCGCGACCCGGCGGTCCAGGTCGACGCCGCTGCGGCGGCGGTCGTCGACGGGGCCGGTGGCCCGGTTCGGGCCGTCCTGGTGGTTCATGATCGCCAGGAGTGCGGTGAGAGTGGCAGCAATCACTACAACAACTATTGCGATAGTGATCGTCTTGGTCCGGTTCGCGGTCATAGTTGTATAAAGATATCCGCGTGATGAGACGTCTTTCCGCCCGGTCACTGACGACCGGCACAGTCATGCTCGCGCTGCTCGCGGGCTCCGCCGCCTGCGGCCCCTTCGGCTCGGACGACAAGGCCGCCGCCACCGGCCCCACGTTCACCGTCGCGGCCGCCGGCGACATCCTGATCCACCCGCAGCTCACCGAGCAGGCGCGCAAGGACGCCAAGGTGACGGGCAACGGTGTGGCGGGGCTGGACTTCGACCCGATGATGGCCGGGGTCAAGCCCGTCATCAGCAAGGCCGACCTGGCCATATGCCACTTCGAACCGGTCGCGGGCAAGCCGCACGGGCCGTTCGAGACCTACCCGAGGTTCCTCGTGCCGCCTCAGATCGCCACCACGATCAAGCACGTCGGCTACGACACCTGCTCGACCGCCTCGAACCACACCCTCGACCACGGGTTCAAGGGTGTCGTCAACACTCTGAACGTGCTGGACAAGGCGGGCCTCAAGCACACCGGCTCGGCGCGCAACGCCGCCGAGGAGGCCAAGACCAACATCATCGACGTCAAGGGCGTCAAGGTCGCCCAGATCTCCTTCGCCTTCGGCTTCAACGGCAACGAGGTGCCGAAGGACAAGCCCTGGCTGGTCCACCAGACCTCCTTCGACGCGATCAAGGCCGCAGAGAAGCGGGCCCGTGCGCAGGGCGCCGACGTGGTCATCCTCAGCATCCACTGGGGCCGCGAGAACTGGCCCAACCCGAGCCGCTCGCAGCTCACGCTCGGCCGGCGGCTGGCCCGGGAGACCGGGATCGACCTGATCATCGGCCACCACGCACACGTCGTGCAGCCGATGGAGAAGGTCGACGGCACCTGGATCGCGTACGGACTCGGCAACCAGATCGCGCGGCACGACGTGCCGAACGGTCTGACCGAGGAGGGCGTGATCGGCTGGTTCACGTTCACCAAGCGGGACGGCAAGTGGGACGTCGAAGCCAAGTACGTACCGACCTTCACGGACATTCCGCCGGAGCCGGACGAGTCGGGCAAGCTCCCCGAAGGGGCCGTCAGGGACCACCGGCTGGTCGACATCGCCGCCGCGCTGCGCCATCCCGACAAGCTCAGCCCGCAGCAACGCGCACGCTACCGGCTGGCGTTCGAGCGCACCGAGGGCACGATGCTCAACCGCGGCGCGGCCGAGGACGGCCTGAAGCCACTGGAACCCCTGCCGGAGTGAACCTCGGGGGCGGTCCGACCGTCTGACCGTCTGGTGGTCTCTTTCTGACCGTCCTCTCACGTTTTTCTTAATCTCGTACAACCCTTTGATCCCTCTGGTGGTCAAAGGTTTCTGGATCGCACGGATGTGCGCCGTCGGTCCATTGCGTCCGCATGCCCGACCAGGCATGCCTTCACCTCAGGAGAGGAGCCCCCCTTGGCCGCTTCGCGCCCGAAGCGGCGGCACAAGGTCCGCCGAAGGGCTGACATGTCCCTGTTGGGTGGCATACGGCCGCCCATCGCGTTGCTGTCGGCCCTGCTCCTCGCCCTGGCGGGCATCACCGCCCTGACGCTCGGCCGGGTAGGCCAGGACAGCGTCCCCGAAGCCGTACTCAACTCCCAGCAGCATTTCGCCGAGGACGGCGCCATCGCCCTGCGCGCCTCCATCGACGAGAGCGTCACCGACCTCACCAGGTCGGCCGGACTCTTCAACGCCTCGGATCCCGTCTCCCCCGACGCGGTGCTCGACAAACTCGGCAACGTCTACCAGAAATGGATGGGCACCGGCGTCGTCGAGATCAAGTCCGGCAAACTGCTCGCCGCACGCGGCGAGAGCCTCCCCCTCACCGCGATCGACCGCAGCAAGCTCGGCGACGAGAACGGTCTGGCGCCCCGGATGGTCCGCCTCCAGAACGGCGAGACGCGCCTGCTCACCTTCGCGCTGCTCACCTGGGACGGCCGCCCCCAGCAACTGCTGATCGCCTCCAGCAGCCTGAAGTTCCCCGGCATCAGCCTCGGCAAGTTCCGGGCCATCGCCGTCATCGACCAGCAGGCCCACATCCTCAGCACCGACGGCATCCCGGAGCCCGAGCAGGTCCTCACCGACCTCCAGCGCCAGGAGGTCGACCAGTCCAACAAGCAGATGAAGACCTTCGCGCGAACCGCGGCGGAACGCGCGAAGCTGGACCCGCGGAAGGCCAAGGAGCCCGGCTCCGGCGGCTTCCTCGGCGTCAGCGGCCATCTCATCAGCGCCCACCGGTACCTCGGGGACCGGACCGTCGCGGGATACGCCACGCTCTCCTCGCCCGAACCGGGCGAGACCACGGTCGCCACCGGCCTCGGCCTCACAGTCGTCGCCATGGTCAAGGTCGCCGAGGACCCCACCACGACCAGCAGCCCCGTCTTCGGGCTCCTCGCCGCCGGTGCCCTGCTGCTGATCGGCGGGCTCGCCGTCGCCCTGCTGCTCGGCACGGTGCAGCGTCCGCTGATCCGGCTGTTCCTGGAGAGCCGCCGCCTCACCCGCGGCGACCTCACCCGCCCGGTCACCGCGCCCAGGTTCGGCGAGACCGCGCGGATCGGGCGCGCGCTGGAACGGCTGCGCCACCAGCTCATCGGCGAGCCCTCTCCGCCGCAGCCCGCCGTGGCCGGCCGCGGCAAGCGCCGCTTCGGCACCAGCACGCTGCTCGCGATCTGCGCCGTGCTGCTGCTCGCCTGGTCCGCGCCGCTGATGCTGCTGCTCAACCGCGCCGGCGACTCCGTCGTCGTACCGCAGCAGGTCGTCAACGACCAGCGCGAGCGGACCGACACCCTCAGTGACCGGGTGCGGCGCGCCCTCAACGAGGGCCACGCCGACCTCGCGTCGGTGGCCACGCTCATCGGCAACCGCACCGAGCCGTCCCAGATGGCCGCGGTCCTCGAACGCACGATGACCGATCACCCGCGGTACGACTCGCTCTACGTCCTCGACGGGGACGGACGCGTGCTCGCCAGGGCCGGCGACGACATCCACAGCACGTCCGGCAAGGGCCCCGACGTCGAACGGCCGATCCGTGTGCTGCAGGCGGACAAGAAGCCGGTGATCATGGGCACCGCCGAGATCCCGGGCCGGCACGGAGCCGCCGTCGTCGGCGAGTTCCGGATCGAGTTCCTGAACTCACTGCTCAAGCGGCCCGGTCTCGGCCAGGTCCGGGTCGTCGACGCCGACCACCGCGTCCTCGGCGGCAACAACGGCTACTTCGCCTTCCACGAGCTGTCGGACGACCGTCTCGACGAGCTCGTCGAGGGCAGCAACCAGAAGGTCGGCCTCGCCCCGAAGCCCAGCGGTGTGATGTACCGGCACGGCGACGACATCCGGATCGCGGCCGCGGCCCCGTTCGTCGGCGGCGGCGCCGCCAAGTCCCTCGGCTGGACCGTGGTCAGCTGGCAGCCCGCCTCCGGGCTCCCCATCCCCGCGTACAGCCTGCAGAACCGCACCGTCCTCGCCGGCCTGCTCGGCATCACGGCCGCCGCGGCCTGCCTGGGCTGGCTGCAGATCGTCGTCGTACGCCCCCTGCGCAAGCTCGCCGACCAGGCCGAGGCGCTGGCGGACGGCGACCGGAAGACCGTCCTCTTCCCGCACCACCACGACGAGGTCGGCGCCGTGACCCGCAGCCTGGAGCTCATCCGCCAGCAACTGCCGGGCCAGCAGCGCAGGCGGGACGGCGCGCCGTCCGCGGCCGCGACCGCCGGAAGGAACTGAACCAGCGTGCTTTTCCTCTACACCGTGCTGGTGGTGTGCAGTGCCATCCTCCTGGTGGCCGGAATCGTCGAACAGCGACGGCACTTCACCAACCTCGAGATCATCAAGACCCGCGTCCTCGTCAACGGCATCCGCGGCAAGTCCTCCATCACCCGCCTCTGCGCGGGCGCACTGCGCGGTGGCGGACTGACCACGGTCGCCAAGACGACGGGCACGGCCGCCCGGTTCATCCACCCGGACGCCACCGAGGAGCCCGTCTACCGCAAGTTCGGCATCGCCAACGTGGTGGAGCAGATCGGCATCGTCCGGCGCGCCGCCGCGTACAACCCCGAAGCGCTCGTCATCGAGTGCATGGCCGTCATGCCGGCCCTCCAGGAGATCAACCAGTCCAAGCTGATCCGCTCCACGATCGGCGTGCTGTGCAACGTCCGTGAGGACCACCTCGCCGAGATGGGCCCCACCCTCGACGACGTGGCGCGGTCGCTGTGCCGGTCCATGCCGGAGGGCGGCATCTGCGTCACCGCCGAGAAGGACCGCTTCCACATCCTCCAGGAGGAGGCGGACGCCCGGGACTGCAAGCTGATCTACGCCGACCCCGAGACCGTCACGGACGAGGAGCTGCGCGGGTTCAGCTGGTTCACGTTCAAGGAGAACGTGGCGATCGCGCTCACCGTCGCCGACCTCGTCGGCGTCGACCGCAAGACCGCGCTCCAGGGCATGTACGACGCACCGCCGGACCCGGGTGTCCTCTCGGTCGAGCGGTACGTCACCGAGGACGGCAAGAAGCTCCGCTTCGCCAACGTCTTCGCGGCCAACGACCCCGAGTCGACGCTGATGAACATCAACCAGCTCCTCGACCTCGGCGCCATCCACCGGCCGCTGAACGTCGTGATCAACTGCCGCCCCGACCGCGTCGAGCGCAACGGCCAGATGGGCGAGATCATTCCCGACCTCGACCCGGACCAGGTGTTCGTCATCGGCCACCCGGCCAAGAGCGCGATCGACGCCATTCCGGCCGAGTACCGCGGCCGGGCGGTCGACCTCGGCGGTGACCGGCGCGACCCCGAGGAGTTCATGGCGCAGCTGATCGGCCACCTCGGGCCCGAGTCCTCGCTCGTCGCCATCGGCAACATCCACGGCCAGGGCGAGGTGCTCCTCGAACACCTCGCGGAGCTCCCCGCGGACGAGAGCGACGACGAGCCGACGGCCCCGGCCCCGGCCGCGGCGCCGCAGTTCGCCACCGGTGCGGACCCCGCCGAGACGATGCGGCTGTACGCCCCGCACATCGACCCGTACCGGCCGTACTCCGAGGCCTACGAGACGCGGTACGGGGCCCAGCCGCACGTGCCGGTCCAGCGCACCGCCGACCACCCCTACCCGGAGGCCCGGGAGCCCTGGCCGGACGCGCTCCCCGCACCCGTGGCCGCCGGAGCGCCGCCCGCTCCCGCACACGAGGAGCACCTCGCGCCCGCACCGCCCGCGCCCCAGGCGCACCCCGCCCCGCAGCCCGAACCCGACCGCCCCCGCGGCCTGTTCGAGCCCCGCGTCCAGCCCGCATCCGCCGCCGACGACCCCGAGCAGTGGCACAGCCCAGGAGAGCACCGTTGATCCCCTCCGTCCTCACCCCCGAGATCGCCGCGGTCGGCATCGCCATCGGGCTGCTCTTCTCACTGGTGTGCTACCTGACGACCAACCTCTCGCCCGGCGGCATGATCACCCCGGGCTGGCTCGCGCTCACCCTCGTCGAGGACCTGCAGCGTGCCGCGATGGTCGTCGGAGTCACCGTCCTGACCTATGTCGGCACCCTGCTGATGCAGAAGTTCGTGATCCTCTACGGCAAGCGCCTGTTCGCCGCGGTGGTGCTGCTCGGCGTGATCATCCAGGGCACGGTCATGATCGTGCTGTCCCTGGAGTTCCCGCTGATGTACGCCAACCAGACGCTCGGCTTCATCGTCCCCGGCCTGATCGCCTACCAGCTCGTGCGGCAGCCCCGGGGCGCCACGGTGATGGCCGTCGGCTCCGTGACGCTGATGTCGTACGTCGTCCTCACCGCCGGGATCCTTCTCGGCGTCATGCCGTCCGCCTGACCCGACCATCGGAGCAGACCTCATGAGTGCCAAGAAGAAACGCCCCGTCCTGCATGCCGTCACCGTGCTCGCGCTCCTCGGGAGCAGCGCCTATCTGACGGTGGAACTCCGCAAGGACGAGCAGGCGAAGGCACCCGCCGTGCAGACCGTCACCGACAGCCCGGTCCTGGAGAACGGCGGCGGCGCCAAGGGCGCCAAGACCTGGGAACGCCTGAAGAACCCGAACCGCTCGATCCTGCGCACCCAGGGCGGTGAGGTCCTCGCGACCTTCACCGACGGGGCGCGCACCGCGACCCTGCGCGGCCCGAGCCGCACCTTCACCGAGCCCGCCAACACGCAGTCCCGCATCGTCACCGAGAACTGGGTGCGGCTGATGCCGGAGCCGTGGCGGCCCGGGGCCGAGAAGGAGAAGTGGTTCAAGGACTGGTTCAAGAAGTACTACGGGAGCCAGGAGGACGACATCTTCGCGTTCGCCTTCCAGTACGTGGACGGCGCCCCCGTGAAGAAGGACGAGGAAGGCATCGCCTACGCGGGCGACGCCAAGTTCGGACCGGTCAACCCGGACCTCTCCCAGCACCGCGGCACCCCGCTGCTGGAGCAGTCCGACTTCTTCGACTACCTCGGCATCCCTTACACCTTCCGCAACGGCACCACCGTGCAGCCGGACAAGGCCCGCTACCGTGCCATCGACTGCTCCGGCTTCATCCGGACGGTCTTCGGTTACCGCGCTCGCTATCCGCTGATGGCGTCCGACAGCGTCGGCGACGGCCTGCCGCGCACCGCGAACGGCATGGCCCGCTCCAAGGCCGGCACGACCATCATCCCGCTGTCCGGACCGGCCCCCTGGTACGAGCGGCCGAAGAACATCGACGTGCTCCAGCCCGGAGACCTGCTGTTCTTCAAGATGGACCACCACACGGGCAACCACATCGACCACGCCGCCCTGTACCTGGGTCCTGACACCGACGGGCACAAGATGTTCATCTCCAGCCGCAAGGAGGTCAACGGGCCGACCATGGGCGACAAGGGCGGCACGTCCCGTCTGGACGGCAACGGCTTCTACGCGCAGCTGTTCCGCAGCTCCAAGCGGCTCTGACCGCACAGCACGAAGGGGCCGTACGGGAGGAATTCCCGTACGGCCCCTTCGTCGTTGCCGGTCGGCGGTTACGCCGGGACGCTCGCCACGCCCTGCGCGAGGAACCGCTTGCCGTTGACGCGCTCGCTGACGCCCTCACGGTCCAGGTACGGCGTGATGCCGCCCAGGTGGAAGGGCCAGCCGGCGCCGGTGATCAGGCACAGGTCGATGTCCTGGGCCTCGGCGACGACGCCCTCGTCCAGCATCAGACCGATCTCCTGGGCCACCGCGTCCAGGACGCGGTCGCGCACCTGGGCCTCGGTCAGCACGACGTCGCCCTGCTTCAGCAGCGCGGCGACCTCGGGGTCCAGCTCCGGCTTGCCCGAGTCGTACACGTAGAAGCCGCGCTTGCCGGCCTCCACGACCGCCTTCAGGTTCGGCGACACCGTGAAGCGGTCCGGGAAGGCGCGGTTCAGCGTCTCGGAGACGTGCAGACCGATCGCCGGGCCGACCAGCTCCAGGAGCACCAGCGGGGACATCGGCAGACCGAGCGGCTCGATGGCCTTCTCGGCCGTCTCGACCGGGGTGCCCTCGTCGATGACGTTCTGGATCTCGCCCATGAAGCGGGTGAGGATGCGGTTCACGACGAACGCCGGGGCGTCCTTGGTGAGCACCGCGGTCTTCTTGAGCTTCTTGGCGACGGCGAAGGCCGTGGCCAGCGAGGCGTCGTCGGTCTTCTCGCCGCGCACGATCTCCAGCAGCGGGAGGATCGCGACCGGGTTGAAGAAGTGGAAGCCGACGACCCGCTCGGGGTGCTTCAGCTTCGACGCCATCTCCGAGACGGAGAGGGAGGAGGTGTTGGTGGCGAGGATGGCGTGCGCGGGGGCGACCGCCTCGACCTCGGCGAACACCTGCTGCTTGACGCCGATCTCCTCGAACACGGCCTCGATGACGAAGTCCGCGTCGGAGAAGCCCTCGGCCTTGTCCAGGACACCGGAGACCAGGGCCTTCAGGCGGTTGGCCTTGTCCTGGTTGATGCGGCCCTTGGAGAGCAGCTTCTCGATCTCGGCGTGGACGTAACCCACACCCTTGTCGACGCGCTCCTGGTCGATGTCGGTCAGCACGACCGGCACCTCCAGACGGCGCAGGAACAGCAGCGCGAGCTGGGAGGCCATCAGACCGGCGCCGACGACACCGACCTTGGTGACCGGACGCGCCAGGTTCTTGTCCGGCGCACCGGCGGGACGCTTGCCGCGCTTCTGCACCAGGTTGAACGCGTAGATGCCGGAGCGGAGTTCGCCGCCCATCATCAGGTCGGCGAGCGCCTGGTCCTCGGCGTCGAAGCCCTTCTGGAGGTCGCCGTCCTTGGTCGCCTCGATGATGTCGAGGGCGCGGTACGCGGCCGGGGCCGCGCCGTGCACCTTGGAGTCGGCGATGAACCTGCCGCGCGCGACGGCCTGGTCCCAGCCCTCGCCGCGGTCGATCTCGGCGCGCTCGACGGCGATCTCGCCCTTGAGGACGGCCGCGGTCCAGATCAGCGACTGCTCCAGGAAGTCGGCGCCCTCGAAGATCGCGTCGGCGATGCCGAGCTCGAAGACCTGCTTGCCCTTGAGCTGCTTGTTCTGGTTGAGCGAGTTCTCGATGATCACCGAGACGGCCCTGTCGGCACCGATCAGGTTCGGCAGGATCGTGCAGCCGCCCCAGCCGGGGACCAGGCCGAGGAAGACCTCGGGGAGCGAGAAGGCCGGGATGGCCTTCGAGACCGTGCGGTACGAGCAGTGCAAACCGACCTCGACGCCGCCGCCCATCGCCGCACCGTTGTAGTACGCGAAGGTCGGGACGGCGAGTGCGGACAGCCGCTTGAAGACGTCGTGGCCGCCCTTGCCGATGGCCAGCGCGTCCTCGTGCTGCTTCAGCAGCTCGACGCCCTTGAGGTCGGCGCCGACGGCGAAGATGAACGGCTTGCCGGTGATGCCGGCACCGACGATTTCACCGTTCGCGGCCTCGGCCTCGACCTGGTCGATCGCGGTGCTGAGGTGCGCGAGCGACTGCGGGCCGAAGGTGGTCGGCTTGGTGTGGTCGAAGCCGTTGTCCAGCGTGATGAGGGCGAACCTGCCCGCGCCGCCGGGGAGGTCGAGGTGGCGCACGTGCGCCTGGGTGACGACCTCGTCCGGGAACAGCTCGGCCGCGCCCTTCAGGAGCTCAGCGGTGGTGCTCACTTGTTGCCTCCGGCGTCCTTGTGGTGCGGGTTCTCCCAGATCACGGTGGCGCCCATGCCGAAGCCGACGCACATCGTGGTGAGGCCGTAGCGGACCTCCGGCTGCTCCTCGAACTGGCGTGCCAGCTGGGTCATCAGACGCACGCCGGAGGAGGCGAGCGGGTGACCGAAGGCGATGGCGCCGCCGTACTGGTTGACGCGGGCGTCGTCGTCGGCGATGCCGTAGTGCTCGAGGAAGGCGAGGACCTGGACGGCGAAGGCCTCGTTGATCTCGAACAGGCCGATGTCGTCGATCGACAGACCCGCCTGGGCGAGGGCCTTCTCGGTCGCCGGGATCGGGCCGTAGCCCATGACCTCGGGCTCGACGCCGGCGAAGGAGTACGACACGAGGCGCATCTTGACCGGGAGGTTGTTCTCGCGGGCGAAGTCCTCGGAGGCGATGAGCGAGGCGGTCGCGCCGTCGTTCAGGCCCGCGGCGTTACCGGCCGTCACGCGGCCGTGGACGCGGAACGGCGTCTTGAGGCCCGTGAGGTTCTCCAGCGTGGTGCCCGGACGCATGGGCTCGTCGGCGGTGACCAGGCCCCAGCCGGTCTCGCCGGCGTCGGGGTTGGTGCGGCGCACCGAGATCGGCACCAGGTCCTGCTGGATCTTGCCGTTGGCGTACGCCTTGGCGGCCTTCTCCTGCGAGCGCACGGCGTACTCGTCGGCGCGCTGCTTGGTGATCGTGGGGTAGCGGTCGTGCAGGTTCTCGGCGGTCATACCCATGAAGAGGGCCGACTCGTCGACGAGCTTCTCCGACACGAAGCGCGGGTTGGGGTCGACGCCCTCACCCATCGGGTGGCGGCCCATGTGTTCGACGCCGCCGGCGATGGCGATGTCGTAGGCACCGAAGGCCACGCTGCCCGCGACCGAGGTGACGGCGGTCAGGGCGCCGGCGCACATGCGGTCGATGGAGTAACCGGGGACGGACTGCGGCAGACCCGCGAGGATGCCGGCGGTACGGCCGATGGTCAGACCCTGGTCACCGATCTGCGTGGTCGCGGCGATGGCGACCTCGTCGATCTTCTTGGGGTCGAGGTCCGGGTTGCGGCGCAGCAGCTCCCGGATGGCCTTCACCACGAGATCGTCGGCCCGGGTCTCGTGGTAGATGCCCTTCGGGCCCGCCTTGCCGAACGGGGTACGGACGCCGTCGACGAAGACGACGTCCCTGACGGTACGAGGCACGATGGCTCTCCTCCTGTGCGGGGTGGCACTGCTGCGGAGCGCGTGGCTGAGCGCGCGCTCATTCCCTCATGCTACTTGCGGGTAACCAAGCGGGGTAGTCCCCGTGGCCGGAGCGGCGAACGTCACACTGGGTGAACTCCGGCGGGACCCGGGATTCGGGGGTGCGGTGCCCGGGAGGGGACGTGAGCGCAAAAGGAGCGGCACCGGGATCCCGTGAGGGACCCGGTGCCGTGAGAGCCGTGGGTCAGGCCCGCTTCGCTTCGACGCGCAGGGCGTCCGCCAGTACGGGCGCCACCTGCTCGACCTGCCACGGGCGGGCGCCGAGCCCTTGCATGGCGGCGGTGACCGCCTCGACCGAGGGGTCGGCCGGCGGCTCCCAGCAGACCCGTCGGACCGTGTCCGGGCTGACCAGGTTCTCCTGGGGCATGCTCAGTCGCTCGGCGAGCGAGGACACCGCCGCGCGGGCGGCCGAGAGGCGTGCCGCGGCGGCCGGGTCCTTGTCGGCCCAGGCGCGCGGCGGGGGCGGACCCGTCACAGGCTGTCCCGGTTGCGGAAGCTCCGCGTCCGTCAACCCCTTGGCCCGGTCGACCGCCGCCTGCCACTGCTCCAGTTGACGCCGGCCCATCCGCTGCCCGAATCCGGAGAGCCCGGCGAGCGCCTGAACGTTCGGCGGCATCGACAGGGCGGCCTCGACGATCGCGGCGTCCCCGAGCACCTTGCCGGGGGAGACGTCACGGCGCTGGGCGATCCGGTCGCGGGCCTGCCACAGCTCCCGGACCACGGCCATCTGCCGGCGGCGGCGGACCTTGTGCATCCCGGAGGTGCGGCGCCACGGGTCCTTGCGGGGCGGGGCGGGCGGCGCCGAGGCGATCGCGTCGAACTCCTGCCGGGCCCACTCCAGCTTGCCCTGCCGGTCCAGCTCCTTCTCCAGGGCGTCCCGCAGGTCGACGAGCAGCTCGACGTCGAGCGCGGCGTACCGCAGCCAGGGCTCGGGCAGCGGCCGGGTCGACCAGTCGACGGCGGAGTGGCCCTTCTCGAGGACGTAGCCGAGGACGTTCTCGACCATCGCGCCCAGCCCGACCCGGGGGAACCCGGCGAGCCGCCCGGCCAGCTCGGTGTCGAAGATGCGGGTGGGGACCATTCCTATCTCGCGCAGACAGGGCAGGTCCTGGGTGGCGGCGTGCAGCACCCACTCCACACCCGCGAGCGCCTCGCCGAGGCCCGACAGGTCGGGGCAGGCCACCGGGTCGATCAGTGCGGTGCCGGCGCCTTCGCGGCGCAGCTGCACCAGGTAGGCGCGCTGGCCGTAGCGGTAACCGGAGGCGCGCTCGGCGTCGACGGCGACCGGCCCGGTGCCGGCGGCGAAGGCCGCGACCACCTCGGCCAGTGCGGCCTCGTCGGCCACGACGGGCGGGATGCCGTCGCGGGGCTCCAGCAGTGGGATCGGCACCCCTTCCACAGCGACGCCGTCGTCCGGAGGGGCGCCCCCGGTGGTTCGCAGTGGACTGTCTGCTGCGGTGTCTTGGGCGTCGGTCACCTGTCAAGGGTATCCGTGTGAACAGAGCACCCGCCGACGGAACGTTCCGTCGACGGGCACCTCAGCGTCGTAAACCGGTCAACTTCAGTGAATGATCCCGGTCCGCAGCGCAACCGCGACCATGCCCGCACGGTCACCCGTGCCGAGCTTGCGCGCGATGCGTGCGAGATGGCTCTTCACCGTCAACGCGGACAGGCCCATCGAGACACCGATGGCCTTGTTCGACTGACCCTCCGCCACCAGTCGCAGCACCTCGACCTCACGGCCGGACAGTTCGCGGTAGCCGCCCGGGTGGCTCGGGGCACCCGGGGGGCGGCGGTGCATACGGGCGGCGGCGGCACCGATGGGGGCGGCGCCGGGGCGGGTGGGAAGTCCCACATTCGTACGGGTGCCGGTGACGACGTAACCCTTCACACCGCCCGCGAGGGCGTTGCGGACGGCGCCGATGTCGTCGGCGGCGGAGAGGGCGAGGCCGTTGGGCCAGCCCGCGGCTCGGGTCTCGGACAGCAGGGTCAGCCCGCTGCCGTCGGGCAGGTGGACGTCGGCGACGCAGATGTCGCGGGGGTTGCCGATGCGGGGACGAGCCTCCGCGATGGACGAGGCCTCGATGACATCGCGCACTCCGAGCGCCCACAGGTGACGCGTGACGGTGGAACGGACGCGCGGGTCGGCCACGACCACCATGGCGGTCGGCTTGTTCGGGCGGTAGGCGACCAGGCTTGCGGGCTGCTCGAGGAGAACGGACACCAGGCCTCCTGGGGTTGCGGGACGGGACCGGCTCGGGGATGAAGCCGGGACGAAACGTGTTTGCAAGGTCACAGACGTCTTCGGCATCAAACCCGCGCGGCTTTAGAGAAAGATCACGATTTAGTGAGAACAATTCGTGCAATTCGGACGTGCGATCGATCATCCGAAGATCGAATAGGCCTGGTTACGGTTCCGAAAGTGGTCACTTCTGCACGGCAGGCTGACGACCGGAACGACCGGCGTCCCCGCGGCTCGTGACCGTACCCCTTGTTTCCGTACTCGCCCGGCGGGTGCGTCGACGTTCGCCGCTGCCGCCGTCCGTACCGACCGCAGCACCCGCGCCCCTGGCCCGACGGCGACCGTGTCCCGCGCCCCGTCGCCCCGGGCGTCCGCGTCCCGCGCCCGGGGCGGTCAGGGCGTCCGCGGGCCCCGGCGCTGCGGGAGCGACACCACCGAACCGCCGTCCGGAGCCGGGCCGGCCGGCGGCAGGCCCGCCACCTGGCACAGCAGGTCGCACCACGCCCCCAGGTGCGCCGTGGTGTCCGGCACCCCGCCCATCCCCTCGCGCGGCGTCCACGACGCGCGGATCTCGATCTGCGACGCGGGCGGGCGCTCCGACAGCCCCCCGAAGTAGTGCGAGGCCGCACGGGTGACCGTGCCGCTCGGCTGCCCGTACGACAGACCGCGTGCCTGGAGCGCACCGGTCAGCCACGACCAGCAGACCTCCGGCAGCAGCGGATCCGCCGCCATCTCCGGCTCCAGCTCCGCCCGGACGAGCGTGACCAGACGGAACGTTCCCTGCCAGGCTTCGTGTCCGGCCGGATCGTGCAGCAGCACCAGACGCCCGTCGGCCAGGTCCTCGCCGTCCGCGACGACAGTGGCCTCCAGCGCGTACGCGAACGGCGCGAGACGCCGCGGCGCGCTCGTCGGCTCGATCTCGATCTCGGGCCGCAGCCGCGCCATCCGCAGTGCGTCGACGGCCGCCCGGAACGGCAGTGGGGCGGTGTCCGCGGGATTCCGCGGATTGCCCTCCTGGTCGTCCATTCCGTCAGCGCCGTCCGACAGTCGTCCCTGAGCCGCAGCCATGCCGGGAACATTAAGGGGAACGGGCGCTTCGTGCAGGGAGAGACACCCACCGGTGTGAGGGCTGGCCGGATCCCGCTCCTCACGCATGCGAGACTTTCCGCGTGAGTGCCAACGAACACCCCCGAGACCTCGATTCCGCTCGAGCCGGGGACGCCCCCGCCCCGGGCCAGCAGCCGACAGTCAAGGACTCCGCCTTTCTCAAGGCGTGCAGGCGCGAGCCCGTGCCCCACACCCCGGTGTGGTTCATGCGGCAGGCCGGGCGCTCGCTGCCCGAGTACCGCAAGGTCCGCGAGGGCATCCCCATGCTCGAGTCGTGCATGCGGCCGGAACTGGTCACCGAGATCACCCTGCAGCCGGTGCGCCGGCACGGCGTGGACGCGGCGATCTACTTCAGCGACATCGTCGTACCGCTCAAGGCCATCGGCATCGACCTCGACATCAAGCCGGGCGTCGGGCCGGTCGTCGAGAGCCCGATCCGCACGCGCGCGGACCTCGCCCGGCTGCGGGACCTCACACCCGAGGACGTCTCCTACGTCACCGAGGCCATCGGACTGCTGACGGCCGAGCTCGGTGCGACGCCCCTCATCGGCTTCGCCGGTGCGCCGTTCACGCTGGCCAGCTACCTCGTCGAGGGCGGCCCGTCGCGCAACCACGAGCACACCAAGGCGCTCATGTACGGCGACCCGCAGCTCTGGGCCGACCTGCTCGACCGGCTCGCCGACATCACCGCCGCCTTCCTCAAGGTGCAGATCGAGGCGGGCGCGTCCGCGGTGCAGCTCTTCGACTCATGGGTCGGCGCGCTGGCGCCCGCGGACTACCGCAGGTCCGTCATGCCGGCGTCGGTGAAGGTCTTCGACGCGGTCGCCGGGTACGGGGTGCCGCGCATCCACTTCGGCGTGGGCACCGGCGAACTGCTCGGCCCGATGGGCGAGGCCGGGGCGGACGTCGTGGGCGTCGACTGGCGCGTACCGCTGGACGAGGCGGCGCGGCGCGTCGGGCCCGGCAAGGCGCTCCAGGGAAACCTGGACCCCGCGGTGCTCTTCTCGTCGCCCGAGGCCGTCCGGGCCAAGGCCGACGAGGTCCTCACCGCGGCGAGCGGGCTCGAGGGCCATGTGTTCAACCTGGGCCACGGTGTGCTGCCCACCACCGACCCGGATGCGCTCACCCGGCTCGTGGAGCACGTCCACGAGCGGACCGCGCGGTAGTTCCGGCGGCGCGGCCCGGGTCCGCGCCGCCACCGGGGCACTCCGTCGGACTTCCGCCCGCCCCCCGGATGCAGGGGCGGGGGTCCGCCCCGTCCGGGGGGCGGGGGTCCGCCCCCTAGACGCCCGCCGCCCGCACCGCCGCCGTCGCCTTCCTGGCCGCCACCAGGACCGGGTCCCACACCGGTGAGAAGGGCGGGGCGTAGCCGAGGTCGAGCGTCGTCATCCGTTCCACCGTCATGCCCGCCGTCAGCGCGACGGCCGCGATGTCGACGCGCTTCGCGGCGCCCTCGCGGCCGACGATCTGCGTACCGAGGAGACGGCCCGTGCGGCGCTCGGCGAGCATCTTCACGGTCATGGCGCCCGCGCCGGGGTAGTAGCCGGCGCGACTCGTCGACTCGACGGTGACGGTGACGTACTGCAGGCCGGCGGCGCGGGCGTCCTTCTCGCGCAGCCCCGTGCGCGCGATCTCCAGGTCGCACACCTTGCTGACGGCCGTTCCGACGACGCCCGGGAAGGTGGCGTAGCCGCCGCCGATGTTCGTACCGATGATCTGGCCGTGCTTGTTGGCGTGGGTGCCGAGCGCGATGTGGCGCTCGCGCCCCGAGACCAGGTCGAGGACCTCCACGCAGTCTCCGCCCGCCCAGATGTTCTGCCGGCCGCGCACGCGCATGGCCAGGTCGGTGAGCAGTCCGCCGTGGTCGCCGACGGGGAGTCCCGCCGCGCGGGCCAGATCCGTCTCGGGGCGCACGCCCATGCCGAGGACGACGACGTCGGCCGGGTACTCGGCGTCGTCCGTGGCCACGGCACGCGCCCGGCCGTGGTCACCGGTGAGGATCTTGGTCACGGCCGCGTCGTTGACCATCGCGATGCCCATCGCCGCCATCTGCTCGTGCACCAGGCGGCCCATGTCCGGGTCGAGCGTGGCCATCGGCTCCTGGCCGCGGTTGACGACGGTGACCTCGTAGTCCCGCTTGAGCATCGCCTCGGCCATCTCGACGCCGATGTAGCCCGCGCCGACCACCACCGCGCGGCGGCCCGGGGTGGTTCCGAGGCGGTCCAGGAGCTCCTGGCCGTCGTCGAGGGTCTGCACGCCGTGCACACCGGGCGCGTCGATGCCGGGCAGCGGCGGCCGCAGCGGCTGCGCCCCGGTGGCGATCACCAGGTGGTCGTAGCCGAGCCACTCCTCGCGCCCCGTTTCCAGATCGAGCCAGCTGACACGGTTGCCCGGCGGATGGATCTCGGTGACCTCGGTCCGCATCCGCAGGTCGATGGACCGGGACCGGTGCTGCTCGGGGGAGCGGGCGATCAGACGGTCCCGGTCGGGGACGTCACCGCTCACCCAGTACGGGATGCCGCACGCCGAGTACGAGGTGAAGTTGCCGCGTTCGAACGCGACGATCTCCAGCTCGTCCGGGCCCCTGAGCCGGCGGGCCTGCGACGCGGCGGACATGCCCGCCGCGTCGCCGCCGATGACCACGAGTCGCTCTGGCACTTGCCTTCTCCTTCAGCCGGTGGCTTTGGCCGGTGGCTTGGCAGTAGATCAGAGGTTCGCGTGGCCCGTAAGGCGGTTCAGCGCCGACCCCGGGGAGTTCACTCCCGCCCGGACTCCTCCGCCGCCGGCTCGGCGGTGCGCTGCCGGCCGACGGCCGCCGCTGCGACGCCCGCCGCGCCGCGCCGCCGCGGACCGGCGAACCGGACCCAGAGCGCGAGCAGCAGCGCGGCCGTCGCCACGAACGGCAGCACCGCGCCCAGCGCGACGGCGAGCCAGCGCAGCATCGTCACGAAGGCGTGCCAGCCGCCCGCCAGCGCGTCCACGAACCCCGGTTCGTCGTCGGGCTTCTCGGCCTTCTTCACCGGCGACTCGGTGAGGGACAGGGTGATCGTGGCGAGACTCGTGCGGTCCTTCAGCGAGGCCTGCTGCGCGAGGAGCGACTCCAGATCGGCCTGACGCGAGCTCAACTCGCCTTCCAGCGACACCACGTCGCTCAGCTTCGTGGCCCGGTCCATCAGCGCGCGTATCCGGTCGACGCTCGCGCGCGCCGACCGCACGCGGCTGTCGACGTCCACGACCTGGTCGGTGACGTCCTTGGCATGGACCGTGCGCCGGAGCAGCCTGCCGGTGCCGGACAGCCGGTCGAGGACGTCCTGGTACCGGTCCTGCGGCACCCGCAGCACGATCCGGGAACGTTCGTGTCCCTGCGCGTCCCGGTCCGTCGTCTCGTCGCCGACGATCCCGCCCGCGGACTCCGCCGCGGTACGCGCGGCGTCGAGGGCCCGCGGTACGTCCTTGGCGCGCACGGTGAGCTCCGCGGTGCGGATGATGTGGACCCCGGTGGGCAGGGGCCGGCGGGTACCGGCGCCCTTCCCGTTCCCCGCGGCACCGCCGGCCTTGGAGTCCGCAGCCGCGCCGTACTGCCCGGCCGCCCGGGCGGGGCCACGCTCGGCGGCGGCCTTGTCCCCGGCCGAGCCGGAGCCGCCCCCCGCGCTGCATCCCGCGACGGTGAGGACGGCGACGAGCAGGGCGCCCGTGACGGCGCGCGGGCGGCGCCGGTTCCGCATGGAGATGGTGGACATGGGCATCAAGGTGTACCCCCGGAGGTGTCGTCGGTACTGATGCCTCCTGGACGCACGAGGGCCCCCCGAGGACGTCGCTGCCCGGTCCCGATGCGGTCACGGTCGGGACTCGGCTCGCCGAGGGGAGGCCGGGGCCGGGGCCCGGCGCCCCGAGGGCCGCCACCGGCCGTCTGAGAGAGTGGTGACATGCGCTCAGCGGACACAGCCACACGGTCGTCGGGTCATGTCGTCGTAGTCGGAGGCGGCATCTCCGGACTCGCCGCGGCCCACCGGCTGCTCGGCGCCGGTGCCCGTGTCACCGTGCTGGAGGCCTCCTCTCGGCTCGGCGGCAAGCTGCTCCCCGGGGAGATCGCCGGCGCCCGCGTGGACCTGGGCGCCGAGTCGATGCTCGCCCGGCGCCCCGAAGCGGTCGCGCTGGCGCGCGCGGTGGGACTGGGGGACCGGCTGCAGCCGCCCGCCACCTCGACCGCGTCGATCTGGACGCGCGGCGCGCTGCGCCCCATGCCCAAGGGCCACGTCATGGGCGTCCCCGGTGCCGCATCGGCGCTCGCCGGAGTGCTCTCCGAGGACGGACTGCGCCGGATCGAGGAGGACCGCACGCTGCCGCGCACCGAGATCGGTGACGACGCGGCCGTGGGGGCGTACGTCGCGGAGCGGCTCGGCCGCGAGGTCGTCGACCGGCTCGTCGAGCCGCTGCTCGGCGGCGTGTACGCGGGCGACGCCTACCGCATCTCGATGCGCGCCGCCGTTCCGCAGCTCTTCGAGGCCGCCCGCGCCCACGACTCGCTCACACAGGGCGTGCGCGAGATCCAGGAACGCGCGGCCGCCCGGCAGCAGACCGGTCCGGTCTTCATGGGCATCGACGGCGGCGTCGGCACCCTCCCGCTCGCGGTCGCCGACGCGGTGCGGGCCGGGGGCGGCGAGATCCTGCTCGGCACCCCGGTGACCGAACTGCGCCGGGTGACGGTGCCGGCCGCGGCCGGCACCGGTGGTGCGGCTCCCGGACCGCACACGCACTGGCGTGTCGTCGCCGGGGACCGCGTCCTCGACGCCGACGCCGTCGTGCTCGCCCTGCCCGCCCCCGCCGCCGCCCGGCTCCTCGACGACGAGTCGCCCGCGGCCGCCGCCGAGCTGCGCACCGTCGAGTACGCCTCGATGGCGCTGATCACTCTCGCCTACCGGCGCACCGACGTGGCCGCGCTCCCCGCCGGCAGCGGATTCCTGGTGCCGCCGGTCGACGGGCGCACCATCAAGGCGTCCACCTTCGCCTCGCAGAAATGGGCCTGGGTCGGCGCGCAGGACCCCGGCCTGTTCGTGCTGCGCACGTCCGTCGGACGGTACGGCGAGACGCAGGACCTGGGCCGCGAGGACGAGTACCTGGTCGAGGTGTCCCGGCGCGATCTGCGCGAGGCCACCGCGCTGGACGCCGAGCCGGTGGCCACCCGCGTCACCCGCTGGCAGGACGGGCTGCCGCAGTACCCGGTGGGCCACCACGCCCGCGTGGCCCGCGTCCGTGAGCACATCGCCGAGCTGCCGGGTCTCGCCGTGTGCGGCGCGGCGTACGACGGCGTCGGCATCCCGGCCTGCATCGCGAGCGCGTACGCGGCCGTGGACGCCATCGGCGGGGACCTCACCGGGATCGAGGAGCTGAGGCGGAACCCGGTGCAGAGCATGCACGGCGGCGCGGGAGAATGACCCCATGAGTGACGACGCCCCCGCAAAGATCCCGAACATCGGCAAGAAGGCCAAGGACCTCAACGAGGTCATCCGCTACACGCTGTGGTCCGTCTTCAAGCTGCGCGACGTCCTGCCCGAGGACCGCACCGGCTACGCGGACGAGGTCCAGGAGCTGTTCGACCAGCTCGCCGCGAAGGACGTCACCGTCCGCGGTACCTACGACGTGTCCGGTCTGCGCGCCGACGCCGACCTCATGATCTGGTGGCACGCGGAGACCGCCGACCAGCTCCAGGAGGCGTACAACCTCTTCCGCCGCACGAAGCTGGGCCGCGCCCTGGAGCCGGTGTGGTCGAACATGGCGCTGCACCGGCCCGCCGAGTTCAACCGCTCGCACATCCCGGCGTTCCTCGCCGACGAGACGCCCCGCAACTACGTGAGCGTCTACCCCTTCGTGCGGTCGTACGACTGGTACCTGCTGCCCGACGAGGAGCGCCGGACCATGCTCGCCGACCACGGCAAGATGGCCCGGGGCTTCCCGGACGTGCGGGCCAACACGGTCGCCTCGTTCTCGCTCGGCGACTACGAGTGGATCCTCGCCTTCGAGGCCGACGAGCTGTACCGCATCGTCGACCTCATGCGTCACCTGCGCGCCTCGGAGGCCCGCCGCCACGTCCGTGAGGAGGTCCCGTTCTTCACGGGCCGCCGCAAGACCGTGGCGGACCTGGTCGCGGGCCTGGCCTGACATCCCGCACCCGCCGCGGAAGCACTGTGGCGCCGGTCAGCGCACCGGGGGGCGCCGGGTGCCCCGGCCCCCGGTGTCTGCCCGCGCGACCGGCCGGGGCTCGGCGTGCGGGGCGCACGCCGTCGCACGCTGGAGCGGAAGCCGCCCGTCGACCAGATAGTCGGCCAGGTAGGCGTTGACGCAGGTGTTGGCGCCGCCGCCGATGCCGTGGGTGCCGGAGCCCTGTTCCGTCACCAGTGCCGAGCCGGCGAGCCGGCGGTGCAGCTCCAGCGCACCGGGGTACGGCGCGGCCGCATCCCGTTCGGCGGCCAGGACCAGCGTCGGCGGCAGTGCCCCCTTCGACGCCGCGCGCACGTCGACGGGCTTCTGACGGGGCGCGGACCAGTAGGCGCACGGCAGGTTCGTCCAGGCGTTTTCCCAGGTCACGAAGGGGGCGACGCGGGCGAGGCGGGTGTTGTCGCGGTCCCAGGTGCGCCAGTCCGTCGGCCAGGGCGCGTCATTGCACTCGACGGCCGTGTAGACCGCGTTGGCGTTCTCCATCGCCGCCGCCTCCCCGGCCACCGGTGCCGCCTCACGGGTCAGCTGCCCGGCGTCGCCCTTGAGGAACGCGGACAGCGCCGCGGCCCGGGTCGGCCAGTACGCGTCGTAGTAGCCGGCCTTCATGAAGGCGGCCTGCAGTTCGCCGGGGCCGACCTTGCCACCCGCGGGCTCGGCGGCCAGGCGCGCACGGGCCTGCTCATAGCTCCCCAGCACCTCGGCGGGCGTCTTCCCCAGGTGGTACGTCGCGTCGTTGCGAGCGACCCAGGCGCGGAAGTCGGCCCAGCGGCCCTCGAACGCGGCCGACTGGTCCAGGTTGTTCTGGTACCAGATCTGGTCCGGAGCAGGGTTCACGGGCGAGTCGAAGACCATCCGCCGCACGTGCGACGGGTACAGCGTGGCGTACACGGCGCCGACGTACGTCCCGTACGAGGCGCCCATGAACGTGATCTGCCGCTCGCCGAGCGCGGCGCGCAGCACATCCAGGTCGCGGGCGTTGTTCAGCGTCGAGTAGTACGGCAGCGCGTCCTTCGCGCGGCGGGCACAGCCCCTCGCATACGACTGGGCCTGCGCCATCCGCTCCCTCTTGTACGAGTCGGAGGGGTCGCGCGGCGACTGCGTGGGTGCCTTCACGTACTGCTTGGGGTCCTGGCAGGACAGCGGTGCGGAGCGGCCGACGCCGCGCGGGGCGTAGCCGATCAGGTCGTAGGCGGCGGAGATGCGGCGCCACTCGGACAGGCCGGAGACCTCGGGGAAGGACATGCCGGAGGCTCCGGGGCCGCCCGGGTTGTAGACGAGGGCGCCCTGGCGGGCGACGGTCCTGGGGTGTCGGCCCCCCGACGTCCTGGTCGCCCCGACCCGGCTGACGGTCAGTCTGATCTGCTTTCCGTCGGGGTGGGCGTAGTCCAGCGGGACGGTGACGGTGCCGCACGTCAGTTCGGCGGCAAGGTGCTCCGACGCGGGACAGGCGCCGAAGGCGATCCCGGCGGACGCGGCGCGCTGCGCGGCGACGGCGGTGCCGCGCGCCTCGGCGGCGCCATGGGCCTCCGCCGCGCCCGGGCCGCCCGGGGACACGGCGGTGCCGCTCGCCGGGGCGGCGACGACGGCGGTCAGGAGTACGGATCCGGCGGTTCCCCAGAGGGCGGCAGCTCTCATCGCTCTCCCGCATCCCTTCGGTCCACTGCGGGCGACGGTGCGTCACCTCACAGAACGGGCAGAATAAAAGGGATAATCAGACTGGAAGAGGCTGAAGCGAAGCACCGGCCGCAGGTGTCGGGCTCAATGCCCCCTGATGGCGCACGCGACCGGCCCGGGTCCGGCTCTCACCGGGCCCGGGCCTGCGGCCTTCACTGGACCCGGTGCGCGAAGGCCGCCCTGAGGACCTCGTCCCTGGTGGCCCGCACCCCGCCCACGGCGACGGCGCTCAGGAAGGAACGGTCGTCGGCGCCGGGACGGCGGGGCAGCCGGCCGAGCAGCCGCTGTCCCGCGGGGGAGGCCCAGCGCGAGTAGGGATGGGCCTCCCAGCGTGCGATCACCAGACAGGACAGGGTGAGGACCAACGGCAGCGCGAACCAGGCGGCGACCGGGCCCGGGGTGTTCTGCACGACCTGACCGGGCATCAGGACGGCCACGCCGCCGAGGGCGAGGACCGCGACGGCGGCGGCCCGCACCTGGCGGACCGCGAGTCCGACGTTGGTCCGCGCGTCGTCGGACACGGCGAGCCCCGCGGCGACCAGTGCGTCGCCGAGCGCGCGGATCGCCGTGGCGGTGGCCGCCGTGGTCCGCACCGGGGCGATGCGCGCCTGGCCCTCCGGGCCGATCGCGTCTAGCACGGAACACTCCATGGCGTCGTGGCCCTCGGGGTCCACGACGGTCGCCCATCCGGTGTGTGCGAGCAGCAGGCGGCGGCGCCGCGCCATCGACACCAGGGTCACATCGGCGACCCGTACGGGGCCGCCCGACAGGAACGCCGCCTCGTACACCGTCAGTTCGTGCCCGGGGTCGGTGCCCGGGTCGGTGGCGGCGGCACGGGACGCGGCCAGGCACAGCCGGGCGCAGGAGAGGCCGGCCGCGGCCCAGGCGATCAGCAACAAGGGGAGCCAGAACATGGCGTGTTTCTATGCGAACCTTCGGCCCTGCGCCATGCCTTCTTCAGTATGTGGACCGGGCTTTTGCCGGCCGGTGATGTTCCGCTTCCCGGCAGCCCGGCGCTCCCATGGGGCGTGCGGGGCGATCAGGCCCCGGCCAGGGCGTGGCGTGCCGCACGGATCAGCCGCGCGACCGGGCGGCCGGACCGCGGCTTCGGGCCCGATCGCTCCAGCCACCAGTCGCTCAGCCGCCGGTGCGCCACGGGGTCCGCCGGGCGCCCCGCGTCCAGCAGCCACCCCACGAACTCCAGCGCGTCCTGCCGGTAGCCACCGGTCATCGGGTGGCCGTGGGCGTACGCGAGGAACTCGTCCCGGTAGGTGTCACCGACGATCTCGGGCACCTCGGGCGCCACCTTCCCGACGACCCCCGCGCGCTTTCCCGCCAGCGCCCGGCTCTGCACCCCGAGGCGTGCCCGGTCGAACCCCTCGGGGGCGGGCGTCCCCGCGGTGAGGGCCGACAGGAGCGCGGCCTGGGCGATGCCCAGGCGCTGACGCGCGGACTCCGGCTCGGCGGCCGGGACGGGGGCGGAGGAGGACGGGCGGGGGGAGATGTCCGCGGTCCTCGGGGTGCGGGCCGCGACCGTCGACCGTATGGCGTCCAGTTCGCGTTCCAGCTCCTCGGGGGCCGGGAAGTTCTCGTCCCGCTCCAGGAGCACCCCGGGCGGGGTCACCCGGTCCGCCAGATCGGCGAGCACGTCGAGAACGGGGCGGGGGACCGGGTGGGCGTGGGTGTCGTGCCAGACGCCGTCGCGTTCGAGGCCGCCCGCCACATGGACGTAGGCGATGGCCTCGACGGGGAGTTCGTCGAGGGCCTTCGCCGGGTCCTCGCCGCGGTTGACGTGGTTGGTGTGCAGGTTGGCCACGTCGATGAGGAGGCGCACGCCCGTCCGGTCGACCAGGTCGTACAGGAACTGTCCCTCCGTCATCTCCTCGCCGGGCCAGGAGATCAGCGCCGCGATGTTCTCCAACGCGAGCGGAACGGGCAGCGCGTCCTGGGCGATACGGACGTTCGCGCACAGCACCTCCAGCGCGTCCCGGGTCCGGGGCACCGGCAGCAGATGGCCCGCCTCCAGCCGCGGCGACGCGGTCAGCGCGCCACCGGCCCGTACGTAGGCGATGTGCTCGGTGACGAGCGGAGTGCCGAGTGCCTCGGCGCGCGCCGCGAGTTCGGCCAGACGGCCCGCGTCCGGCCGCTCCGCGCCGCCGAGACCGAGGCCCACCCCGTGCGGTACGACCGTGACCCCCCGCTCCCGCAGGCGCACCAGGGACTCCGGGAGATGCCCGGGACACAGGTTCTCCGCGACGACCTCGACCCAGTCGACCCCGGGCATCCGCTCCACGGCGTCCGCGATCTCCGGCCGCCAGCCGATCCCCGTACCCAGACGCTCCATGCCCCCTCCTCCGTCATCGCGATGGTGCCGGTGTCATGACCCCGGCCGGCTCCTCCGAACCCGGCGGAGGGCACCTTCAGAGCTACATTTGAGGTTCCGTCCGCTCCGTGCCGTCCTGCCCCGGAGGCCGCGGTGAGGGCGCCTGCCGGTGGCGACGGTCCTCACCACCAGGCCGCGGCAGGCGGCGGACGGCGGCCCCCGACGCAGATACGGAGGGCGGCCCGGACACGTTCAAGGGGGCGCACCCGCGGCGCGGTTCGGGGGAGACGACGGGCAGCCGGACGCGGGGACCGGAGCGCGGACCTACGAGTGGTAGAGGGCGCGGGCGCGCGCCAGGTCGACGAGCCCGTCCTCGCCGAGGTGCAGGAAGTGGTTCACCTGCCACGCCTGAGTGCTGCGTGCCTGGCGATTGGTCGTGGTCACCCACGGCGGGTAGACGCGGAACCCTCGCTTCCCGGCGGAGCCGCTGCGGGACATGATCCCGCGCTCGCACAGCACCTCGCGCGGGAACACGAACTGTCCGAAGTGGCCGCTGTCGCGGCTGCTGATGACGACGAGGTCGATTCCGTCGTCGGTGTCGAAGGGCCGGATCGGCCCCTGCGGGGACCGCTGCCACACGGTGACGAACTGGCCGGGCTTCGTCGGGGTGGTCTTTGCCACGCGGAACCTGACCGAGAGCCCGTCGAGCGTGAACCCGTGAGCCGCGTACTCGGCGCTCTCCGGTTCGGGCACCGGCTGCGAGCACGTGAAGCCGCCCGGACCGTACACCCTTGCCCCGGCGGCCAGGAGATCACAGTGGAGCCCGGTCCACGGCTGATGCGTCACCACGCCCCCATCCTGCCATCACGCCCGCCGCATGCTGCCGGTGACTGCCGTCGCTCTGCATGCACCACCTGCGGCCGCCCGGTCCCGGCCGGCCTCTAACCCCGGCGGTGCAGTGCCGGGTGGTCGGCGACCACCGTGCAGGAGCCCGGCGCGATCTCCGTGAAGCCGGCGTCACGGACGACCGGGAGGCCGCTCGTGGTCAGGTGCGGCCAGCGGGCCGGGTCGGCGGTGCGCACGGCGAGCGGGAAACCGGCGTCGCACCAGGCCCCGCGTTCCTCGTCCGAGAGCTCCCACCAGGCGAGTTGGGCGCCGTGACCCGCCTGGGCCATCGCCTTGCCGGCCGACATCCCGATCCCGGGGTTGAGCCGGAGCACCGGGATGCCCGGGTCGGGCTCGGCCGGGGGCTCCGGGTCGTCGAGGTCCGTGCCCGACACCTGGAGCCGCGCCAGGTCCTTCGGCCAGCCGTCGAGGGGGACCGGAGGGAAGACGCGCACCTCGGCGGACCTGCCCGGGACCGTGATGCCGTCCAGGGCCTCCGCGCGCCGCCACTCGGCCCCGCGGGCCCGGCGCACGACCTTGCGGATACGGGCGTCCTGCCAGTCCCGAACGGCCTGCGCCCACGGCCCCTCGCCCAGCGACCGGGCGTCGCTCAGCATCGCCAGGACCGCCCGGGCGGCGGTCTCCAGCGCGTCCGTGCGTGCGGGCGGAGCGGCCCGCTCGATGCGTACGACCAGCGGCAGCACGAACTGCGGCGCGTGGTCGCGTGCGTTCGGCTCCGTCCGGAAGGGGCTGTCCGTCCGCGCCCCGGGTGCGGCGGCCTGTGCCGTGGGTACGGCGGACGTGCTGGTCGTGCTCTCCTGACTGCTCACCCGACCAGTCTGCCAGGAGGCCTTCGGGGTCCGGCGGGCCGGTGACGGGGGCCGGGACGGGCGATGCGACCCTGCTCCCGGGCGGCGGGACTCAGCCCGAGCAGGCGGTCCGCTGCGCCTCCTGCCACTCGCAGACCGGGCACAGGGTGATGCCCTTGTGCGACTCCGGATACTCGGTCGGCTCCCGGCATAGCACGCACTCGGCGAACTCCTCACCCTCCGCGGGGGCGGGCGGGCCGTGCGGTGCCGGGGCCGCGCAGTAGCCGTCGTCGTCGTGGTCCATGGGCCCAGGGTAGACAGCCCCGGGCCCGGCCCGTCGGGCCGTGTGCGCGGGCGGGGCCGCGGCGGCCGCGTCAGCGGGCCGTGGCGCTCGCCCGGGCCGTCGGTCCGGCGCTGCGGTTCGTCTCGCCGATCATCTCGGACACCTTCACGAAGCGGTACCCGCGCTTGCGCAGCTCGGGCACGATCGTGCGCACCGCGGTCTCCGTGGTGGGCGCCGCGCTGTGCGTGCAGTGCATCACCACGACCGACCCCGGCTTCACCCCGTCCAGCACCTGCCGTGCGACGGCGTCCGCGTCGGTGGCGAAGGCGTCCCCGCTCACCACGTCCCACTGCACGGCCGTGATGCCCTCGGGGGTCAGTGCCCGCAGCGCACGGTCGTTGTAACAGCCGCCCGGGAAGCGGAAGTACGGCAGCGCGTTCGTCACGCCCGCCTTGCGGAAGGCCTGGTACGCACGGTCGACGTCCGACTTCATCGAGCCCTCGGCCACCTCCGGCAGCCCGTAGCAGCTCGATGTGAAGGCGTAGTGGCTGTAGGAGTGGTTGGCGATCTCGAACAGCGGGTCCTTGCCGATGGAGCGCGCCTCGTCCGGGTACTCGTCCGCCCACCGGCCCGTCATGAAGATCGTCGCCGGCACCTTGAGGCGACGCAGCGTCGTCATCAGCGCAGGGTTGTCGAAGTGTTCGCCCGCCTCGGCGCGCGGCCCCTCGTCCGCGGTCATGTCGGCGTCGAAGGTGAGCGCGACGACCTTGTCCTTGTCGCGGGGCCCGTTCATGAAGACGGGGGTCAGCCCACCGGCGCCGGGCGTGAGCCGGGGCGGCCCGGCGGCCGACGGGACGGCGGACGACCCGGTGGCGGCTGCGCGGCCCGGGGCCCCCGGCTGCTCGGCGCCACCACATCCGGCGAGCGCGGCCCCCAGGGCGGCCGTCGCACAGACAGCGGCAACTCTTCGTACAAGAATGATCACCGGCTGAACATATCTCCATCACGGTGTGTCGTCGGCCCGGCGCGTCCGATGCACGTACGGGGGCCCCACGGATGGCCGTGCGCTGTCCCGCATCCGGCCCTGTCTGCAGTATCGGCCGGGCCGCGCCTGCGCGCGCGGCCGCCTCCCGCGCCGCGGGGGCCGGTGCGGAAAGCGGGGATCGGTGCGGTCGCGGGCGGCCGGTCGGCGTGCGCCGGACGCCCCGCGCGGTACCCCGGTCACGCCGCCGGGCCGCTGCTCCGCCAGGTCTCTCCCTCGGCGGTGACCCCCAGCGCCTCGTGGCCGGCAAGGGTGGCGACCCAGGCGCGTGCACGGTCGCCCATGGCGAAGGCGGCGGTCGCATGGGCGTCGGTCTCGGTGAGGCGGTGGCCGATCAGCGTGACCGAGGCCAGGTTCGAGCCGGCGGGGAGACCGGTGCGCGGGTCGAGGATGTGGTGGCCGCGCTCGGCGGTGCCGGATGTGGCGACGGCGAAGTCCCGCCCGCTGACCACCGTGAGCAGCCTGCCGGGCCGCAGCGGGTGCGCGATCCCGATCCGCCAGGGCTCGCCCGGTGCGGCCCCGCCGCGCAGTTGCAGGTCACCGCCGCCGTTGACGCACGAGTGGTGCGCCCCGGCCGCGTACAGCAGGTCGGAAGCCCGTTCCACCGCCCATCCCTTGACCAGCCCGGACGGGTCCAGCCGCCCCCCGGCCGTCGCCGAGAACCAGCCTCCGCTGACCTCGGTGGCCCTTTCGCACAGCGCCAGCACCTCGGCCACCTCGGGCGGACAGTGCTCGACGGTCGTCTCGCCGCGCGCGAGCCGGCTCACCGCACTGTCGGAGCGGTACGGCGAGAAGACGGCGTCGACGTGGTGCAGCCATGCCACGGCTTCCGCCAGTGCCCTGCGTACCGCGGGGGCCTGTGTGTCACGCACGTCGAAGGAGAAGACGGTACCCATGACGTGTTCGACGTGCCGCAGACCGGCCCGCCGGGACGTTCGCGCGGCCTCACCCACCGGCCCGGTCCAGAGCACTCTGCAGCGAGGTGATGTACCCCTGGCTGGTGTAACTCGCCCCGGACACCGCGTCGATGTGCGCGCTCTGCGCCCCGAGAGCCTCCTCGTTCAGACGCGGAACGGCGTAGGCGGCGATCTCGCGGTCCCGGCCGTTGTCGGAGGGCGTCCGCAGGACCTTCACGGCGGTCAGCCGGCCGCCCCGGAGGGTGGCCGCGACCTGGACCGGACCGTAGCGGGTGGAGATCACGTCGCCGGTGAACGTGCCGGTGCGGGTGGCCGGGCCGGAGGCGTGCGACGAGGGCCGCGAGGGCGCAGGCGAGGGCGCGGAGAAGGCAGGGGGCGCGCTGGTGTGCGGCTTGAGCGACAGCAGCAGGACGACCCCCGCGACGGTCGACAGGGTGGTGACGGCGACTCGGCGCACGGGAAGTACTCCTTGGGCGAGGGCGGTGCGACAGACGGGTCAGAAGGCGAACGACTCGTGGTGGATACGGCGGCGCGGCACCCCCGCGCCGCGCAGGGCCCGCAGTGCGGCGTCGGTCATGCCCGGCGGTCCGCACAGGAAGACGTCGCGTTCGGCGATGTCCGGCACCAGGCGGGCGAGGGCCCGGCCCGTCATCGGCACGGCGTACTCGGCGGGTTCGTCCACGGAGTAGTGCACCCGGGCGCCGCGGGCCGTCGCTATCGCGTCGAGTTCGCCGCGCAGCGCCAGGTCCTCGGGGCGCCGCGCCCAGTGCACGAGCACCGTGTCGCCGGGCAGCGTCTCGAACAGCGCGCGCAGGGGCGTGACCCCGACACCGCCCGCCAGCAACAGCGACTTCCCGGTCGCGGCACGGGCTGCGGTCATCCCCCCGTACGGTCCCTCGGCCCACACGCGGGTCCCGGGCGCGAGGTCCGCGACGGCCGCGCTGTGCGACCCGGCCGCCTTGACGGTGATGCGCAGGAGCCGCGCACCGGCCGGCGCCGACAGCGAGTACGGGCTCGCCGTCCACCACAGGCCCGTGGTCAGGAAGCGCCAGCGGAAGAACTGTCCGGGCCGCGCCCGCAGCTCGTCGAGGCGCTCCCCGGACAGCAGGACGGACACGACGCCCGGGGCCTCGGGGCGTACGGAGACGACGCGCAGCCGGTGCCGCAGCGCGCGCCGGACCGGCACCAGGAACCGGAACCACAGGACCAGTCCGGCGGCGCCCAGATACAGCGCGTACCAGGCGAGCCGCGCGGGACGGCTGCCGGCGAAGTCGGCGCCGTCGGCGAGCTGGTGCCCGAAGACGAGGAAGACGGCGAGATACGTCGCGAAGTGCAGGTAGTGCCAGGTCTCGTAGCTCAGCCTGCGCCGGGCGGCCCGCGCGGACAGCACACCCGTCGTGACGAGCAGCAGGAATCCGGCGGTGCCCTTGAGCAGCTCCGGATAGTGGAGAACCAGGGTGGTGGTCTGGCGGATCACGCCCATGTGCGCGCCCAGGGCATAGCCCTCGATGATCAGCAGGGTGTGCGCGAGTGCCAGCCACACCGTGTACCGGCCGCCGCGCGCATGCCAGCGGGCCAGCCGGTCGGAGCCGATGCCGTGGTCCAGGAGCGGCACGCGCGCCATGAGCACCAGCAGTACCGCGCAGGCGTATCCGGCGAGCAGGCCCGTGATGCGGGCGGCGTTCGTGAGCCATCCCGCCATGCCCACGACTGCGGACGTGTTGGTCCACCACAGCGCGAGGACACCCGCCGCACCGGCTTGGATCAGCAGACGTGCCACGAGCGGCACGGGGATCCGAGGTGGCGCCTTGCGGGACCTGATGGCGGTGTCGTCGGTCACAACGGTGCTGGTGACCACGGGCTCCTCCTGGCTCGAGGGGACGAACGGGGTGGTCAGCGTCGCAACCGAGTCTCTGAAAACCCTCTGAACGAGCGCCCGGCCCCCGCTGTGGGATCCGATTCACAGGGAATTCAGAGGTCGGCGGTGCCCGCAGCCCGGCGCCCGGGGTCATGCTGGAGGGACCATGGAACGACCCGGAACCACTCCCTCCGACGCTGCTCCCACGCTGTGCCGCCCCGACGGCTCCCCGGTGCGCGCCCTCGTCGTCGACGACGAGCCCGACCTCACCGAGGTGCTGTCCGCGGCGCTCCGGTACGAGGGCTGGGAGGTACGCACGGCCGCCGACGGCACCACCGCGCTCGCCGCCGCCCGGGACTTCCGCCCCGACGCGGTGGTGCTGGACTGGATGCTGCCGGACGTGGACGGGCTGCAGGTGCTCGGCGAGCTGCGGGGTGTGCTGCCGGAGGTGTGCGTGCTCTTCCTCACGGCGCGTGACGCGGTGGAGGACCGTATCGCGGGCATCACCGCCGGCGGCGACGACTACGTGACCAAGCCGTTCAGTCTGGAGGAGGTCGTCGCCCGGCTGCGCGGTCTGCTGCGCCGGGCCGGGATGGCCCGCGAGCCCGGCGACGGAGCGCGCCTCGTCGTGGGGGATCTGGTCATGGACGAGGACGCGCGCGAGGTCAGCCGGGGCGGAGTCGCCGTCGAACTGTCCCGCACCGAGTTCGAACTGCTCAGATTCCTGCTGCGCAACCCGCGCCGGGTCCTGTCCAAGCAGCAGATACTCGACCGCGTCTGGTCCTACGACTTCGGCGGCCGTTCCCATGTCGTCGAGCTGTACATCAGCTACCTCCGCAAGAAGATCGACGCGGGCCGCCCGCCGCTGATCCACACGGTCCGCGGCGTCGGGTACGTGCTCCAGCCGGACCGGGCGTCGTGAGGCGGCCGGCGCGCCGGGTACCGCTGCCCCGTACCCTCCGGGCCCGCCTCACCGCGGGACTCGTGGTGCTGCTCGCCCTCGCCTGCCTGGCGGTGGGGATCACCACGGCCGCCGCGCTGCAGGGCTTCCTGGTCGGGAGGGTCGACCAGCAGCTGGCGGCCGCCCACGGACGGTTCGCCGCCAGCCTGGAGCACGAGAGGCGGCCCGACGGCGACAACGGCCCCGACACCCGGGGCCAGGCCGACCGCACCTTCGGCGCCCGCCTGCTGCGCGGCGCCACCACCGCGGCGGCCGTCGTCCACGACGAGACCCACGCGTCCGTCCCGCTCACCGTCGGCGACCGGCGTGCCCTGGCCGCCGTCCCCGCCGACGGGCGCGGCCACGGCATCCGGCTCACCGCGCTCGGCCCCTACCGGGTCGCCGCGGTCCCCGGCGACGACGGCGACGTCCTGATGACGGGGCTCCCGCTGCACCCCGTCGAGGAGACCGTGCACCGGCTGGAGCTCGTGGAGGCGGTGGTCTTCGCGGCGGCGCTGGCCGCGACGGGTGTGGCCGGGGCCCTGTGGGTCCGCCTCTCGCTGCGCCCGCTGCACCGGGTCACCGCGACCGCCGCCGAAGTGGCGCGGCGCCCGCTCGCCAGCGGCGAGGTGGCCATGCCGGATCCGGTCCCGGACACCGACCCGCGCACCGAGGTCGGCCAGGTCGGCACCGCCCTGAACCGGATGCTCGGCCATGTGGGCGACGCCCTCGCCCGGCGTCACGCGAGCGAGGAGAGGCTGCGGCACTTCGCGGCCGACGCCAGCCACGAGCTGCGGACTCCCGTCGCCACCGTGCGCGCGCACGCCGAGCTCGCGCTGAAGCACCCGGGCGCGGTCCCGGGCGAGGTGCGCCACGCGCTCACCCGTATCCAGTCCGAGTCGGAACGCATGGGCGGACTCGTCGACGATCTGCTGTTGCTGGCCCGCCTCGACGCAGGGCGCCCGCTGGCCCGCGAATCGGTCGATCTGACCCGGCTCGCCCTGGACGCGGTCGACGACGCCCGGGCCGCGGGCCCCGGCCACCACTGGCGGCTGGAGCTGCCCGAGGAGCCGGTCGTCGTCACGGGCGACCCGCACCGGCTGCACCAGGTCGTGGCCAATCTGCTGGCCAATGCCCGGGTGCACACTCCACGGGGCACGGCCGTCACGCTCCGTCTCGCCCAGGGGCGGACGGGTACCGAGCTGACCGTCGCCGACGACGGCCCGGGCGTTCCGGAACCGATCCGGGCCACGGTGTTCGACCGCTTCACGCGCGCCGACCACAGCCGCTCGCGCACGGCGGGCGGCACGGGTCTCGGCCTCGCGATCGTCTCGGCGGTGGCGACGGCCCACGGCGGCGAGGTGTCCCTCGCCAGCCGCCCGGGCCGCACGGAGGTCCGGCTGCTGCTGCCGTGAGCCGGGGCGGACGGGCGCCGTGGGCCGGGGCGGACGGCGTGCTGTACGGCGGAAGGTGACGGACGGGCACGGTGAGGGTGCCCGCCGGAGCGGCGGGGCCGGGGCCGGGCTACGCCGCCACGAGCCCCTTCGCGTCGCGAGCCAGAGCGGTCAGCCGCGAGATCGCCCGGAAGTACTTCTTCCGGTACCCGCCGTTCAGCATCTCCTCGCTGAACAGCCGGTCGAACGGCAGCCCGGACGCGAGGACCGGTACCTCGCGGTCGTAGAGCCGGTCGGCGAGGACGACGAGCCGCAGGGCCGTCGACTGGTCGGGCACCGGGCGTACGTCGGTGAGGCACACCGCACCGAGGCCGTCCGTCAGCGCGCCGTAGCGGCTCGGGTGGACACGGGCCAGGTGGTCCAGCAGATGCGGGAAGTCGTCCAGCGACGCACCCTGCGTCGCGTACGCCGTCTTCGTCACCTGCTCGTCCGAGAACGGCGCCGGAGCCTCGGGCAGCCCGCGGTGGCGGTAGTCGTCGCCGTCGATGCGCAGCGTCCTGAAGTGCGCCGACAGCCCCTGGATCTCGCGGAGGAAGTCGACGGCCGCGAAGCGCCCCTCGCCGAGCTTGCCCGGCAGGGTGTTGGAGGTCGCGGCGAGCGCGACGCCCGCCTCGACGAGCTTGCCGAGCAGCGAGGACACGAGGACCGTGTCGCCGGGGTCGTCGAGCTCGAACTCGTCGATGCACAGCAGCCGGTGGCCGCTCAGCGTCTGCACGGTCTGTTGGAAGCCGAGGGCGCCCACGAGGTTCGTCAGCTCGACGAAGGTGCCGAAGGCCTTCTGCTCGGGCGCGGCCGGGGTGGCGTGCCAGAGGGAGGCGAGCAGATGGGTCTTGCCGACGCCGTAGCCGCCGTCGAGGTACATGCCGCGGGGGCCGGCCGGGGCCGCGGGCTTCCTGCCGAACCACTTGCGCAGCCCGGCACCCTTGCCGGCGCCGGAGGCATGCGCTCCGCCGAGCCCGCCGGCGAAGTCGCCGAGCACGCGCACGGCCTCGGACTGGCTGGGCTGCTTCTGGTCCGGTATGTACGTCTCGAAGCGGACCGCGTCGAAGCGCGGCGGGGGCACCATTTCGGCGACCAGACGGTCCGCGGGGACATGCGGTTCACGGGCGCACAGCGACAGCGGGCCCGTGGCGTCGGCGGCGGGGCTCTGGCCGGGAATGCTCTGCCCCAGGGAGGCGGTGGAGGAGGACACGCTTCCCAACTCTATGCCGCGTGCGAGACTGCACGACATGCGACGACTGTTCCCTGTGACGCACGAAACAGCCGACGGGGCGGGTCCGGGGGGCCTCGCCGACCACGAGTGGGACCTGGACGAGCTGGCGCAGGCGTATGCGTACCCGGGCGGGGACGTGTGGCTGCGCGCCAACATGGTCTCGACGCTCGACGGGGCGGGCCAGCACGACGGGAAGTCCCAGCCCATATCCTCCGCCACCGACATGCGTGTCTTCGGCACGCTGCGCGGCCTCGCCGACGTGGTGATCGTCGGCGCCGAGACCGTACGTCAGGAGGGGTACCGCCCCGCGCGGGCGCGCGAGGCCTTCGCCGCGCGGCGGGCGGCCGCCGGGCAGGGGCCCGCACCCGCGATCGCGGTGGTCACCGCGAGCCTGGACCTGGACTTCTCCCTCCCGCTCTTCACCTCGCCCCTCGTGCCGACCCTCGTGGTGACCGGCGCCGCCGCGCCCGACGACCGGGTGGCCGCCGCGCGTGAGGCGGGCGTCGAGGTCGTCGTGGCCGGGGACGGCAAGGGGGCCGAGCCGGAGCGGGTCGTCCAGGCGCTCGCGGAGCGCGGGATGCGGCGCATGCTGACCGAGGGCGGACCGCGGGTGCTCGGCCAGTTCGTGGCCGCTGGGGTGCTGGACGAGCTGTGCCTGACCCTGTCGCCGATGCTCACGGCGGGGACCGCCCAGCGGATCGCCGGGGGGCCGCCGATGGCCGTGCCGGAGCGGCTGGCCCTGGCGTCGGTACTGGAGGAGGAGGGCTTCCTCTTCCTTCGGTACGCACGTGCCCGGCAGGGGCAGGCGTGACGGCCTCACGCTGACGGCCTCACACAGGAGCCCGCGCCCCGGACGGCCGCCCGGGGCCGGACGGAGCCGTGGGGTCCGCCGCTGGGGCCCGACGGGCGTGTCCGCCGTGACGGCGGACGGGGCGCCGCGGCGGCGTGCGGCACCGCGGCGGCGGGTGTGCCGCTCGGGTGGTCGGTCCGCTCGGCGGTGTGCCGCCGGGGTGCCCGCCGACGTGCCCCGACGATCATCGTCCGGAATCATCCATTCCGATCAGCATCCGGCGGGCACACTAGATCTCGCAGTCCCCGGGTGCTTACGGGGCAGGATGGTTTCCGCACGGGCCCTGCGAGGAGGCCCACCGGAGGAGAAGGGCGCCTGGTGTGTTCACGAGCGTATTGATGATCGAGAAGGCCCTGACGTCCGCCGACGTGGAGTTCGTCACCACCTTGCACGGGGACGAGGAGGTCGTCTTCCACCTGTTGCTCCAGCCCCGCGGGGACCAGGCCGACCGGCTGCTGCGAGCCATCGACGACGTGGCGCTCGGCGAACTCGACGAGGCCCGTCACGAGGGGCAGACCCCCGAGGGCAAGGACGCCGCGGCGCTCGGCCGCTCGGCGCTCGACGTCTCGCTGCGGGCGCTGCGCGCGGCGGGCTGCACGGCGGAGGGAAGGCTGATCGAGGACCACCCGATCGACGCCCTGAAGACGATGGTCGACGAGACCGGCGCCGACGAGGTGATCGTGCTGACCGATCCCCACTACGTGGAGGAGTTCTTCCACCGCGACTGGGCGTCACGAGCCCGTCACAAGGTCGGCGTACCGGTCCTGAAGCTCTTCTCGCACAGCAAGGCGTAGCGTCGGCGGCGGGGGCGGCACGCGGGAGCGACGCCGTCCCCGCCGGTACCGGGGCCTGGCCGTGCGGCGCGCCCGCAAGGCATAGGCTGGCCCCTCGGACGTACCCGCATCACACCGCACAGCACTTGGGGAGACACGCATGGCACCCGGCCTTCCTGCCGCCATGGACCGACCGCACTTCATCGGGATCGGCGGAGCCGGAATGTCGGGCATCGCGAAGATCCTCGCCCAGCGGGGCGCCGAGGTCGCGGGCAGCGACGCCAAGGACTCCGCGACCGCGGAGGCGCTGCGCGAGCTGGGCGTGACGGTGCACATCGGCCATGCGGCCGGCCACCTCGCCGAGGATGCGACGAGCGTCGTCGTCTCGTCCGCGATCCGCGCCGACAACCCCGAGCTGGCCCGCGCCGCCGAGCTCGGCATCCCGGTGGTCCACCGCTCCGACGCGCTCGCGTCCCTGATGGACGGCCTGCGCCCGATCGCCGTGGCGGGTACGCACGGCAAGACGACGACCACGTCGATGCTGGCCGTGTCCCTGTCCTCGCTCGGGCTGAGCCCGTCGTACGCGATCGGCGGCGACCTGGACGCCCCCGGTTCGAACGCGCTGCACGGCGACGGCGAGATCTTCGTCGCCGAGGCGGACGAGAGCGACCGCAGCTTCCACAAGTACGCGCCCGAGGTCGCCATCGTCCTCAACGTGGAGCTCGACCACCACGCCAACTACGCCTCCATGGACGAGATCTACGAGTCCTTCGAGACGTTCGTGGACCGCATCGTCGCGGGCGGCACGCTCGTGATCTCGGCGGACCACGAGGGAGCCCGTGAGCTGACGCGCCGCGTCAGGACCCGCGACGTGAGTGTGGTGACGTACGGCGAGTCCGACGACGCCGACGTCCGCATCCTCTCCATCACCCCGCAGGGCCTGAAGAGCGAGGTCACCGCCGAGCTGGACGGCGTGCCGCTCACCTTCACCGTGTCGGTCCCCGGCCGTCACTACGCGGCCAACGCGGTGGCCGCGCTGGCGGCCGGCGCGGCCCTCGGCGTCCCCGCCGCGGACCTCGCTCCCGCCCTCGCCTCGTACACCGGCGTCAAGCGCCGCCTCCAGCTCAAGGGCGAGGAGGCGGGTGTCCAGGTCATCGACTCCTACGCGCACCACCCCACCGAGATGACCGCCGACCTGGAGGCGATGCGCGCGGCGGCGGGCGACGCCCGGATCCTGGTCGTCTTCCAGCCGCACCTGTTCTCCCGCACCCAGGAGCTCGGCAAGGAGATGGGCGCCGCCCTCGCACTCGCCGACGCCTCCGTGGTCCTCGACATCTATCCCGCGCGCGAGGACCCGATCCCCGGCATCACCAGCGCCCTCATCATCGACGCGGCCCGGGCCGCGGGCGCGGACGTGCAGCCGGTCCACGACAAGGCCGCCGTCGCCGATGTGATCGCGGGAATGGCGAAGCCCGGTGATCTCGTTCTCACCATGGGCGCGGGCGATGTCACGGAGCTCGGCCCGCAGATCCTGGCCCGCCTCTCGCAGTGAGGAAGTGACCCTGATGTCCTACGACGTCGACAAGCCGGACGAGCAGTGGCGTGCGGAGCTGACCCCGGCGGAATACGCGGTCCTGCGCCAGGCCGGCACCGAGCCCGCCTTCACCGGTGAGTACACCGACACCAAGACCGAGGGTGTCTACTCGTGCCGCGCCTGCGGCGCCGAGCTCTTCACCTCCGGCACGAAGTTCGAGTCCCACTGCGGCTGGCCGTCGTTCTTCGACCCCAAGGACACCGACGCCGTCGAGCTCATCGAGGACCGCTCCCACGGGATGGTCCGTACGGAGGTCCGCTGCGCCCGCTGCGGCTCCCACCTCGGCCATGTCTTCGAGGGCGAGGGCTATGCGACGCCCACGGACCAGCGGTACTGCATCAACAGCATCTCGCTGCGGCTGACGCCCGACGAGGGCTGACACCGGCACCGTCCCTCCGGCCGGCCGTGGACCCGTCCACGGCCGGCCGGACGCGTGTGTGCCCCGCACCACCGCCGGCGTCAGGCACCCTCGGTCCGCGACCGGGACGCGTACACGCTCACCGCCTTCAGTCCGTTGATGAAGTTCGACACGAGGCGGCGCGGCGGCGCCGCCGGCGTCAGGGAGTGGAACATCCGCGTGGTCTCCGCGTAGAGGGTGTGCAGCTGGAGGCGGGCGAAGTGGGCGCCCAGGCAGATGTGGGGGCCGTCGCCGAAGGAGACATGGGGGTTGGGGGTGCGGGACAGGTCCAGACGGTGCGGGTCGGGGTAGAGGCGTTCGTCGTGGTTGGCCGACGCATGGAAGACGACCACCTTGTCGCCGGCGCGGATGCGGGTCCCGGCCAGTGTGGTGTCGCGGACGGCGGTGCGGCGGAAGGACAGGACCGGGGGATGGCGGCGCAGGAGTTCGTCCACCGCGGTGTGGAGGGTGACTTTGCGCGACCGCAGGGCGGCGTACGCATCCGGGTTCTCCGCCAGGAGCAGCAGCCCGCCGGGTGCGGCGCTGCGTACGGTGTCGTTGCCCGCCACCGTGAGCAGGAAGAAGAACATCTCCAGTTCGGGGGTGGTCAGTTCGGGGTCGGTGGCCAGGGTCGTCATGACGTCGTCGGCGGGGTGGCGGCGCTTGTACGCGGCCAGCGAGCCCGCGTAGTCGAACATGTCCCGCAGCATCGCGGGGGAGCGCGGATTGACCGGCCTGCCGTCGGGGCCCAGCACCGCCCGGCCCGCCTCGTCCGGGTCCTGGTAGCCGATGACCCGGTGGGTCCAGTCGAGCAGCAGGCCCCGGTCGCTCACCGGCACGCCCAGCAGATCGGTGAGGTTCAGCAGGGCGTAGTCGTCGGTGACCGCGGCGACCAGGTCGACGGCGCCCCCGGAGTCGGCCGCCCGGGTCAGCAGGGTGCGGGCCCGGTCCCGGGCCACCACGGCGAAGCGGTCCACGCGCCTCGGCGTGAACGCGCGGCTCACCAGGCGTCGCAGGCGCCCGTGGTCCGGCGGGTCCTGGTTCAGCATCATGCGGCGGATGAAGGGGAGGTCCGCCGGATCGGGGTCGCGGATCTGAGTGGCCCCCAGATACGAGGAATACGTCGTCTGGTCCCTCAGCACCCGGACGACGTCGGCGTGCCGGGTGACCGCCCAGAACCCGGGCCCGGCCGGCCAGCCCAGCACCTCCGGTTCCGCCTGCCACGCCACGGGATGGTGGTCGCGGAGCAGCCGGTAGCGGTCGTACGGGACCCCGGCCGCGTACTGCCGGGGGTCGAAGACGTCCGGCACGTCCGCCACGCCGTGGGCGTCCGCGTCCCGTTCGCCGGCCCCGGCTGCGTCGGCCGTCCGGCCGCTGCCGTTCGCGTCGCGCCCGGCCGGGACCGCCGGGCTCCGGTCCGGCCCGGCCGCTCCCGGTCCCGGTACGGCGGCCTCGACGCCGCCCCGCTCCATCGCTCCGCCGCCCCCGCTCATCTCCCCGCCCCCTCCTGCGCGTTCGCCGCCTCCCTGCCGGGTGTCGCTCGGTCCTCGTCCGCCCGTAGGAAGTCCTCCACCGCCCGGATGAGGTCGAGCGGCGCCTCGTCCATGGCGTAGTGCCCGGCGGACTCCAGCTCCACCAGTTCGGCAGCGGCGTACCAGCGCATCCACGTCCCGCGCATCACATCGGCCGAGAGCGCCGGGTCGAGGGTGCCCACGACGGCGAGCGCGGGGACCGTCGCCCCCTCGACCTCGCCGTGGAAGTCGTCGCCCGCCCAGGAGTCGAGCCAGGCACGGAACGCCTTGGCCTCGCTGCGGCCGACGGAGCGGTCCACCATGCGGTCGAGCCAGGCGCCCGGCCGGGCACCGCCGGTGGTGATGTCGATGATGGCGCGGCGGTTGCCCGGCGTATGGGCGGCGTCCGAGAAGAGCTCCCACTGCTCAGGGGGGAGCGGGAGGCCGGAGGCCGGGACCGGCGAGATGCCGACCAGGCGGCGCAGCCGGTGCGGCGCGGCGGCCAGGACGCGCTGGGCGACGCTGCCGCCCATCGAGTGGCCGACCACCGAGAAGCGCTCCCAGCCGAGGCGGTCCGCCAGCGCGAGCACATCGGCGGCGCCTTCGGCGGTGGTGTACGCGCCGGTCGCGTCCTTGGCCTCGCCGTACCCGCGCAGATCCACGACCGCGTACTGGAAGGACGCCCGGTCGAGGTCCGGGAGCACCGGGGCGTACGCCGAACGGTCGGCGAACCACCCGTGCACGGCGATCACCTTGTGCGGTCCGTCGCCGTGCAGTTCATGGGGGAGGGAGAAGGCCGGGGATTCCGGGGGGAGGGCCGAGGACACCGCCATGCTGACTCCGTTCGCCGAGCCGCCGACGGGAGGCGCCGGACGGCGCCTCCCGCGACTACGGTGACCCGGGCGCGCGCCCGCCACAAGGGCGCGCACGGGGTGGTCAGCCGTTCGGCTGCCAGGGCGGTGTCTGGCCCCACTTCCAGCGCGGCACATCGGCCGCGTCCACCGGTGGCGGGTTCTCGCCCGAGTAGATCAGCGCCATGCGCGTTCCCCACTCGATGTAGTAGAGGAAGACGCCGCGGAACTCCGGGTCGGTGGGCAGGCCGACCTCGTCCGCGGTGTCCTGGAGGAGGTCGACCCAACGGCGGCGCTGCTCCTCGGTGATGCGGCGGCCGAGGTGACGCTCGGCCATGTGCGGGTGGCCGCCGCGGTCCTCGGTGTAGACGGACGGACCGCCGAAGACCTCGGCCAGCCACTTGGCGACGTGCTGCGGGTGGCGCTCGTCCATGCCGACGAAGACGGGTGCGAGGATCGGGTCCTTCATGACATGGCCGTAGAACACCTCGGTGAGGTGGTTCAGGGCCTTGTCGCCGCCCATCCACTCGTAGATCGTGGGCGTGCCGGGCTTGTCGGGCGCGTGCTGCCCGTCCACGGCGGTCTGTTCGGCGGTCTGTGCGGTGGCCTGTTCGACGGACTGGTCGGTCACGGCTGCTCTCCCGCGGCCTTTCCCGTACCCACGATGTCGGTGGCGAGGTAGTGCTGCATCTCCTCGATCGACGACACATACGGCCGGATCGCGCTGAAGAAGGCGGGGAAGTGCTCGCCCCTGCGGAAGCCCTGGATGTGGTCCTCGACCGACGTCCAGCGGATCCGCAGGATGTACCGGTCCTGCTCCTCCTGGCAGTGCGCCAGTTCGTAGTCGATGCACTCGGGAGCAGCGGCCAGCGACTCGGCGGCCGTGCGGTAGGCCTCCTCGAAGGCCTGCTGGTCGTCTAAGGCGATCCGGTAGCGGATGTACTCGACGGTGGTGGTCATCTGACTCTCCCTTGGTTCTGGTCCTCGGGGCAGGCTCGGACTTCGGGTCCTCCGGGCAAGCTTGCCCCGCTGATCGCCGCCCGTCAGGCGGACCGCTCAAACGGAACGCCGTCGGGGCGGTTATTCGGACGACGTCCCGGACCCGTCGTCGCCGGGGTCGGTCGACTCGGCGTCGGGGCCCTGCGCGCGGACCCGCTGCACCTGTTCCAGCGAGTCGCGCAGGTCGGTCAGCCACTCGTCCGTGTGACGCTGGACGAGCCGGACGCACCAGGCGAGCGCGTCACTGCGGCTGCGGGCCACGCCGCCCGCGATCAGTGTGTCGAGCACCTGACGCTCGGGCTGGCGCAGCCGGGTCATCACGGGCGCGGCGACATGGGTGAACAGGGCCCGGTGTCCGCCGCACTCCACGCCCCACGAGACCTTCTTGCGAAATCGGTGTTCGGCCTCGCGTGCCACGGCCATCCGCTCGTCGCGGGTGCGCTCCCGGAACTCCTGGACACGGCCCTGGACGGCCGCCTCCTTCTCGGCCGCCGACGCGGAGTCGGCGAGCCGGGGTTCCGGGATGCGGCCGATGACGGTGATCTCCTCGCGGTCCACCGTCACCTCGACCAGGTCCTCGAAGAGGTTTTCCGGCAGGCGGCCGGCGAACCAGCCGCGGAGCTTGTCGCGCTGTTCCGCTGTAATCATGTAAGCAACGTTACTCGCATACGTCGCCCAGGCAAGCGAAAGGCGCGCCCATCGCTCAGAGCGGAAATCCTCGGGAGCAGTTGTCGTGCGTGGAGCGGTCGTCGTGCGTGGAGCGGTCGTCGTGCACGGAGCGGCGGAGACCGGGCGGGACGGCACCACGGGGCGGCAGCCCCACGTCGCCGCCGGTGGCGACTCAGCCCATGGACCGGTACCGGTGGATCAGCGAGATCGCCATGGCGCCCTCGCCGACGCCGGACGCGACCCGCTTGACCGAGTGGGCGCGGACGTCACCGGCGGCGAAGACCCCGGGCACGCTGGTTTCCAGCGGGTACGGGGCACGCTCCAGGGGCCACTCCGCCGGCAGCTCCCCGCCGTTGGAGACCAGGTCGGAGCCGGTCAGGATGAACCCGTGGTCGTCGCGCTCGACGATCCCGTCCAGCCAGTCGGTGTGCGGACGGGCACCGATGAACGTGAACATGAACCGGCACGGGACCTCGCCGGTCTCTCCGGTTCCCGCGTCGTGCAGGACGATCCGCTCCAGGTGCTCGCCGCCGCTCAGCTCCTTCACCGTGGTCCGCACCCGGACCTCGATGTTGGGCGTCCGCTCGATCTCGTCGATCAGATACTGCGACATGCTGGCCGACAGCGAGTCCGCACGCACCAGGATCGTCACCTGCGCCGCGTACTTGGCGAAGTGCACCGCCGCCTGGCCCGCCGAGTTGGCGCCGCCGACGATGAACACGTGCTGCGAGATGCAGGCGGAGCTCTCGGTCGTCGCCGCCCCGTAGTAGAGGCCCGCGCCCTCGAACTTCTCGGCGCCCTCCGCCGGAAGACGGTTGTAGGCCACCCCCGTGGACAGCAGCACGGTCTCGGCGCTGATCTCCGTGCCGTCCGTCAGCGTGAGGATCTTGGCGGGATCGTCGCGAGTGAGCGAGGTGACCTCGACGGGGTGCAGGATCTCCGCACCGAACCGGGTCGCCTGGATGGTCGCCCGCCGGGTCAGGTCACCGCCCGACAGGCCGGACGGGAAGCCCAGGTAGTTCTCGATCAGCGAGGACGTGCCCGCCTGTCCGCCCGGCGCCCGTGAGTCGACCATCAGCGTGCTCAGCCCCTCGGACGCGGCGTACACGCCGGCCGCGAGTCCGGCGGGCCCCGCACCCACGATCACGCACTCGTAGTGCGGACGTGAGGCGGTCGTCGCCAGGCCCAGGTGCTCGGCGAGTTCGGCGTCCGTCGGCGCGGACAGCAGCGTGCCGTCCGGGAACCGCACCAGCGGCAGCGTCGCGTCGGGCAGCTGCGACAGCAGGGTCGCGGCCTCCGCGTCGCGCTCCACGTTCAGGAACTTGAAGGGCTGGCCGTTGCGCGTGAAGAAGTCCCGTACCGCGTGTGTGCCCGGCGCCACCAGATGACCCGCGACCAGAATGCCGTCGTACGCCGGGCGGTAGCTGGCCAGCCAGTCCGAGAGCAGGTCGTCGAGGACCGGGAACAGCCGCTCGTGCGGCGGGTCCCACGGCTTCATCAGGTAGTAGTCCAGCCGGACCTGGTTGATCGCGGTGATGGCCGCGTCGGTCTCCGCGTACGCGGTGAGCAGCACCCGCCGGGCGTCGGGGAAGCGGCTGACCGCCTCCAGCAGGAACTCCACGCCGGTGATGTCCGGCATCCGCTGGTCCACCAGGAACAGCGCCGGGTCGTGGCCGCGCTCGTCCAGCGAGTCGAGGATCTTCAGTGCGTCGGAGGCGGAGGACGCGCCGAGCACCCGGTACCGGTCGCCGTAGGCGCTGCGTAAGTCGCGGCGCACCGCCCGCAGCACCTGCGGATCGTCGTCGACGGCGAGGATCACCGGCTTGCGGCCCTCGTCGGTGGTGGCCGCTTCGGCGCGTACGGACTTGGCGGGGCGGGCGCCCTCGGTGCGCTCGGCGGTCATGATGCCGCCGCGGCTCGTCCTGCTGTGCTTTCCCCTGTTCATGCCAGCTCCATCATGAGTCGGTCCACGTAGCACCAGACCCAGGACTCGCCCGGCTCGTGCGACGCGGCGATCGGGTGCTCGGTGGCGTGGAAGTGCTTCGTGGCGTGGCGGTTCTTGGAGGAGTCGCAGCAGCCGACATGTCCGCAGCTGAGGCACATCCTCAGATGGACCCAGGTGTCGCCGAGGGCCAGGCACTCCTCGCAGCCCTCGGTGCCGGCCGTCACCGGGCGTATCTGATCCAGATGGGTACACCTGCTGGTCATCGGCAGTCCTTCGGGTCGGGGGGCCCGGACGTCGTCCGGTGGGTCGGTGGGAACGGCGGAACGGTGGAACGGCGTGGGGGGAGGGGGCGTGCGGTGCACGGATGCGGGGCCGGGCCGGGCCGGGCCGTGCTGACGGGACGGGGTGGGGGACGGACGGTCTGCCGCACGGCGCGTCGGACAACATCAACACCCTAGGTGGGCCTGCCACGCTCCCTTTCCGGATTCACCCGACATCAGGTAGTCCCACCGCGACTTCCTGAAGTTCTCTTACTACTTCATGAGGTCCGTCTTCGACTTCCTGACCTCCCGACGGAGTTCAAATTTCTACCTCACGTAGTCGAGTCACATGACTTTGACAGTGGCCCCCGTGCCCCGCAGTGTTGGTGGCGCCAAACGACAAAGGCTGCGCCAGGAGGGGATCCGTGAGCAGGAAGATTCTGGTCATTGTCTCCGAGCGTGGATATTGGGCCGAAGAACTCATAGGCCCGGTTTCCAAGTTCGATGAGCAAGGTTATGAGGTGGTCTTCGCGACCCCCACCGGACAACGGGCGCACGCCCTTCCGCCGAGTCTCGACGAGAACTACATCGACCCGCCGCTCGGCCGCAGCGTGACCACGGCCGAGAACGCCCGGCTGGGCCGCGAGTTCGACGAGGGCGGCCGGCTCGACAAGTCGCTCGACATCTCCAGCTGGGCGCCGGAGCGCCCGTACACCAGCGACGAGGGCTACCTGCGCAAGCTGGAGCAGTACCACCGCGACCTCGACCGGCTCGCCGAGGACGTCCGGGAGTACGACGCGATCCTCGTCGTCGGAGGCAGCGGTCCCATCGCGGACCTCGCCAACAACGAGCGCGTGCACGCCCTGATCCTGGCCTTCAAGGAGGCCGGCAAGGTGGTCGCCGCCGAGTGCTACGGCGTCGCCTGCCTCGCCTTCGCCCGCGACTGGGGCGACCGCAAGTCCATCATCTGGGGCAAGCACGTCACCGGGCACTGCAAGGAGTACGACTACAAGGACGGCACCGGGTTCCTCGGCACCGACTTCAACATGGGCCCGCCGCCGTACCCGCTCGAGTACATCCTGCGCGACGCCACCGGCCCGGACGGCGCGTACCACGGGAACTTCGGGCACCCGCTCTCGGTCATCGTCGACTACCCGTTCGTCACGGGCCGTTCGACCCCGGACTCGTATCTGACCGGCCAGAAGATCGTCGAGGTCCTGGAGAACGGCCTCACCCGATACGGCTGGTAATTCACCGAGAGACGCACCGCAGGAGTCCGTGGAAATCCGGAGGCAATTCATGACGGCAGATCCGGGCAAGACGAAGCTCATAGAACAGTTCAAGGCGGATGGCCTGAACTTCATGTTCGGAAATCCCGGCACAGTGGAACAGGGATTTCTGGACGCGGCCGACAACGCCGAGGAGTTCCAGTACATCCTCTCGCTCCAGGAGACGGTGGCCGCAGGGATCGCCGACGGATACGCACGGGCCACCGGTGGGGCCGCGCTGCTCCAGCTGCACTCCGGCGTCGGGCTCGGCAACGGCATCGGGATGCTCTACCAGTCGCTGCGCGGCCACACCCCTCTCGTCGTCGTCGCCGGTGACGCCGGCGTCAAGTACGACGTGATGGACGCCCAGATGGCCTCCGACCTGGTCGCCATGGCGCGCCCGGTCACCAAGTACGCCACCCGGGTGACCGACCCGGCGTCGGTGCTGCGCACCGTGCGCCGCGCCGTGAAGATCGCGCTCACACCGCCGCGCGGCCCCGTCTTCGTGGCGCTCCCCATGGACGTGCTCGACGCGCCGAACGACGAGCCCGTCGTGCCCACCGCGATCCCGCGCACCGACGGCGCCCCCTCCGACGCGAGCGTCGGCGAGGCCGCCGCGCTGCTCGCCGGGGCCCGCCGCCCGCTGATCCTGGCCGGGGACGGGGTGAGCCTCGCCGGGGCGCAGGCCGAACTCACGGCCGTCGCCGAACTGCTCGGCGCCGACGTGTGGGACGTCGACTTCTCCGAGGTCACCATGGCCGCGTCGCACCCGCTCCACCGCGGGGCCACCGGCCATATGTTCGGCGAGCACAGCAAGGAGCTGGTGCAGGACGCGGACGCCGTCCTGATCGTCGGCACCTATGTGTTCCCGGAGGTCTTCCCTGAGCTGGCGAGCCCCTTCGGCAAGGACGCGAAGATCGTCCACATCGACCTCAACGCGTACGAGATCGCGAAGAACTTCCCGGTCGACCTCGGCATCGTGGCCGACCCCAAGGCCGCGCTGCGCGCACTCGCGACCTCGCTGGACCGGCGGCTCGCGCCGGACCGGCGCACCGAGGCCGCCGAGCGCCTGGCCGCCCGCACCACCCAGCGCGACCGTGCGCGGGCCGAGTTCCTGAGGGGCAGCCACGACGGCACGACGATCGAGGCGTTCCTGCACGCGCTCGCCGAGCGCACCGGCGGCGACCTCATCGTCTTCGACGAGGCCCTGACCAGCTCCCCGCTCGTCACGCGGTACCTCCCGCCGGACCGCCCCGGCGACTACCACGTCACACGCGGCGGCTCCCTCGGCGTCGGCATCCCCGGCGCGGTCGGCGCCAAGCTGGCGCACCCGGACCGCACGGTCGTCGGCTTCACCGGCGACGGCGGCTCCATGTACACCTACCAGGCCCTGTGGACGGCCGCCCGGTACGGCATCGCCGCGAAGTTCGTGGTCTGCAACAACCACAAGTACCGGCTGCTCGACGACAACATCGCGCAGTACTGGAAGGAGCGGGAGATCCCGCAGCACGCCTTCCCGCGCTCCTTCGACCTCGCCCACCCGGAGATCGACTTCGCCGGGCTCGCCCGCTCCCTCGGCGCCGACGGCATCCGCGTCGAGAAGCCCGAGCAGGCGGCCGACGCGGTGCGGCGGATGCTCGACCACCAGGGTCCGTTCCTGGTCGACCTGCAGATCTGACGCCACCCGATCCGATCCGTACGCACGGCCGCTACGTGCCGTCCGTACGCACGACGCACGCACGAAAGGAGGCCCGCATGCCCCAGCAGCTGACCGAGGCCGCGATCCGCACCTTCGCCGAGAACTGGTACGCGGCCCTCGACCAGCACATCCCGCTGGACGAGGTGCTGCCGTTCCTCACCGAGGACCTGGAGTTCAAGGTCCCCGAGGACACCTTCATCGGCCACGACGGGTTCGCACGCTGGTACGAGGCCGTCACCCACCTGTTCTTCGACGAGGTGCACACCGTCACCAAGGTCGAGCCCGTCATCGAGGGCGACCGCGCGATCGTGCAGGTCATCGTCAACTGGCAGGCCAAGGTCTGGAAGGCACCGGCCGCCAAGAGCGAGTGGCTCGGCTTCGACGCCGACCAGACCTGGATCGTCGTCCCGGGCGAGAACGGCCCGCGGATCAGGACCTACACCGTCAACGCCCTCGACCCGATGCCCGGGTCGGGCTCCCTCTGAGGCGCGAGGAGGAGACGGCGATGACGAAGGTGACACGGGAACGGGTCGAGGCCGCCTACCAGGCGCTCGGCTCCGGCGACCGCAGCCGGATCGTGCAGTACTACGCCGAGGACCTGCGCTGGCTGGTCCCCGGCAACCACCCGCTGGCCGGCTGGTACGAGTCCCTGGACGCGTTCCTCGACCTGATGGCCCGCACCGGCAAGGTCACCGGCGGCACGTTCCGCATGGAGCGCGAGGTGATCCTCGTCGGCGACGACTGCTCCGCCGACGTGTGCCACAACTACGGCCTGCGGGCGGGCGCCCCCGAGGACAGCCGGTCCCCGTACGACCGGCTGGACTCCACGGTCTTCCACTTCATGCGCTGGCGCGACGGGCGCATCGTCGAGGGCCGTGACGGCCTGTTCGGCGACGACGCCACCGCCTTCAGCCAGTTCTTCGCCCCCTTCGGCCCCGGTGGGGCACGCACCGCCGACTGACTGCACCGCGACCGCCACGACAGCGAGGAGAGGGGAGACACCGCATGGACGCCCGTGAGGTGCTGACCAAGTACTACGAGTACGCCAACGCCGGCGACTGGAACCGCTGGTGCGACCTGTTCGCCGATGACCAGATCATGGACGAACAGCTCGCCGGACACATCGAGGGGCTGGCCAAGCTCCGCTCGATGATGGCCGGCATGGGGGACATGTACGCGTCCTTCCGGAACGAGCCGGTGCACTTCATCGTCGACGCCGACGGCGAGAAGGCGGCCGCGGTGTCGCACCTCACCGCCGTCAGCAAGGCGTCCGGCAAGGCCATCGAGGCCGAGGTCATGAACTTCTTCCGGATCGTCGACGGCAAGATCGCGTACATGGCGAACTACCACGACACGGTGCCGTTCCAGGTCCTGTCGCAGGTCTGAGGGAGCCACTGATGACGGAGCGCGAGAGCGAGTACGACTACATCGTCGTCGGCGCCGGAGCGGCGGGCGGCGTCCTGGCCAACCGGCTCTCCGAGGACCCGGACACCACGGTGCTGGTCCTGGAGGCGGGCGGCAACCGCATACCGCCCGAGGTCGACGACCCGTCGTCCTGGTACAAGCTGCTGGGCGGCCCGATCGACTGGGGCTACACCAGCGTCCCGCAGCCGGGCCTCGACGGCCGCAGCACCTACGAGCCGCGCGGCAAGGCCCCCGGCGGCAGCAGCAACCTGTACATCATGATGCACATCCGGGGCCATGCCTCGGACTTCGACAACTGGGCCTACCAGGGCGCCGCCGGCTGGTCGTACCAGGACGTGCTGCCGTACTTCGCGCTCCTGGAGGCGCAGGAGGACGTCACCGCGCCGACCACCGGCACCAAGGGGCCCCAGCGCATCACCAACGCGGGTGCGCACGGCCCCAACCCGGTCTCGCGCGCCTTCATCGACGCGGCCGTCGAACTCGGTCACCAGGAGATCGCCGACTTCAACACCGACGGCCCCGACCGCGGTCTGTTCGGTACCGGCTGGCACCACATCGACGTCGCCGACGGCAAGCGGCAGGGCACCCTCGCCGCCTATCTGGAGCCCGCGCTGGTCCGCCGCAACCTGACGCTGCGGACCAGCGCGCAGACCACCCGGCTGCTCTTCGACGGCGACCGGTGCGTCGGCGCCGAGTACGTCCAGGGCGCCGACCCGGCCGATGTGCCGGGGCGGACGGTGAACGGCGCGGCGGGCGCGCCCGGCACGCACACCGTGCGCGCCCGCCGCGAAGTGATCGTCGCCGCCGGCGCCATCGAGTCGCCCAAGCTGCTGCTGCTCTCCGGCATCGGCAACCCCGACCACCTGCGGGAGTTCGAGATCCCGGTGACGGCCGCGGTGCCCGGAGTCGGCGAGAACTTCCACAACCACGTGCTCACCGGGCTGATGGCCGAGGTCTCCCAGGAGCTGCCGCCGCCCGCACAGAACCTCTCCGAGAGTGCGCTGTTCCTCGCCTCGCAGCCGGGGCTGCCCGCGCCCGACCTCCAGATCGCCTTCGTGCACGTGCCGTTCGACGTGATCGTCGGGCAGAACCACCCCAACACGGTGAGCATCCTGCCGGGCGTCGTCCGTCCCGTGTCCCGCGGCTGGATCCGGCTCGCCGGCCGCGACCCGCTCGCGGGGCCGCTGATCAACCCGAACTACCTGGGCGACCAGTGGGACCTGGAGCGCATGGTCCAGGGCGTGAAGATCGCCCGTGACATCTTCGCCACCTCGGCGTTCAAGCCCTGGTACAAGCAGGAGCTCCAGCCGGGCCCCGGCACGGTCACCGACGACGAGCTGCGGACCTTCGTCAAGCAGAAGGCGGAGAGCTACCACCACCAGGCCGGCTCCTGCCGGATGGGCGTCGACGACCTGTCCGTGGTCGACCCCGAGCTCCGGGTGCACGGCGTCCAGGGCCTGCGCGTGGTGGACGCGAGTGTCATGCCCGCCGTGCCGTCCGGCAACTGCCACACCGCGATCGTGATGATCGCCGAGCGTGCTGCCGACCTGATCAAGGGGGTCTCCCGTGTCTGACGTGGTGCTGCGCGACGGACAGCTGAGCGGCGTACGACTCGCCGTCCTCATCGAGAGCGATTTCTTCGAGCCGGAGATCGCCTACTACCAGCGCCGGTTCGCCGAGGAGGGTGCCGAGGTCGACTTCCTGACCCGGCTGTGGGGCAACGACTCGATCACCTTCCAGGGGCACGAGTACCGGGCCCCGTTCACCGCGGACAAGACCTTCGAGGGGCTGAGCGACGACCGGCTGCGCGGGTACGCCGCCGTCATCGTGCCCTCCGGCATGGTCTCGGACCGGCTGCGCTACACCGAGGACGTCGACCGGCTCGCCCCGGCGACCGAGTTCCTGCGCCGTGCGTTCGACGAGCCCAGCGTGCTGAAGGGCATCATCTGCCACGGCATGTGGCTGGCTGCCTCGATCCCCGAGAAGGTCCGCGGGCGCAAGGTGGTCTGCCACAACAACCTGGTCGGCGACGTCCGCAACATGGGCGCGGAGTACGTCGACGAGGACGTGGTGGTCGACGGCGACCTGGTCACCGGACGCACCGGCCAGCACCACCACCTGTTCGCCCGGCGGATCATCGAGCTGCTCGCGGCCCGGGGCGGTGGGTCCTGATGCGGTGGTCGCACGTCGGTCTCAACTGCAAGAGCCAGAAGACCACCGAGGACTTCTACACCCGCCTGTTCGGCTTCACCCGCGCCCGGGTCGTCGACCTGGGCGACTCCGAGATCGTCTTCCTGCGCAAGGGCGACGCCTACCTGGAGCTGTTCCCCGCCGCGTCCGAGCCCGCGGCGGTCGCGGTCAACGACGGCCCGGGCGAGCCCGGCGTCATGCGGCACCTCGCCTTCCAGACCGACGACGTCGACGCGTTCCTGGCGGAGCTGGGGGACGAGGCCGACATCACCCTCGGCCCGCTGAGCTTCGACGACTTCATCTGCGGCTGGCGCACCGTGTGGCTGCGCGACCCGGACGGCGTGATCGTCGAGGTGAGCCAGGGCTACGAGGACGCAGACGACGCAGACACAGACACTAAGGACGGTGCCCGACATGGCTGAGGCCGTGACCTTCTCCTTCTCCGACACGATCGCCGGATACGTCGACCACTTCGACTCCGGAGCCCGGCTGCTGAAGCTGCACACCGCGGACGGCCGCAGCTTCGACGTCGCGCTCGACGGCGGTCCCAGCGCGGAGCTGGTGCGCAACCTGGACGAGCCCTACGTCGACGCGTCCGGCCACATCGACGAGATGCTCTCGCCGGGCCGGTTCCTCTTCGTGTACGGCGTCCACTACCCGGAGAACGGCGGCCGGTTCGAGGCCAAGCGGCTGGTGTTCCTGGGCCGTGGCGCCGAGGACTTCCGGTTCGAGGAGGGCGGCTGGTGGGTCAAGCAGATCGAGTCCCTCGCCACCTTCTACCGCAAGGCGCAGTTCGGTGACGGGCCGGTCGACTTCGCCGAGTACCGCACCCAGCTCCGCCTCGGCGGCGACAAGACCGCGAGCCACGTCCAGGAGACCGACACGATCTCCCGGCTCGTCTACGGCATGGCCTCCGCATACCTGCTGACCGGCAAGGACGAGTACCTGGAGGTCGCCGAGCGCGGCACCGAGTACCTGCGCAAGCACATGCGGGTCGTGGACACCGAAGAGGACGTCGTCTACTGGTACCACGGCATCAGCGTCGACGGGGACAGCGAACGCAAGCTGTTCACCTCGGAGTTCTCCGACGACTACGACGCGATCCCGATGTACGAGCAGATCTATGCGCTCGCCGGGCCCATCCAGACCTACCGGGTCACCGGCGACGCCCGTATCAAGAACGACGCGGACGCCACGGTGCGGCTCTTCGACAAGTTCTTCCTCGACCGGGAGCAGGGCGGCTACTTCTCCCACATCGACCCGATCCTGTTCAGCGCCGACCACGAGTCGCTGGGCGAGAACCGGGAGCGCAAGAACTGGAACTCGGTCGGCGACCACGCGCCCGCGTACCTGATCAACCTGTACCTCGCCACCGGCGACCGGAAGTACGCGGACTTCCTCGAGTACACCTTCGACACCATCGCGGACAAGTTCCCGGACTACAAGAACAGCCCCTTCGTCCAGGAGCGCTTCAACCGCGACTGGTCCCACGACACCACCCACAGCTGGCAGCAGAACCGCGCCGTCGTCGGCCACAACCTCAAGATCGCCTGGAACCTGATGCGGATGAACTCGCTGAAGGCCAAGCCGGCGTACGAGGAGCTGGCCCGTCAGATCGGCCAGCTGATGCCCGAGGTGGGCAGCGACGTGCAGCGCGGCGGCTGGTACGACGTCGTGGAGCGGCTGCGCGGCGACGGCGAGCAGCAGTACCGGTTCGCCTGGCACGACCGCAAGGCCTGGTGGCAGCAGGAGCAGGCGATCCTCGCCTACCTGATCCTGTTCGGCACGGTCGGCGGTGAGGACTTCAGGCGCGAGGCGCGGCAGGCCGAGGCGTTCTACAACACCTTCTTCCTCGACCACGACGAGGGTGCTGTGTACTTCAACGTCCTCGCCAGCGGCACCCCGTACCTGCTGGGCACCGAGCGGCTCAAGGGCAGCCACTCGATGTCGATGTACCACTCGGCCGAGCTCTGCTACCTGGCCGCGGTGTACAACAACCTGCTCATCAACGGACGGGAGATGGACTTCCACTTCAAGCCCGACCCGTCCGACCTGCCCGACCGGATCCTGCGGGTCTCTCCCGACCTGCTCCCGGCCGGCTCGATCAGGATCGCGTCCGTCGAGATCGACGGACAGGAATACGACAACTTCGACGCCGACGACCTCACCGTGAAACTTCCCGACGTCACCGAGCGGGTCAGGGTCAAGGTGCGGCTGCGTCCGGTGTCAACGGGGAAGGACAACCGATGACTCTTGCGCTCAAGGAGCGGCGGACCAAGGCGGCCACCGTGCTCGCCCTCGCCGGCGAGATCAACAGCGAGACGTCCGGCGCGCTGCTGGAACGACTGCTGCCACTGGTGCGTTCGGGGGAAACGCTCCGGATCGACCTCAACGCGGTCGGCTACGTCTCCAGCGCAGGGCTGCGCACCCTGCTCGTCGTCTACCGCGAGGCCCAGCACTCCGGCGCGGCCGTGACGCTGCACGGGGTCGGTGAGGAGGTCCGGTTCGTGATGTCGGCGACCGGCTTCCTCGACTTCTTCGAGACCGACGAGGCCCGCACCGCCTCCAAGGCAGGACAGGCCGCGACATGACCACGGAGCCCCTGGACACGCTCCGCCGCATCGACGCCTACCCGACCCACCAGGTGGGCGGGTACGGCGTCCGTGCCGGCAAGCCGTACCCCTTCGGGGCGTTCGTGGTCCCCGGAGGCGTGAGCTTCGCGGTCTACTCGGACCAGGCGACGTCGATGACGCTCGTGCTGTTCGAGCGGGGCGCGGCGGAGCCGATGGCGGAACTGGAGTTCCCGCCCGAGTTCCGCACCGGCAGCGTCTTCGCGATGACCGTGTTCGGCCTGGACCACGAGAACATCGAGTACGGCTTCCGGGCCGACGGTCCCTTCGACCCGGTGTCCGGCCACCGCTTCGACCCGCGGCAGATCCTCAGCGACCCGTACGGCCGGCTGATCTCCGGACGTGACGTGTGGGGGACCGAGCCCGACTGGGACAACGTCTACCCCTACCGGTCGCGGGTCTGCCTGCAGGACTTCGACTGGGGCGACGACACCCCGCCGGGCATCCCCGCCGAGGACCTCGTCGTGTACGAGACCCATGTGCGCGGGTTCACCCGGCACGCCTCGTCCGGGGTGAAGGCGCCGGGCACCTTCGCGGGCCTGCGGGAGAAGATCCCGTACCTCAAGGAGCTCGGGGTCAACTGCATCGAGCTGCTGCCCATCTTCGAGTTCGACGAGACCGACAACCCGCGCACCGACCCGGACACCGGGGAGCGGCTCTACGACTACTGGGGCTACAACACCGTCTCGTTCTTCGCGCCGAAGGCGGGCTACGCGGCGACGGGCCGGTACGGGATGCAGGGCGACGAACTCCGCACCCTGATCAAGGACCTGCACGCCGCCGGCATCGAGGTGATCCTCGACGTCGTCTTCAACCACACCGCCGAGGGCAACGAGCACGGGCCGACGATCTCCTTCAAGGGGCTCGACAACGCCACGTACTACATGCTCACGCCCGAGGGGTACTACTTCAACTTCAGCGGCACCGGGAACACCGTCAACTGCAACCACCCCGTGGTGCGGCAGTACGTCCTGGACTGTCTGCGCCACTGGGTCGCCGACTACCACGTCGACGGCTTCCGCTTCGACCTGGCGGCGATCCTCGGCCGGGCCCTGGACGGCACCCCGCTGCCCAACCCGCCGCTGCTGGAGACCCTCGCCCACGACCCGGTGCTGCGGCACACCAAGCTGATCGCCGAGGCCTGGGACGCGGCCGGACTCTACGAGGTCGGCAGCTTCCCCGCGTACGGGCGCTGGGCGGAGTGGAACGGGAAGTACCGGGACACGGTGCGCCGCTTCATCAAGGGCGACTCCGGCGTCATCGGCGACCTGGCCACCCGGATCGCCGGCTCGCCCGACCTGTACGCGGGCCGCGGCACCACCGCGTCGGTCAACTTCCTGACCGCGCACGACGGGTTCACGCTCGCCGACATGGTGTCGTACAACGACAAGCACAACCACGCCAACGGCGAGGACAACAACGACGGCGCCAACGACAACAACAGCTGGAACCACGGCGCCGAAGGGCCGACCGACGACCCCGGGATCAACGCGCTGCGCACCCGCCAGATGAAGAACGCCATGGCCATCCTGCTCACCAGCCAGGGTGTTCCGATGATCCTCGCGGGCGACGAGTTCGGCCGCACCCAGCAGGGCAACAACAACACGTACTGCCAGGACAACGAGCTCTCCTGGGTGAACTGGGAGCTGGCGCAGAGCAATGCGGAACTGCTGCGCTTCACCCAGGGGCTGATCGCCTTCCGGGGCGCCCACCCCGAGCTGCGCGCCACCCAGCACGCCTCCGGCACCCAGGTGCCCACCACCGGGCTGCCGGACATCAGCTGGCACGGCGAGCGGGCGTGGGAGCCGGACTGGTCGGAGGAGAGCCGGCTGCTGGCCGTCATGCGCAGCGGCACCGGTGACGAGGACGTCGTGTACGTCGCGATGAACTCCCACTGGGAGGCGCACGACCTCCAGCTGCCGGAGCTGCCCGGCGGCCGCAGCTGGCATCTGTTCGCCGACAGCGGGGCCGCGGCGCCCGACGATCTGCACCCGCTGGGTGCGGAGCCCGAACTGGAGAACCCCGGGAGCTATCTGATCGGGCCGCGCTCCGTCGTGGTCCTCGTCGGGCGCGAGCCCGCGTCCTCAAGCCAAGGAGCCTGACATGCCGCTTTCCGTATCCCTGTCCGTCGCCGGCGACGTCTCGGTGATCGAGCTCTCCGGCGAGCTGGACGCCCACACCGCGCCCGAGTTCCACCAGACCATCGAGAAGGCCGCCGGGCACGGCACCGGCACCGTGGAGATCCGGATGCACGCGGTGAGCTACATGGCCAGCGCCGGGCTGCGTTCCCTGGTCTTCGCCCAGCAGAAGGTGGCCGACGGCGTGACCATCCGGGTGGTGGGCGCCAGCGAGCCGGTGGCCCGGACCATCCGGACCGCGGGCCTCGACCGCAGCATTGTGCTGGCCGATGGATGAGGTGGTCCAACTGACCGCGCGGGCACCCGAGTTGCGGGTGCCCGCCGCGCTCGGGGCGCTGAACGACATCGCCGGGTACGTGCTGGCGCTGGCACGCAGGGCCGGACTCCCCGGCCCCCTCGCCTACCGTCTGCGGCTGGCCGTGGACGAGCTGGCGACCAACGTGGTGACGCACGGGTACGGCGGCGGGGGCTGCCCCGGCAGCGGAGGCTCCTCCGGCGGCCCGGCCGCCGCCCCCGGTGACATCGTCGTGCGCGGCGGCTTCGACGCCGACCGCGTCTGGGTGCGGATCGAGGACACCGCGCCCGCCTTCGACCCGCGTGACGGGCGGCTCGCACCGACCCCGGGGGTGCCGCTGGAGCGGCGGCGCATCGGGGGCCTCGGCGTGCACCTCGCGCTCACCAGCGTCGACGAATTCACCTACGCCTATCTCGACGGACGCAACATCAGCACGCTCGCGGTCCGCACCGGACCCGGACGACCGACGGGCGGCGCGTCCGCACGACCTTGAGAGCAGGACGCCACATGCCCACCACGACGGTGCTCATCGTCTCCGAGCGCCCGCCCCCTCCCCAGGAACTGCTCGACGCCCTGGAGGGCGCGGACGCCACCCTGACCCACCGGACGCTCGCCCAGCTGCGCAGCGGGCCCGTCGCCGCGCTGCCCGCGGCCGACGTGCTCATGGCTCCGGCGCAGAGCGAGCCCGCGGCCGTACGGGAGGTGGTGCGGCGACTGCGCGAACGCGGCGGGTCGCCCGTCGTCGTCGTGTACGCCGAGTCGGACTTCGAGGCCCTGGGGGCGCACATACGGCTCGGCCACGACTATCTCGTCCCGCCCTTCCTGCCCGCCCTGGTGGGGGCCCGGCTGACCAGCTGCTCCGGGCGCGCGGAACTCGGCCGCTCGGTCCAGGAGGCCGACGACCGGGCCGAACTCATCCGCTACGAACGAGAGCTGGAGATCGGCCGCGAGATCCAGGCCGGCTTCCTGCCCGACGCGCTCCCGGTGCCCGACGGCTGGGAGATCGACGTCATGTTCCGGCCGGCCCGCCAGGTCGCCGGCGACTTCTACGACGTCTTCGAGATGGTGCATCGCAGGCGCCTGGCCATCGTGGTGGCCGACGTGTGCGACAAGGGTGTGGGCTCCGCACTGTTCATGGCGCTGATCCGCAGCCTGCTGCGGCACACCGCGGAGCACAGCGGCCTGCAGCACCTGGTCGCCGCAGGGCCCGCGATGGCCACCGAGCGCGCCGGCATCCCCGTGGTGGGTGCCACACCGCTGCTCAACGCGGTCACCGCCACGAACGGCTACCTCACCCGCAACCATCTGCGCCAGGGCTACTTCGCCACCCTGTTCTTCTGCGTCCTCGATCCGGCCACCGGCAGCCTCGTCTACATCAACGGCGGCCACAACCCGCCGCTGCTGCTCGACGCCGACGGTGGCGAACCGATTCCTCTGGAGACCACCGGGCCGGCCGTGGGCGTTCTGCCGGACTGCACCTACGCCCTCGGATACGCCCAGCTCGACCCGGGCGACACGCTGTTCGTCTACACCGACGGGGTGCCGGAGGCGCGCTGTCCCCGGGGCCGGTTCCTGGGCGAGGAGCGGATGCTGGAGCTCCTGTCCGGGCCCGCGCCACGCGGCCGGGTGGCTCTCGAACGTCTCGACGAGGCGGTGCGCGCGCACACCGCGGAGGGCGAGCAGCACGACGACGTCACCATGCTCGCCCTGCACCGTCCGCGCACCGGCCGGCCCGCACCCGTCACGGCGGTGGCGTGATGGCCCGTACCGTCGTGGTGCACTCGCACCGCGGAGGCACCGGCAAGTCGACGATGCTCGCCAACATGGGCCTCCTCGTCGCGGCCGAGGGCCGGCGCGTCGCCCTCGTCGACATGGACATCCAGTCGCCGACCCTGGACGTCCTGTTCGACCTGCCGCCCGAGGAGTGCTCGCTCACCGACTATCTGCTGGGGCGCTGCGAGATCGAGGACGCCGCGCACCGGGTGGGCCCGGAAGGGCTCTACCTGGTTCCCGCCAGGACCGCCACCTCCTCGCTCGGCGAGATCATGGCGACCGGGTACGACGTGGGCCTGCTCCCCGAGGCCTTCAGCCGGCTGGCGGACTTCTACGACCTGGACGTCCTGCTGCTGGACACGCACGCGGGACTCAACAACGAGACGGTCACCGCCATGGCGAGCGCCGACGTACTGGCCATCGCACTGCGCGCCGACCGCATCGACCTGGCGGGCGCCGAGGAGATCGCGCCGCTCGCCCGGCAACTCGCCTGCCGTCGCGCCCTGGTGGTGAGCATGGCCCCCGAGGGCGTCGACCCGACGATCATGCGCCAGAAGGCCGAGAGCGCATATGGCGCGCCCACGGCCGGAATTCTGCCGTACGTCGCTGAACTCGCGGCGCTCGGTGGTGAGCAGATATTCGCGGAAGCCTGCCCCGGTCATCCACTGGTGGCGGAATTCCGGAAGATCATTTCCGCACTCGTTCCACCGGACCGAAAGGCTCCGCAGGAACGGGCGGAAGCGTAGGGAACAGGGAAACCAGATGGAATCGATACCGGCAATAGCCCTGGCCGGCGGCCAGGGTGTGCGGGCCCGTCCGATCACCCTCAATTCCGCCGACTACCTCAGAAGCAAGGCGGCCATGCAACTGGCAGGACATCCCCTCATCGAATGGGCGGTCACCTCGCTCAGGAGCCAGGGGGTCCGGCAGTACTACATCGTCGCCAACGGCCGTGAGAACCGTGCCCAGACCAAGGCGATCCTGGCCCACGGCGAGCAGCACGGTGTCAGCGTGCGCTACTCCAGGACCCGCTTCGACCACGAGAACACGGGCAGTGGCGAGGCCACTCTGCGCTGCCTCGAGTACTGGGACCTGACCGGACTCGCGCTGGTCTTCCCGACCGACTCCGTCTTCGACTTCGACCTCGGAGCCATGGTCCGTGCGCACCGCGCGGCCCGCGCCGACGTCACCGTCGCCACCGTGCCGCGCCCCGGAGCGGAGGCCGCGGGCAAGTACGGGGTGCTGGAGGTGGGTCCGGGGGACACGGTCAGCGGCTTCCTGGAGAAGCCGTCCCTCGACGTCGTCCGGTCCATGACCTGGGGCAGCGTCGACGACCCGGTGCACACCAACGCCGGGATGTACCTGATCGACTGCGACCGGCTGCGCATGGCCGTCCGCGATCCCGGTCTCGCCGCGCTAGCCCGGCGGCGGCTCGACTGGGGCGGCGACCTGCTGCCGTACCTGGTGCGGCGGGGGCACCGGGTGCTGGCTCATCCGATCGCGCGCTTCGGCGACCTGGGCAGCCCACGGGACTATCTGGAGACACTCAAGGACGTCCTGCTGGACCGCTACCCGCTGCTGACGTCCGAGCTCGGCGGGCCGGCCGGGCCCGACGGCGGCCATCGGATCCACGCGTCGAGCCTGGAGATGAAGGACCAGGTCAGCGGGCGCACCCTGGCCGAGAAAATCGAGGACGGCAGCGTCCGGATCGGCCCCGGGGTGCGGATCGGGCGTGATGTCGAGATCGGCCCCGGCGTCCTGCTCGTCGAGTCCGACATCGGCGACGGCGTCGACATCGGCGAACAGAGCACGCTGCGCGGCGTCGCCTGCGGCGACCACAGCATCATCGGCCCCGGAGCCCGGCTCACCGACGTGTTCCTCGGCTCCATGGTCGACGTGCGCTCCACGCTCCAACGGCCCGTCGTGCTCGACGACTATTGCGCACTGGGCGACGAGGTGCGGGTGCGGCCGGGCACCCGGCTGCGGGGGGTGAGCGCCTTCCCGCGGCTGGAGATCGGGCCGGGCGCGCGCATCCCGCAGGGCACCAGCCTGTCCGGCGTGCGCGATCTGCTGCGATGCCTGTGACCGGGGCATCCGGCGCCTCCCCAGTACCCGACGAGCCCGCCGTGCGCGGAAAGGAGTCCACACGTATGCGCGTTGCCCTGCTGACCAGGGAGTACCCACCCGAGATCTACGGCGGGGCGGGGGTGCACGTCGACCAGCTCGTGCGCCATCTGCGCCATCTCACCGACGTCGACGTGCACTGCTTCGGCGCGCCCCGCACCGAACCGGGCGTCTTCGCCCACCCCGAGCCCGAGACCCTGCGCGGCGCCAACGGCGCCCTGCGGGCCATGGGTGTGGAACTGGCGATGGCACAGGCGGCGGGCGGTGCGGACGTGGTGCACAGCCACACCTGGTACGCCGGCCTCGCCGGGCACCTCGCCAAGCTGCTGCACGGCGTGCCGCACGTCGTCACCACGCACAGCCTGGAGCCGCTGCGGCCCTGGAAGGCGGAACAGCTCGGCGGGGGCTACGAGTTGTCGACGTTCAGCGAGCGGACTGCGCTGCTCGGCGCCGACCGTGTGGTCGCCGTGTCGTCGGCGATGCGCAAGGACGTCCTGCGCTGCTACCCGGAGCTCGACCCGGAGCGGGTGACCGTCATCCGCAACGGCATCGACACCGGTGTCTACCGCCCGGACGAGGGCACCGACGAGCTGACCCGCCTCGGCATCCGCACCGAAACGGACGACGTCAGGCACACCGTCGTCTGCATCGGCCGGCTCACCCGGCAGAAGGGTCTGATCCATCTGCTGCGGGCCGCGCCCAGGCTGCTGCGCGGCACCCAGCTGGTGATGGCCGTCTCGGCGCCCGACACACCGGAGATCGACCGTGAGTTCGCCGAGCTGGCGGCCGGGCTGCGGGAGGAGGGCTGCGACCTGGTGTGGATACGGCAGCAGCTGTCCCTGCGCGCAGTGCGCCAACTGCTGACCTTCGCCGATGTGTTCGCCTGCCCCTCGGTGTACGAGCCGCTGGGCCTGGTCAACCTGGAGGCGATGGCGTGCGGGACGCCCGTGGTGGCGACGGCGACCGGGGGCATCCCCGAGGTCGTCGACGACGGGGTCACCGGACTCCTGGTGCCCATCGCCCCGGACGACAGCGGAACCGGCGATCCGGTCCAGCCGGAAATGTTCGCCAAGGACTTCGCCGACCGCATCAACACCCTGCTCGCCGACCCCGACAAGGCCGCCCGCATGGGCAAGAACGGCCGCAAACGCGCGGAACGCGAATTCACATGGAGCGCGGTCGCCGAACAGACGCACACCATCTATACGTCCATCCGGAATCCAACCCCGAGTTCATCCGGAAGCCACGTGCATGAAAGGTGAATCACCGCACGTGACGAAGTATCGGGAGTTCGAGTAAAGACTCTCGAAAAAGAGCGGTACGGCGTGGTCAAATCGAAGACGCCGGACCGAGGCAGCACCATTGCCATTCGCGAAGGAGAGAACAGCCGTGAAGATACTCGTCATCATGACGGCCAAGGCCACGCTCCACCTCCTGGACGGGGAGCAGCACCCGTCCGGCTTCTGGGCGGAGGAGTTCGTCGTCCCCTACAAGATCTTCAAGGACGCCGGCCACGTCGTGGACGTCGCCACCATCGGCGGCAGGACCCCGTCCGTCGACCAGACCAGCATCGACCCGCAGTTCCTGCAGTACGTCCGCCCGCAGGGCTCCGAGAACCACGACGCGGAGTACGCCGCCGAGTACGTCCGGGCCATCGACGCCAATTCGCAGCTGAAGAGCCCGATCGCGCTGGAGAGCCTCAGCGAGAAGGACATCGCGGGCTACGACGGTCTGTACATCAGCGGTGGGCACGGTGCTATCGGTGACCTGCCCAAGTCCGACGAACTGGCGCAGATCCTGCGCTGGTGGCTGGCGAGCAACAAGCCGCTGGCCACCGTCTGCCACGGCCACACCTCGCTGCTCGCGCTGCGCGACGGCGAGGGCCACTGGCCCCTCGAGGGCTACCGGATGACCGCGTTCTCGCACGCCGAGGAACTGGTCACCAACATGGCCGGACGGCTCCCGTTCATCCTCGAGGCGGAGCTGACCCGGCTCGGCGCCCGGTACGAGAAGGCCGATCTGATCTGGGACTCGCACGTCGTGGTGGACCGGAATCTGACGACCGGGCAGAACCCGTACTCGTCCAAGGCGCTCGCCGAGACGTTCCTCGAACAGCTCGGCGCGGCCTAGGCCGCACGCTTCGACCCCCCACCGGAAGGCAGTCATGACCAAGCTCGCTCTCAGCGACCATCCGTTATCCGACCCCGGCAAGCTCTTCATCGACGGCGACTGGGTGGCGGCCCGCGACGGCCGCACCGAGCCGACCGTCAGCCCCATCGACGGGCAGGAGATCGCGCCCGTCGCCCAGGCCGGTGAGGCGGACGCCGACGCCGCGGTCAAGTCCGCGCGCGCCGCGTACGACGACGGACCGTGGCGGCGGATGGCCGACCACGAAAGGGCCAGACTGCTCACCCGCGTGGGGGAGTTGATCGAACGCGACAACGACGAGATCGCCCTGCTGGAGACGGTGGACATGGGCAAGCCGTTCGCCTTCTCCAGCACGGTCGACGTCCCGATGGCCGCCCGGCTGCTGCACTACTACGCCGGCGCGGCCACCCGGATGGACGGTGCCACGCGCGCTCCCGCGGGCGGACAGCTCGCCTACACCCTGCGGGAGCCGCTCGGCGTCGTCGCCGCGATCACGCCGTTCAACTTCCCGCTGCTGCTCTCCATGACCAAGATCGCGCCGGCCCTCGCGGCCGGCAACACCGTCGTGCACAAGCCGTCCCCGGCGACTCCGCTCACCGCCCTGAAGATCGCGGAGTTGTTCCAGGAGGCCGGCGCCCCCGACGGGGTCCTCAACGTCGTCACCGGGCCCGGTGTGGAGCTCGGCGAGACCCTGGTCGAGCACCCGGGCATCGACAAGATCGCCTTCACCGGCTCCACGGCCGTGGGGCAGGGCATCATCCGCAAGGCCGCGGCGACCCTGAAGAAGGTCACCATGGAGCTGGGCGGCAAGTCGGCGAACATCGTCTTCGAGGACGCCGACCTGGACGCCGCCGAGGAGCTCGCCTTCTTCGGCATCTTCTACAACAAGGGCGAGATCTGCACCGCCGGCTCCCGGCTGCTGCTGCACCGCTCGGTCCACGACGAGATGGTGGAACGGCTCGTCGCCCGCGCCGCCGCGCTGAGGCCCGGCGACCCCCGCGACCCCGAGACCCTGTTCGGGCCGCTGGCCCACCGCGGCCAGTTCGAGAAGGTCGGCTCGTACGTGGAGCTCGGGCGCAAGGAGGGCGCGACCGTCCGTGTCGGCGGTGAACCCTGGGTCCCCGAGGGCGCGTCGCACGACGGTCTCTACTACCTGCCGACGATCTTCACCGGCGTCGACAACTCCATGCGGATCGCGCAGGAGGAGATCTTCGGGCCGGTCCTCTGCGTCATCCCGTTCGACACCGAGGAGGAGGCCGTGCGGATCGCCAACGACAGCGCCTACGGCCTCGCGGCAGGCGTGCACACGACCGATCTGCGCCGGGCCCACCGCGTCGCCGCGCAGATCCAGGCGGGCACGGTGTGGGTCAACTGCTACAACCAGTACGACCCCGCCGTGCCGTACGGCGGATACGTCGCCTCCGGCTTCGGCCGCGAGTGCGGACCGGAGTCCCTGGAGAGCTACAGCCAGACCAAGTCGGTCTGGGTCGGCATGGACTGACCCGCCGTCGTGGAGCGGCTGTGACGGCCCCCGCCGGGTGCGCGGCGGGGGCCGTCCGGCATGCCCGGGCACGGCCGGCCTGGTGGCCCGCCGGGCGCCGACCTCACCCAGTACGGCACCGAACCTCACCAAGTAATTTCAGACTTGACCAAGTGTGGCTGGAATGGGGTGCGTCGCTGGTTCGGACCTCAGGTCGTCCGCAAGTATGTGTTGGCCATAGGAATTCAGTCACGCGCGTACCGGCAATTCGGTAATGACATGTGAGGTGCTGCTCGGATGAAGACTGGTGTCATCGGTGCCGGCCGCATCGGATCCACACTCGCCCGGCTGTTCGTGGCGGCCGGGCACGAGGTGAGGATCGCGAATGCGAGCGGGCCGGAGCGGCTCGGACCGCTGCTCGGCGAACTCGGTCCCGCCGCGTCCGCCGGCACCCCCGACGAAGTGGCGCGGCAGTCCGAACTGCTGGTGCTGATGGTGCCGTTCCGCAGCGCCCAGGGTCTGTTGTCCCCCGCGTCCGTCGAAGGAAAAGTGCTGGTGGACGCCATGAACGCCTTCGGTTCCGGAGGGCTGCCGCTGGACCTCGGCGACCGCGGATCCAGCGAGCTCGTCGCCGAGTGGTACCCCGGGGCGCGCCTGGTGAAGTCGCTCAACACCATGTACTTCGAAACCCTCGCCACCGCGGGGCGCGCCGCCACGGACACCGGAGAGCGGCTGGCGCACTATGTCGCGGGAGATGACGGGGAAGCCAAGAAGACGGTTTCCGGAATTATTTCAGAATTGGGATTCGCGCCGCTCGACACGGGTTCGCTGCACACCGGTGGGCTGCTTCAGCAGCCCGGCGGACCACTCTTCAACAAACCGCTCACCGAACGGCAGGCCCATGTCGTCCTCGGATTCTGAAAGACCCCTGACAGGTTGGAAAAGGGCGTGGTCATGAAGATATCCCTGCATGTGAACGGGGCCCTGGAGGAAGTCGAGGCCGAGCCCGGTGAACTCCTGGTGGAGCGCCTCAGGGACGGCCTCGGGCTGACCGGCACCAAGGTCGGCTGCGACACCGGCCAGTGCGGCACCTGCGTCGTGCAACTCGACGGCAAGTCGGTCAAGAGCTGCCTGCTGCTCACCGTCCAGGCGGACGGATCCGAGGTCACCACGATCGAGGGGATAGGCGAGGGCCGTGAGCTGACCGGCCTCCAGGAGGCGCTGCGGGCCGAGCACGGCACCCAGTGCGGCTTCTGCACCCCGGGCATGATCATGGCCCTGAGCGAACTCGTCGGCGACCGGGCCGATGCCCCCAAGCCCTCGGCTTCGCTCGAGCAGGCAGGACGCCCGGCGCCCACCGAGCACGAGATCAGGGAGTGGCTGACCGGCAACCTGTGCCGCTGCACCGGTTACCACAGCGTCGTCCGCGGGGTGCAGCGCGCCTGCGCCCCGACCGTCGAAGAGCAGGGCGAACCCGTCGCCCCGGCGGCGAAGGAGTGAAGTCGTCATGACCACAGCGGAGGAACGTTCCACCGGCACCACGGGCGGCCTGCTCGGCACACCGCTCGACATTCGCGAGGACGAGCAGCTGCTGCGCGGTGAGGCGACCTACGTCGCCGACGTACGGCTCCCCGGCATGGCGCACATGGCCATCCTCGGCAGCGACCAGGCCCACGCCCGGATCAACGGCATCGACACCTCGGCGGCCGAGGCGATGCCCGGCGTCCTGAAGGTCGTCACCGCGGCCGATTTCCCCGATGTCATGCCACTGCCGTGCATCTGGATCCCCGGCGGTGTGGAGAGCCACTTCCCGCCGCACCCCTACGGTCTGCCGGGCGCCCGGCCCGTGCTCTCCGGCGACGTCGTCCGGCACGTGGGCGACGCGATCGCCGCCGTCGTCGCGGAGACCCCGAAGCAGGCGGCCGCCGCACTGAAGGCCATCGTCGTCGACTACGAGCCGCTGCCCGTCGTCACCCGCGCCGACAAGGCCATCGAGGACGGCGCCCCGCAGCTGCACGAGGCGGTGCCGAAGAACCTCAACGCGTACTGGACGTGCGGCGACAAGGACCGCACCGACCGCAACATCGCCGACGCCGAGGTCGTCGTCGAGCTGGACCTCGTCAACCAGCGCACCATCAACAGCCCCATGGAGCCGCGCGGCGCCGTCGGCCACTACGACATCACCACCGGCGACTACACGCTCTACGCCTCCACCCAGGGCCCGCACAACCACCGCTTCCTGCTGGCCGCGCTGGTCCTCGGCATCCCCTTCAACAAGCTCCGCGTCGTGGCCCCCACCGTCGGAGGCAGCTTCGGCACCAAGGGCTACCTCTACCCCGACATGGCACTGGTGCTGCTGCTGTCCAAGGCGCTGAACCGGCCGGTGAAGTGGGTCGACACCCGCACCGGCCTGATGAACTCCACCGTGCAGGGCCGCGACCACCGCCAGCACGCCGTCATCGCCGGCACCCGCGACGGCCGGATCACCGCCGTCCGCTGCACCAGCTACGCCAACCTCGGCGCCTACCCCTCGACCATCGGCCCCGGTGTCGCCACCGCCCTGATGGGCCGCAGCATCACCGGCATGTACGACGTCGACGCCGCCTTCTGCGAGGTGTACGCGGCGTTCACCAATACCGTTCCGCTCGGTGCCCAGCGCGGCAGCGGACGCGCCGAGGCCGCGTTCCTGATGGAGCGGCTCGTCGACAAGTACGCCGACGAGATCGGCATCGACCCCGCCGCCGTACGCCGGAAGAACCTGGTGCCGGCCACCAAGTTCCCGTACGACAACGGCCTCGGCTGGACGTACGACTCCGGTAACTACCAGGAGAACTTCGAGAAGGCCCTCGAACTCGCCGGGTACGCCGACATGGACCTGCGCAAGGCCGATGCCCGCCGGCGCGGCAAGCGGCTCGGCGTCGGCATCGCCACCTACGTCGCCATCTGCGGTGTGGGGCCGTCCACCCGTATGTCCCAGGAGGGCATGCTCGGCGGCACCTGGGAGAGCTGCAACATCCGGGTGCACCCCACCGGCGAGGTGACGGTGACCGTGGGCTCGGCGTCCACGGGGCAGAGCCACCAGACCGTGTTCGCCCAGGTCGCCGCCGACCAGCTCGGCATCGACCCGGCGACCGTCCAGGTCCTGGAGGCCGACACGCTCAAGGCCCCGTACGGCCAGGGCACCTACGGCAGCCGCTCCTACAGCATGGCGGGCCCCGCGGTCGCGCTCACCGCGCAGAAGATCAAGGACAAGATGCGCCGGGCCGGCGCCGCGATGTTCCATGTCTCCGAGGACAAGGTCGTCTACGCCAACGGCAAGGTGTTCGTCGAGGGCGACGAGGAGAACGCCAAGTCCTTCTCCGACATGGCCATGGCCCTCTGGTACGGCTGGAACCTCCCGCACGAGATCGAGCCGGCCCTCGACGAGACCACCCACTTCGACCCGCCGGACTTCAACTACCCGTTCGGCACCCATGTGGCGGTCGTCGAGATCGACGAACTCACCGGCGAGACCGAGGTCGTCGGCTACACGGCGGTCGACGACGCGGGCAACATCGGCAACCCGAAGATCGTCCAGGGCCAGATCGAAGGCAGCATCACCCACGGCCTCGGCCAGGTCCTCATGGAGGCCGCGCAGTACGACGACGACGGCCGCCTGCTCACCTCCGACCTGCGCAGCTACGCCCTGCCGCGGGCCGCCGACGTGCCGCACTTCACGCTCGACAAGACGGTCACCCCGAGCCCGCACAACCCGCTCGGCGCCAAGGGCGCGGGCGAGATCGCCACCGTGCCGCCGGCCGCCGCCGTCACCAACGCCGTCGTCGACGCGCTGTCCGACCTGGGCGTGCAGCACATCGACATGCCGCTCACGCCGGAGAAGGTGTGGCGCACGCTGAACGGGACGTCAGGAGCAGCCCAGTGATCCTCACCGACTTCGACTACGTCAAGCCCGCGACGCTCGGCGAGGCCACCGCCCTGCTCGCGGCCGAGGGAAGCCGCGTCCTCGCGGGCGGGCAGTCCCTCCTCGTCGACCTGAGAACGGGCGAGGGCACGGCGGACCGGCTCGTCGACATCCGCGGCATCGCCGCCCTGCGCGGGATCCGGCGCACCCACGACGGGCGGCTGCACATCGGCGCCCTGACCACGCTCGCGGAACTCGCTGCGCACCCGCTGGTACGCAGCGAGGCCCCCGCGCTCGCCGAGGCCGCCCAGGCCAACGGCGACCCGCAGGTCCGCAACCTCGGCACCGTCGGCGGGAACCTCGCCGCGACGATGGGGGTCCCCCCTGCTCGAGCGGCGTCGAGCGCTTGGGGGAAGGCGACCGACCTGCCGGTCGCGGTGCTCGCCGCCGATGCGACGCTGCACCTCGCCGGGCACGGCGGCCAGAGCACCCTGCCCGCCGATGCGTACGCCCGGGACGGTCTGCCCGAGGACACCATCGTCACCTCCGTCGAACTGCCGGTGCGCCGGCACACCTGGCGCAGCGCCTTCGAGAAGACCGCCGACCGCGCCACCCGCTATCCGGTGTGCGCGGTGGCGGTCCGGGCGACCCGTGCCCCCGACGGCACGGTCACCGGCCTGCGCATCGCGGTCACCGGAGCCACGGCGCGCGTGACGCGGCTGCACGGCGTCGAGGAACTGCTGACCGGCGGACCCACCGGCACCGACGAGGTGCTGGCCGCCTTCCGCACCCAGCCGGGGGACCTGTTCGTCCCCGGCCGGGGCACATCGGCCGAGTACCTGGGCCATCTGGCCGGGGTGCTCACCGCACGTGCCCTGGCCAGGGCCACCGCCGGCTAGGTCCGTTCGTCGGGGGGTGCGCCGCGCTGTAGGCGGCACACCGAACGACCGGACCTGGCCCGGCGGCGGCCCGCCCGGCGGACCGGCACGGGGCCGGCCCGCCGGGTGACCACCGCACACCGCCAGCGACACACACGGGGAGCACAACAGTGGTGAGCCACGCGTCCAGCAAGTCCCGGAAGTCGTCCGCAGGGTCCGGTATCGGCCGGATCGTGGTCACCGACATCCGTCCTCAGGTGGACGGCGGAGCGCGGGCCGCCAGAGCGGTGGCGGGGGAGGCCGTCGACGTCGCGGCCACCGTGTTCAAGGAGGGCCACGACGTCCTCGGGGCCGAGGTCGTGCTCTGGGGCCCGGGCCCCCGCCGCAAGGGCCGCCGCGTCCGGCGCGTCCCCATGACCGAGGCGGTGCGCGGCACGGACCGCTGGACGGCGGTCATCACCCCCGACACGGAAGGCACGTGGACGTACCACGTCGAGGCCTGGACCGACCCCCTGGCCACCTGGCTGCGCGCCGCCCGCGCGAAGGTCGCGGCGGGCGTCGAGCCCGAACTCACCCTGCTGGAAGGCGCCCTGCTGCTGGAACGCGCGGCGGGACGGCTCACCGCCGAGCGGCGGACCACGGGGCGCGGACACTCCCACGACTTCGAGGCCGCCGACGACCCCTGCGACGTCTACGTCAAGCTCGCCGACATCCTCCGCGACCCGGCCCGCCCGCCCGCCGAGCGGCTGGCCCAGGCGACGAGTCCCTGGGCCGCCGAGGCGCTCGCCGCGCACCCGCTGCGCGAGCACCTCACGCGCAGCCCGGGACTGCCGCTCCAGGTCGACCGCGAGCGCGCCCTGTTCGGCTCCTGGTACGAGTTCTTCCCGCGCTCCGAGGGCGCCCGCGTCGTCGGCGGACGGATGCGCTCGGGCACCTTCCGCACGGCGGCCGAGCGGCTCGACGCCATCGCCGCCATGGGCTTCGACGTGGTGTACCTGCCGCCCGTCCACCCCATCGGCACCACCCACCGCAAGGGCCCCGGGAACACCCTGACCGCCGGCCCCCACGACCCCGGCTCGCCCTGGGCCATCGGCTCGCCCGACGGCGGGCACGACGCCGTGCACCCCGACCTCGGCACCCTGGACGACTTCCGTGCCTTCGTCGCCAGGGCCCGGGACCTCGGCCTCGAGGTCGCCCTGGACTTCGCGCTCCAGTGCTCGCCCGACCACCCCTGGGTGACCCAGCACCCCGAGTGGTTCGCGCACCGGCCGGACGGCAGCATCGCCTTCGCCGAGAACCCGCCCAAGCAGTACCAGGACATCTATCCGGTGAGCTTCGAGACCGACCCCGAGGGCATCCTCCAGGAGTGCTCCCGGGTGCTCAGGCACTGGATGGCGCAGGGCGTGCGCATCTTCCGCGTCGACAACCCGCACACCAAGCCGCTGTTCTTCTGGGACCGGCTGCTCGCCGACATCCGGGCCACCGACCCCGATGTGATCTTCCTGTCCGAGGCCTTCACCCGGCCGCCCATGCTGCAGAGCCTCGCACGGATCGGCTTCCACCAGTCGTACACCTACTTCACCTGGCGCACCGACAAGACCGAGGTGGAGGAGTACCTGGGCGAACTGGCCGGCCTGGACGGCAATCCCGCCGCCGACTACCTGCGGCCGAACTTCTTCGTCAACACCCCCGACATCCTCCCCGCCCACCTCGTGACCGGCGGCCGTGCCGCCTTCGAGATCCGCGCGGTGCTCGCCGCGACGGCCGGGCCCACCTGGGGCGTCTACTCCGGCTTCGAACTCTGCGAGGCGGAGCCCGCGGCGCCCGGCAGCGAGGAGTACAAGGACTCGGAGAAGTACCAGTACCGGCCCCGCGACCACGCGGCGGCCGAGGCGACCGGGCGCAGTCTCGCGCCGCTGATCACCCGGCTGAACCGGCTGCGCCGTCGCCACCCGGCCCTCAAACGGCTGCGCAATCTGCGTTTCCACACCACCGACAACGACCGGGTGATCTGCTTCTCGAAGCGGGCCGCCACCGAGGACGGCGGCGAGGACCTCGTACTGGTCGTCCTCACCCTCGACCCGCACCGGGCACAGCGGGCCCGGATCACCCTCGACACCGAGGCGCTGGGGCTGCGGCCCGCCGACACGTTCATGGTGCACGACGCGCTGGGCGGCGGCCGGTACCGCTGGGGCCGCACCAATGACGTGCTGCTCGACCCGCGCGGCAGCGTCGCCCGGATCCTGCTGGTGCGGACGGCCGGCAAGGGGGCGGCCCGATGACGATGACCGTGCCGGACCGCCCGGCATCGTCGCCCCCGCCGCAGCCCGGGTCCGCGCCCGGTCGCCCCGCGGTCCCGCCCCCGGCTCCGCTCCTCGGCGAGCTGGATCTGCACCTGCTCGCCGAGGGGCGGCACCGCCGGCTGTGGCAGGTGCTCGGCGCACACCGCAGGGGCGACGGCGTCGGCTTCGCCGTGTGGGCGCCGAACGCACGCGGAGTGCGGGTGGTCGGCGCGTTCAACCAGTGGCACGGCGCTGCCCATGCGATGCGCCGGGTCGGCGGAAGCGGCGTGTGGGAGCTCTTCGTCCCCGGGGTGCCCGACGGCTGCCCCTACCAGTACGAGGTCGACGGCGCCGACGGGCACACCCGGCGCAAGGCCGACCCGTACGCCCGCGCCGCACAGGCGCCGCCCGGCACCGCCTCACTCGTCCACACCTCCGCGTACGCATGGGGTGACGCGGAGTGGCTGGAACAGCGCGGTGGCGCCGCCCACGAACGGCCCATGGCCGTATACGAAGTGCACGCCGGATCCTGGCACCACGGCCTCGGCTACCGGCAACTCGCGGATGAACTCCCGGCGTACGTGAAGGAGATGGGGTTCACGCACGTCGAGCTGCTGCCCGTTGCGGAGCATCCCTTCGGGGGCTCCTGGGGCTACCAGATCACCTCGTACTACGCGCCCACCGCACGGCTCGGCACTCCCGACGACTTCAAGCACCTGATCGACGCGCTGCACCGGGCCGGCATCGGCGTCATCCTCGACTGGGTGCCCGCGCACTTCCCGAAGGACGACTGGGCGCTGGCCCGCTTCGACGGCGCCCCGCTCTACGAGCACCCCGACCCGCGACGCGCCGAGCACCCCGACTGGGGCACCCTCGAATTCGACTACGGGCGGCCGGAGGTGCGCAATTTCCTCGTCGCCAACGCCCTTTACTGGCTGGAGGAATTCCACGTCGACGGGCTCCGCGTGGATGCCGTCGCCTCGATGCTCTACCTCGACTACTCACGCGGCCCCGGCGGCTGGACACCCAATGTGCACGGCGGCCGGGAGAACCTCGAAGCGGTCGCGTTTCTGCGGGAACTCAACGACACCGTGCACGAGTACGTCCCCGGCTCCGTCACGGTCGCCGAGGAATCCACCGCGTGGGACGGTGTCACCCGGCCCACGGCACACGGCGGACTCGGCTTCGACCTGAAATGGAACATGGGGTGGATGCACGACACCCTCGCCTATCTGGCCGAGGACCCGATCGACCGCCAGTACCACCACCACCGCATGACGTTCGCCATGATGTACGCCTACGCGGAGCATTACGTGCTCGCGCTCAGCCATGACGAGGTGGTGCACCTCAAGGGCAGTCTGCTCACCAAGATGCACGGCACGGACCGCTGGCGCAAGTTCGCGGGACTGCGCGCCTATTACGCCTTCATGTGGACCCATCCGGGCAAGCAACTCCTTTTCATGGGACAGGAATTCGCCCAGCCGGGGGAGTGGTGGCACGACGCGGGCCTGGACTGGGACGTTCTCTCCGGCGAACACCCCCAGGGTGCTTTCCACCGCGGTGTGCGGAGCCTGGTGCGCGACCTGAACGCGACCTACCGGGCCACCCCGGCGCTGTGGCAGCGTGACAGCGACCCGGGCGGATTCCGCTGGATCGACCCGGACGACAACACCCGCAACGTCCTGTCCTGCATCCGCTACGACCACGAAGGCACCCCCTTCGTGGGAGTGTTCAACTTCAGCCCGGTCGTGCACGAGGACTTCCGTCTCGCTCTGCCCCACGCGGGCGCATGGACCGAAGTGCTCAACACCGACGCCCACTGTTACGGCGGCAGCGGCGTCGGCAACCTGGGCACCGTACGTGCCGTACCCATCCCCGGCCAGGGCCTGCCCGCGCACGCCCGACTGGTCGTGCCGCCGCTGGCGGGACTCTGGCTGGCCCCGCGTACCGAGGAGTTCACACGGTGACCTCGCCGTCCCGAACCACCCCCCATGCATCCGGCCGGGGATCCTTACCCGGCCCCCGCACCGCACGCCCGCCCGGGCTCGCCGCCTTCTGGCTGGTCGGCGCCGTGCTCGTGCTGCTGATGCTCTCGTCCTCCGCGCCCTCCGCGCTCTACGTCCTCTACCAGGAGAAATGGCACCTCTCCTCCGGCATGATCACGGTGGTCTTCGGCGTCTACGCCGTCTCCGTGCTCGCCGCGCTGCTGGTCTTCGGATCGCTCTCGGACACCCTCGGACGCCGGCCCGTCCTCATGGCGTCGCTGGTCCTCGCCATCGTGTCCATGCTGCTGTTCGCGGGCGCCCAGGGAATCGCCTGGCTGCTCCTCGCCCGGGTCGTGCAGGGCCTCGCCGTGGGCCTCGCCACGGGTGCGATGGGTGCGGCGCTCCTGGAACTCGCCCCGGCCGCGCGGCCCGCGCTCGGCGCCCAGGTGAACAGCGCGGGCCCGACCGTCGGGATCGGCCTCGGCGGTCTCGGCGCCGGGCTCCTGGTGCAGTACGCACCCGCGCCGACCGCACTCACCTACCTCGTGCTCTGCGGCGCCTTCGCGGTCACCCTGGTCGGCCTGCTCCGGCTGCCGGAGACCGCTCCGGGAGCGGGCGGCCCCATGCGGATCACCCCGCACCGGGTTCGGGTCCCGGCCGCCGTGCGGCGGCGGTTCCTGGTGCTGGCGCTCACCATCGTCGCCGTCTGGTCCGTCGGCGGCTTCTACCTCTCGCTCGGCCCCAAGCTCGTGCTGTCCCTGCTGAACAGCAGCAACTACCTGATCGGCGGGGCCACGGTCGGCCTGCTCGCCGGCGCCGCCACCGTCACCCAGCTGCTGCTCGGCTCGGTCCGTCCGCTGCGCACAGCGATGGTCGGGCTCGGCCTGCTCATCACCGGGCTCGGTCTGGTGCTGCTCGCCCTCGGCACCGAGTCGGCGGCCGTCTTCCTCATCGCCACCGCCGTCCTCGGCAGCGGCTGGGGCGCGGCCTTCCTGGGCGCCTTCCGTGCCCTCATGGGTCTCGCCGACCCGGGCCGGCGCGGTGAACTCACCGCCGCCGTCTATGTGTTCGGCTACCTGGCCATGAGTGTCCCCGCCGTGACGGCCGGGATGCTGAGCAACGGCTACGGGCTGCGGAACGCCTCCGTCGGCTTCATGGCCGCGGTGGCCGCGATGTGCGCGATCGCGCTGGCGGCGACGGCGGCGTTGGCCCGGCGCCCGGCACAGGGCGCCGCTTCCGGCCCGGGGACGGGCCCGGCGCCGGCTGCGGCCGCGGGGACCGCGGCGGACACCGCGGCGGACGCGGCCTCCGGCCCCGGTACGGGGGCCGCTCCGGACGCCGACGCGGGGCCGGCTCCTCGAACGGGTACCGAAAGGAAGACACAGTGACGGATTCCGGGCCGACCGGAGAGCTGCGGGACACCCTGCGCTCCCTGGAGATCTTCGCGGGGCTCACCGAGGACCAGCTGGACTGGCTCACCTCGGTCTCGCACCCCGCCGTGTACCAGGACGGCGAAATCCTCTTCCACGACGGCGAGGAGGCGACCCACTTCTACGTCCTGCTGGACGGCGGCCTGGTCGTCACGAAGGTCGTCGACGGCCGCGAGGAGGTGCTGACCCGGCACTCCACCCACGACGACCCCGCCGAGCAGCACGACAACAAGCCCTCCGCCGCACACCGCTTCACCGGTGAACTGCCGCTGCTCACCGAGGGCGGCTATGTCGCGACGGTCGCCGTGAGCGGCCCGACGACCGTGCTCGCCTACCCCAAGGACGTCTTCTTCGAGATGCTGGCCCGCTGCCAGGGTGTGGCGGCCGTGCTGCTGCCCGTGCTCGCCTGGCGCATCAAGTCCTCCGAGGTCCAGGCGCGCAACCGGGCCACCGTGGAGGCGCTCGGCACCCTCGCCGCCGGACTCGCGCACGAACTCAACAACCCCGCGGCCGCCGTCGCCCGCGCCGCCCAGGAGCTCGGAACCGCAGTCGACCGGCTCACCATGTCGGCGCACGCCTGGGGCGCGGCGGCGGACCCCGGCGAGCGCGCCGCGTTCGACCGGCTCAGCGCCGACCTGGACGCCGTGCCGCCGCCCGCGGACACCGACCCGGTCGCCCAGGCCGACGCGGAGGACGAACTCACCGACTGGGCGGACGAGATGGGCGCGGACCGGCCCGACCTGCTGGCCGCGGGCATCGCCGACCTGGGCCTCGACCTGGACTGGCTGCGCGAACGCCTGGACCCGGTGGGCGACGGCGCGCTGCCGGCCGCCCTGGACCACCTCGGGGCGGTCCTGGAGACCCGGTCGCTCACCGCGGAGCTCCGGGCCGCCGGCCCCCGTATCTCCCAGCTGGTGGCCGCCACCCGCGACTACGCCAACCTCGACCGGGCGCCCGAGCAGCAGTTCTCCGTCACCGAAGGCATCGACAACACCGTCACGATGCTGCGCTCCAAGCTCGACGCCGTGCAGATCGTCCGTGAGTACGCCGACGGACTGCCACGGCTGATGGGGTACCCCAGCGAGCTGAACCAGGTGTGGACGAACCTCATCGACAACGCCGTCGACGCCATGGACGGCAAGGGCACCCTCACGCTGCGCGCCCATGTGGAGGGCACCTGCCTGGTCGTCGAGGTCGCCGACACCGGCAACGGCATCCCCGAGGACATACTCCCCCGAATCTTCGAGCCGTTCTACACGACCAAGGACGTGGGCAAGGGCACCGGTCTCGGCCTGCACCTCAGCTACCGGATCGTGACCCAGCGCCACCACGGCTCGATCACCACCCGCTCCGTGCCCGGCGACACCCGCATGGTCGTCCGGCTCCCGCTGGGGGGCAGTGCACAGGGCGCGGCCTGCGCCACACCGAGTTGAGTCATCCGCCCACCAAAGAAGAGGAGTTGCACATGCCCACCTACGACATCTCCACGCTGCACCCGGTCTTCCAGCGCCAGATGGAGGCCCTGGCCGCTCTCGACATCGACGCGGTCATGAAGAACTACACCGACGACGCGGTGCTGCTCCGCTTCGAGGGTGTCTCGGAGGGCATCGACGCCGTCCGTGAGACGTTCACCGGATACCTCACGCTCAAGCCGACCCTGGTGGAACTCCAGGAGTACGTCGAGACGGACGACACCATCTTCTACCGCGCGATCATGAATTTGAACGGAGAACCCGAGCACGCATTCGGGACGCTCGTCGTGAAGGACGGTCTCATCTGGCGTCAGACGGCGGGTTTCGGTAGCTGAGGAGGAAATCTTCGGTAACGTGTGCGGAGAGGCCCCGGGGGCCTCTCCGTGCGACCGAGGGGGGAGACATGGAAAGGGAGACGGGGCGGGTAGAGGCGTTCAGCGACGGTGTTTTCGCGATCGTCATCACGATTCTCGTCCTGGAGATCAAGGTTCCGGAGAACCACGGGACGGAACTCTGGCACGGCCTCGCCGAACAGTGGCCGCATTACGCCGCGTATGTCGTGAGCTTTCTGGTCATCGGCGTCATGTGGGTCAATCACCACACCATTTTCAGTCATCTGAAGAAGGTCGACCGGCCGCTGCTTTTCCTCAACCTCATGGTGCTGATGGTGGTTTCGGTCATTCCCTGGACCACCGCCGTGCTGGCGGACCATCTGCACGATTCCGGGGCGGCAAAGATCGCGGCGATCCTCTACAGCGCACTCACCGTGCTGTACGCGGTGGCGTTCCTGGGTTTCTGGTGGTACGTCACCAGGTTCGGCCACCTGTTCCACGACCACGTCGACAAGGACGGCGCCCGCGCCACCCGGATGCGCTTCGGGCTCGGCTGCATCGCCTACCCGCTCGCCCTCCTCCTGGCCTTCTTCTCGGCCCCCCTCACCCTGGTGGCCCACGGCCTCATCGCCGTCTACTACGCGGCCAACCAGATCCCCATCCCGCTGATCGTCGACGACGGTGACCGAAGTGACGAGAGTGACGCAGGAGAACAGTTGCCCGCGGCAACAACGATTCCCTGAACGCTGTCAACCGCATGTTTCAGGTCATCGCGCCGAACGTCTTCGGACAGGGCGACGATTTCCCGCCATCCCGTCACAGGACCTTCACACAACCCTCCTTCCGGTGTGCGATGGGACCTGCGATCGCGACCGGTGACGGATCTCGGTGAATTCCGCCAGTTGGCGCGCCGCACGACGTACTGCCTTCAGTTCAATTCTGTACTGATGTTGAGGCTGCTCGACCCCGAACGACCCCCTCGGCAGGGGGTGAAACCGGACAAAGCCAGTGACCTCATGAAGTAGATGCGGCGCCCTACGGCCGTGGCAATTGGTCAAGTAGGGTATTGGATCAAGCCACTAGCGGGGGAGGCGAGATGGCGAGCGACACACTCCCGATAGACTCGACGAGGGAAATCTCCGCGCTCATCGAGGCGATGATTTCCCTCTTCTTCGAATCATTACCCAGGCGGGATCAGCGGAATTGGGCTCGAGTCTATCTGCACGGCCTCGTGTCAACCACGGGCAAGAAAACAATCCGTAACATCGCGGGGGCGGATGCGGGTTCGGTGGAGCAGAGCCTGCAGCAGTTCATCAGCAAGTCACCCTGGGACTGGACGCCGGTGCGCCGTTCACTGGCCCAGCACCTCGAGCGCACCGTGCAGCGGCCGCTGGCCTGGGTCGTGCAACCCATGATCATCGAGAAGGCGGGGGACCGGTCGGTCGGCGTGGGCCGGCAGTTCGTCCCCCAGCTCGGCCGCATGGCCAACTGTCAGCAGGCCGCCGGGGTCTGGCTCGCATCCAGCGAGGCCAGCTTCCCCGTCGAGTGGAGCCTGACCCTGCCGCGCCCCTGGACGACGGAGCTGCTGCGCCGCCGCAGGGCCGGAATCCCGGACACCGCACGCTCGCGCACCCCGGCCCAGGACGCCATCCATGCGGTCCTGCACATGTCGGAGACCTGGCAGCTCCAGCGACGCCCGGTCGTCATGGAGGTGTCCAACGCCGATCTGCCGCAGACGATGGAGACGTTCGCGCTGTACGACATCCCGTTCGTCCTGAAGGTCGACGGCTCGCTTCCCGTGGCCCTTGCCGCGACGGGACGTCAGAGGCCCACTCTGTACACCGCATCGGCCCGCGAGCTGATCGACTCGCTCCGCTCCCAGCGGCGGCTCGTCGAATGGCCCCGCCACGGCAGGGCCGACGGTGTCGTCACGCCGCTGGCCGCGGCGGCCGTGCACGCGGCGCCCGGGGACGACCGGGTCACCGTCGCACCGCAGCCGCTGGTGCTGCTGGGAGCCTGGGCGGAGGCGGCCAACCCGCTGCCCTCCGAGTTCTGGATCACCAACATCCAGGACATGCCGCTGGCCCAGCTGTTCCTGCTGGCCAAGCTGACCGACCGGGTGGCCCTGGACTTCGTCGACGTCTGTGAGGCCGTGGGCATCCGGGACTTCGAGGGCCGGTCCTTCCGGGGCTGGCACCATCACGTGACGCTCGCCAGCGTGGCCCATGCGGCCACGCTTCTTGCCGTGCGGGGACGCCGGTTCGCCGAATCGTCAACGCGTGTCGACCGGGCCGGACGCATCGACCGTGCGACGCGCGTCGACAGCCCCGGTGCGGCGGGCGGGACCCGTCGGCTGCCCGGGGTCGAGCAGGCCGCCGGGGTGGACCCGGCCGGCCCGGCGGAGCGGAACCCCGGCGCCGAACGGGTGGGCCGGGTGGAGCACGTGGACCGCGTGGGCCGCTCCGACGCGCTGCCCCTGCCGCCGCAGCACGCTCGAAGGCCGCTGCAGCGCGAGTTCATCCGCTGATCGGTTCACCACCGATCAGGTTCACCCTCCGATCCGGTTCGTGCACCGATCCGGTTCATCCACCGGCCCGGCCCACCGGCCGAGCCGTCCCGGCAGAGCCATTCCGGCCCTCCGGGCGCCCCGTGACGATCTCGCGGCGCGTCCACCGGCCGGCCAACGGTCGTTCGACAGTCATTCGACGGTCTTCCGAAGGTCAGGTAACGCCATGCTGGACATAGCGTCCGAGCTCCGCGAATGGTGCCTGCGGGAGCGGGACTTCGCGCTCGCCACCGTGGTGTCGGTGAGCGGCAGTGCCCCCCGGCCCCCCGGCGCGGCCCTGGCCGTGGACGAGACGGGTACCGCCCTCGGCAGTGTCTCGGGCGGATGCGTCGAGAGTGCCGTGTACGAACTGTGCCTGGAAGTGATCGAGACCGGCGTCCCGGTCCTGCACCGCTTCGGGTACAGCGACGACGACGCCTTCGCCGTGGGGCTCACCTGCGGTGGCGTACTCGACGTCCTCGTCACGCCGATGCGGCGGACGGATCCTGCGCGACCTGCCCTGAGGGCCGCGTTGGACGCCGCCGCGCACGGGCGCACCGTCGCACTGGCCCGCGTCGCCGGCGGTCCCGAGGACCTGCTCGGCCGCGGGGCCCTCGCCGTTCGCCCCGACGGGACGTACGAGGGCACGCTGCACGGCGCCGCGGAACTCGACGCGACCGCGGCGGCCGAGGCCGCGGCGTTGCTCGTACAGGGCCGCACGGCGGCCGTGCGGATCGGCACCGAGGGCGGTGTGTGCGGTGAACCCGTGACGCTGTTCGTCGAGTCGGCGGCCGCGGCGCCGCGGATGCTCGTCTTCGGTGCCATCGACTTCGCCGCCGCGCTGGTGCACGCCGGGCGGTTCCTGGGCTTCCACGTCACCGTGTGCGACGCCCGCCCCGTGTTCACCACGGCGGCGCGGTTCCCCGATGCGCACGACGTCGTGGTCGACTGGCCGCACCGGTACCTCGACGGCGAGGCGCGGGAGGGGCGTCTCGACGGGCGTACGGCGCTGTGCGTGCTCACCCACGACCCGAAGTTCGACGTGCCGTTGCTCGAACTGGCGCTGCGGCTTCCGGTCGGCTACGTGGGGGCCATGGGGTCCCGGCGCACCCACAGGGACCGGCTGGCGCGTCTGCGGGAGGAGGGCGTGCCCGATGCGGCCCTCGCCCGGCTGCGCTCGCCGATCGGTCTCGACCTCGGGGCACGGACGCCCGAGGAGACGGCGCTCTCCATCGCGGCGGAGATCATCGCGGCCCGGCACGGGGGGTCGGGGGTCCCTCTGGCGGGTGGCGGGGTGCCGATTCACCGGGAGGTGGCGCCACTCCCGGCATAGGCCGTACGCGACGGCCGTCCCGCTCCTCGGCGGGACGGCCCCTCGGCGTACGCAGGACGAGGCCGTTCAGGCCGATACGGGTCCGGGGCGGAGCCCCACGGTTCCGGGGAGGGGACGGGGGACGGTGAACGGCGGTGCAGGCCTGCGCCGCCGTGGTCGTGCCCCCCCTTCCCCCAACCACCGACCCCCACGCACCCGTTCACGCGAAGGTGCGATCATGGCCGACGCCGAGGATGTGCACCCGGGCCCGCGGGTAGGGCCGGGGCCATGAGCCAGCCGTTCGATCTTCCGCGGTTCTACCTGCCGCACCCGCCCCGTCTGAACCCGCACCTCGACGCGGCACGAGCCCACTCCGTCCAATGGGCCCGCGACATGGGCATGCTGGAGGGCTCCGGCGTCTGGGAGCAGGCGGACCTCGATGCCCACGACTACGGCCTGTTGTGCGCCTACACGCACCCCGACTGCGACGCCGACGCCCTGTCCCTGGTCACCGACTGGTACGTCTGGGTCTTCTTCTTCGACGACCACTTCCTGGAGATGTTCAAGCGCAGCCAGGACCGCGAGGCCGGCAAGGCCCATCTGGACCGGCTTCGTATGTTCATGCCGATGGGTTTCGAGGACGCGTCCCACCCCTTCCCCGACCCGGAGAATCCGGTCGAGGCGGGCCTCGCCGACCTGTGGGCGCGCACCGTCCCGTCGATGTCGCCCGCCTGGCGGGAACGCTTCGCCGAGTCCACGAGGAACCTCCTCGACGAATCCCTCTGGGAGCTCTCCAACATCAACGAAGGGCGCATCGCCAACCCGGTCGAGTACATCGAGATGCGCCGCAAGGTCGGCGGCGCCCCGTGGTCGGCGGGTCTGATCGAGTACGCCACCTCGGAGATCCCGGAGACTGTGGCCGGCTCCCGCCCGCTGCGCGTGCTCACCGACGCCTTCTCGGACGGCGTCCATCTGCGCAACGACCTCTTCTCGTACCAGCGCGAGATCGAGGAGGAGGGCGAGCTCAGCAACGGCGTACTGGTCCTGGAGACCTTCCTCGGCTGTACGACACCGGAGGCGGCGGAGGCCGTCAACGACCTCATCACCTCGCGCCTGCAGCAGTTCGAGAACACCGCCCTGACCGAACTGCCCCTCCTGTGCGCCGAGAAGGGACTCACCCCCGCACAGTGCGCGGCGGTCGCGGACTATGTGAAGGGCCTCCAGGACTGGCAGTCCGGCGGCCACGAATGGCACTTGCGTTCCAGCCGCTACATGAACGAGAACGCTGCCACCGGGAACCCGCTGCTCGGCGGTCCGACGGGCGTCGGCACCTCGTCGGCCGACGTCCCCGCACTCCTCGCGGCCCTGGGCGCGAACCGGCTGCGCCGTCACTCCCACCTGCCGTTCCAGCGGGTCGGCCCGTCGCTGCTGCCCGATTTCGAGCTGCCGTACGAGACGACGCTCAGCCCGCATCTGCACGGCGCCCGGGCGAACCTGGTCGAGTGGTGCGCACGCATGGGCATCCTCGGTGAGGGAGTGTGGGACGAACCGGCGCTGCTCCGCCACGACCTGCCGCTGTGCGCCGCGGGACTCCACCCGGACGCCACCCCGGACGCACTCGACATCGACTCGCAGTGGCTGGCCTGGGGGACGTACGCCGACGACTACTACCCGGCGGTGTTCGGCCGGCCCCGTGACCTGGTGGGCGCCCGTATGTGCACGGAACGGCTGAAGTCGCTGATGCCGCTCGACATGGCGGGGGGCGGGGTTCCCGCGAACGGGCTGGAGCGGGGACTCGCCGATCTGTGGGAGCGCACGGCGCGGCCGATGACCCCGCGGGAGCGTGAGACGTTCCGGGCCGGTGTCGACGTCATGCTCGACAGCTGGCACTGGGAGCTCGACAACCAGCTGGCACACCGCATCCCCGATCCCGTGGACTACATCGAGATGCGCCGTGCGACGTTCGGCGCAGAACTGACGATGGCGCTGGCACGCATCTCGCACGGCGGACGAGTGCCGGCGGAGATCTTCGACACCGGCCCGATGCGGTCGCTGGAGAACTCCGCCGCCGACTACGCCATGCTGTGCAACGACCTGTTCTCCTACCAGAAGGAGATCGAGTTCGAGGGCGAGCTGCACAACGGCGTCCTGGTCGTGCAGAACTTCTTCGCCTGCGACTACCCGACCGCGGTGGCCGTCGTCCACGACCTGATGAACGGCCGCCTGCGCCAGTTCCAGCATGTCGTCACCCACGAACTCCCCGTGCTCTACGACGACTTCGAACTGGACGACGAGGCGCGCGACGTGCTGGCGGGCCATGTGAAGGAGCTGGAGAACTGGATGTCCGGCATCCTCACCTGGCACCAGGGCTGCCGGCGGTACGACGAGGAGTTCCTGTCCCGTGATCCGGGGACGGCGCGGATGTCCCCCGTGCCGGTCCCGGGGGCGCCCACCGCGGCGCCCCCGGTGTTCCCGACGCGGATCCCGGCGCACCCGACCCGGCTTCCCTTCCCGTGGAAGGGAGCGCCCGCACCGACCGGATGACCACTGCCGGCGATGGGCACCGGCACACTACCTAGAGCCCCGAGGAGGTCCCCCCGCCGCTGCCGCTGCCGCCCGTCGTGCCGCCCGCCAGGCGGAACATGCGCTGCGACTCGTCCTCGATGCGCCGCACCATGCTTCCGGCACCGCTCACGGCGTCGACCCCACTGGCGTACAACTGGGCGGCCAGGCCGGCGAAGTACGACGCGGCGGAGAGCACGACATGCCGGGCGTCCCCCGCGGCGCCCGGCCCGCGCCCGGCACCGGTCGCGGTGTCCATCACCAGGGTCATGTCGCGCTGGATCTGCACCCGCAGCTCCTGGGGCAGTTCGGGGGCCTTGCCCAGCTCGGCGAGGATCGAGCGGCAGGAGCCCCTGAGCCGCTCCAGCAGCACGTACTCACGGCTCGGGCGGGTCCCCCCGCCCAGGGAGAGCGCGTTCCCGGAGGCGATCTGCGTCAGCGAGGTCGTGGGGTCGTACGGATGCAGATGCACGGCCCGGGTCGCGCCCAGCGCCTCGCGGAAGCACGGATGGATGTGGAACTCCAGCTCGTGCGGCTGGATCGTGAGCCTGTTGCCGCCCGCGTACTCGACCCCGCTGTGCCTGCGCACCCCCAGGAACCCCACGGAGAAGAGCGTGTCGAGGATCCCCGGCAGATGCAGCGCATACGCATACGCGGGGAACTGGTCGCGCAGCGTCCCGGCGACCGGTTCGAAGCGGTGGGCCAGCGAGCTGCGTATCACCAGATAACCGGAGTTCTGGAACAGCGGAACGAGCTGTTCGAGGAAGGGGTGGGCGATCAGGTACTCGTTGACCAGGTCCTTGAGCTTCCACAGCGAGAACTGCTTGGTGGCCTCGACGACATCGCTCTCGTGGATCCGCTCGTGCCCGTGCCCGAAGGCCCGGTCCCGGCACTCGTTGAGGAACTGGATGGCGTCGCGCGGCCGGGGCAGCGACCGCTCGAACAGATAGCGCGGCGTGGGCTCGCCTCGCACGGTGGGCGGGAACACGTCCTGCCACAGCCGCTCCTCGGTGAGTTCCGCCCCGGCGGAGGCCCGGGCCCTCGCCAGCGCGAGCTCCTTCAGCTGGGTCTCGGACCACTCGATGCGCAGCTCGTCACCGTGGAACTTGTCGGCCTCCACGAAGGCGAGCGAGTCGTAGATGTCGGAGCGCAGGAACAGCAGACAGCGCAGTGCACCGCCGTAGAGCGCGGTGGCGTGCTTGGCCGCGAGCAGCAGCCCGATCACCATGGAGTTGCTGTCGCCCTCCGCCGACCACACCTGCTCCAGCCGGTCCACGAGCAGCAGCAGCGGATGCAGGTCGGCACAGCCGAGTTCCTCGAAGGCCGCGGCCACGCCCCTTTCGACGACGCCGAGCTGCTGGGTCGCCTGCGCGCCCTCGGCCGGCTGCTTCGCGAGGTCCACCCCGGCCTTGATGCCGAAGGCCTCCAGGGACAGCGACGTACGCAGCCCCTGTGCCGCCCGCGCGAGCTGACTCGCCGTCCCCGGCCCAGACAGGTCCTTGGACAGCTCGCCGTTCTTCTTCAGGAACTCCCGCAGTGCCTTCACCGAGCCGGGTGTCCTGCCGGTGTGCGCCTCCTTGGCGTGGTCGACGAGATGGCGGGCCGCGTGCACCGCGAAGACGTACCGCCAGATCAGCGACTTGGCGGTGTCGCCCGTCAGGCCCACCGGGTCGAAGTGGCGTATCACCTCGCTCGTGGCGCCGTCCGGCGTGATGAGCACCGTGTCGCCCCGGTGTCCGTCTCCCGCGGACAGGTGCATGCAGATGGCGCTCTTGCCGGACCCCTTGCGGCCGATCACCAGCATCTTGTGCCCGGACAGCGCGCTGCGGTACTGGGGCGTCGAGACGAAGCCCCGGCGCAGCAGACCGGTCGACATGTCGCTCTCGGCGTCGTCGGCACCGAAGTACAGGCGCTCCACCGCGGACGGCTCGGTCATGCGCTCCCCCTGCCCACCCGTCACCTGAACCGGCCCGGCCATCATGCCACCGGCCACCGACACCCGGGTGCCGCACGGCTCTGATCCCCGGCCGTACCCCGCCTCCGTCGAGCGCCCGGCCACCCGTGAAATTCGCTGGCCGTCCCCGGGGTCCGCGCCCCACGATGGGCGGCATGCTGAGCACCCTCCTCGCCTTCCTCGGCGCCTGCACGCTGATCGCCGCCTCGCCCGGACCCAGCACGGTGCTGATCATCAAGCAGTCCCTGCAGAGCAGGCGTTCCGGATTCCTGACCGTGCTCGGCAACGAGACGGGCGTGTTCATCTGGGGCGTCGTCGCCGCCCTCGGCCTGACCGCACTGCTCGCCGCCTCGCAGGTGGCGTACGACGTGATCCGCTACGTCGGCGCCGCGGTCCTCGTCTGCTTCGGCGCCCAGGCGCTGTGGCGCGCCCGGCGCACGAGGGGCGAGGAGAGCGGCGGCTGGGAAGGACGCCCGAAGTCGGACGGCGCGTCCTACCGGGCCGGGCTGCTGCTGAACCTCGCCAACCCGAAGGCCGCCGTCTTCGCGATGTCCTTCCTCCCGCAGTTCGTGCCCGAAGGCGCCCCGCACCTGCCCGCGATGGTGGGGCTGGCCGCCCTGTGGGCCGTCTTCGAGGTCGGCTACTACAGCCTGTACGTGTGGTTCGTCGGCCGGATGAAGGCCGTGCTGTCGCGGGCCGGAGTGCGCCGCAGGCTGGAACAGGTGTCCGGGGGAGTGCTGCTGATCCTCGGCGCCAGGCTCGCCCTGGAGGGCTGACCCCCTGCGCGGCGGCGTCCGGACGGTCCGCCGGCCCGGCTCGCGGGGAACCCCACGGGCGGGCAGGATGCTGCCCGTGGGCCGGATGAGCATGGATGCCGCCCGTACACCTGGTAGATCTGGATGCCGACCGCACACCCGGCACACCCGCACCGGGCGGACCGCACACCCGGCGGACCCACGAGGCCTGCCGGGCCCGTCCGCCCTCGCTGGCCTGGAGGCCCCTATGACCGGCACGCCCGCGCCCTTCACCGCCGACGACTACAAGGCCCGGATGGACCGCGCCGTACGGGCCGCCGCCGACGCCGGGCTCGCCGGACTGCTCGTCGCGCCGGGCCCCGACCTGACGTGGCTCACCGGCTACCGGCCCGTGACGACCGAGCGCCTGACGGTGCTCGTCCTGGCCGCGGGACAGGACCCGGTACTGGTCGTGCCCACTCTGGAGGCCCCCGACGCCGCGAAGTGCGTCGGCGCGCCCGCACTCGCGCTGCGCGACTGGACCGACGGCGAGGACCCCTATGCGGCCATCGTGCCCCACCTGGAGCGCGCCGGCCGCTTCGGCGTCAGCGACGACACCTGGGCCCTGCACCTGCTGGGCTTCCAGCAGGAACTGCCGGACGCGTCCTACGTCGCCCTCACCACGGCCCTCCCCATGCTGCGCGCCGTCAAGGACGCCGCCGAACTCGGCCGCCTGGCGGCGGCCGGTGCCGCCGCCGACGCGACGTACGAGGAGATCCTGAAGGTTCCCTTCGGCGGTCGCAGGGAGAGCGAGGTCGCCGCCGATCTCGCCGCTCTGCTGCGGCAGTTCGGACACTCCCAGGTCGACTTCACCATCGTCGGGTCCGGGCCGAACGGCGCCAACCCGCACCACGAGGCGGGCGACCGTGTCATCCAGCAGGGCGACATGGTCGTCCTCGACTTCGGGGGCCTGATGCACGGCTACGGCTCGGACACCTCCCGGACGGTCCACGTCGGCGAGCCGAGCGCCGAGGAGCAGCGTGTCCACGACGTCGTGCGGGCCGCCCAGGACGCCGCCTGCCGGGCGGTGCGGCCGGGAATCGCCTGCCAGGAGGTGGACCGGGTGGCGCGGGCCCATATCGCCGACGCCGGGTACGGCGACCACTTCATCCACCGCACCGGCCACGGCATCGGCGTCACGACCCATGAACCGCCGTACATGGTCGAGGGCGAGGAGCAGACCCTCGTACCGGGCATGTGCTTCTCGGTGGAGCCCGGCATCTATCTGCCGGGCCGGTTCGGGGTGCGGATCGAGGACATCGTGACCGTCACGGAGGACGGCGGGCGGCGCCTCAACACGACCGCGCGCGAGATGGCGATCGTGCGGTAGCGGCGGCCGGCCCGCGGCCGGGGTACTCGGGCAGGTGAACAGCGGGGCAGTGAGCGATCAGGGGCGAGCGATGCGACAGCAGCCACCGACCGCGGACGACGTCCACCGGATCGTCCGCTCCGTCCTCGGCGGGACCGGCGCGGTCCCGGACGTGCGTCCCGTGCACGAGGGCGGCGAACCGTACGCCTGGTGGGTGGGCAGCCGCCATGTTCTCAGGCTCGCCCGGGACCGGGCCGCGTCCGCGGGACAGCGCCGTGAGCTCCGGCTGCGCGACCTGGTCCGCCCGCACGTCGGCGTGCCGGTGCCGGTCAGTGCCGGGTCGGGCGAATGGGCGCCGGGGCTCGCCTTCACCCTCGACAGGAAGCTGCCCGGGGTCGCCGCCGACGAGCGGGCCGTGTCGGCGGCCGGTGAGTCGGACCTCGCGACGCTCCTCACGGGTCTGCGGGCGGTACCCGTGGCGCAGGCGGCGACCCTGGGGCTGCCGCGGGTACCCGCGCGCTCCCTGGAGGCGCTGCGCGCGGCTGCGACCCGGGCGGCCGGACCGCTCGCCGCGGACGGCGAGTTCGACCCCGCCCGGCTGGCCCAGCCCACGCCGCAGGCCCTCGCCCAGTTGGCGCCCGGGCCCGCGGCGTTCCTGGTCCACCACCGCCTCACCGGCGACCGTCTGCGGGTGACCGCCGACGGGCGGGTGTGCGGGATCCTCGACTGGTCCGACGCGCTGGTGGGGGATCCGGCCGAGGACATCGCGGGCCTCGCCCGTGCCGTCGGGGCGCCCGCCGCCGTGCGGGCGGCCACGCTGGCCGGCTACGGCGCCCGGGACGGGCTGCGGGGCCTCTGGCTCGCCCGCTGCGACACCGTCCTCCGCTTCGCCGAGCGCCTGCACGGCACGGTCGGCACGCCCCTGTCGCTCCTCCGGCTCCAGCTGCGCCACGCCTGGGAGCCCATCCTGCTGGAACGCGTCACGGACCTGCCGGAGGAGGACGAGTAGCTCCCCGGGACCCCTGTCAGGGCTGGGCCAGCACCGCCGCCGACTCGGCCGGTACGTGCAGCAGTCCGTCGGAGCCGGGAAGCCCCACGGGCTCCCACGCTGCCAGTACGCGCACCGTCCGGGTCCCGACGGGAATCCGCACCGGCTCCTTGGACAGGTTCACGGCGACCCGGACGTCGCCCCTGCGGAAGCTGATCCAGCGCGCCTCCTCGTCGTACGACACCCGCACCGCGCCCAGATCGGGATCGGCCAGGTCGGGCTGCGTGCCCCGCAGCGCGATCAGCTGCCGGTACCACGCGAGCAGCCGCGCGTGCGGCTCCGTCCCCGGCTCCGCCCAGTCGAGGCACGAGCGCTCCCGGGTCGCCGGATCCTGCGGATCGGGCACGTCCTCCTCGGCCCAGCCGTGCCCCGCGAACTCCCGCCGCCTGCCGCGCCGTACGGCCTCGGCGAGCTCGGGATCGGTGTGGTCGGTGAAGAACTGCCAGGGCGTGCCCGCGCCCCACTCCTCGCCCATGAAGAGCATCGGTGTGAAGGGGGCGGTGAGCGTCACGGCGGCGGCGCAGGCCAGCAGGCCGGGGGAGAGCGTCGCCGACAGCCGGTCGCCCTGGGCGCGGTTGCCCACCTGGTCGTGGGTCTGCGCGTAGCCGAGCAGCCGGTGCGCCGAGGTCCGCGCCCGGTCCAGCGGGCGGCCGTGGTGGCGGCCGCGGAAGCTCGAATAGGTGCCGTCGTGGAAGTAGCCGCCCGTCAGCGTCTTCGCGAGCGCGGCGAAGGGCGCCGCGGCGAAGTCCGCGTAGTAGCCCCGGGACTCGCCTGTCACGGCCGTGTGCAGGGCGTGGTGGAAGTCGTCGTTCCACTGGGCGTCGATGCCGAGGCCGCCCCGCGCGCGGGGGGTGATGACGCGGGGGTCGCACAGGTCCGACTCGGCGATCAGGAAGAGCGGCCTGCCCAGCTCGGCGGACAGCCCGTCGACGGCCGTCGACAGCTCCTCCAGGAACGTCAGCGCGCGGGTGTCGCACAGCGCGTGCACCGCGTCCAGGCGCAGCCCGTCGAGGCGGTAGTCCCGCAGCCACGCCAGGGCGCTGCCGAGCAGGTACGCGCGCACCTCGTCCGACCCCGGTGCGTCGAGGTTGACCGCGGCGCCCCAGGGCGTGTGGTGGGTGTCCGTGAAGTAGGGCCCGAACGCGGGCAGATGGTTGCCGGAGGGACCCAGGTGGTTGTGCACCACGTCCAGGACGACGCCGAGACCGTGCTCGTGCGCGGCATCGACGAACCGTTTCAGCGCCTCCGGGCCGCCGTACGGCTCGTGGACCGCCCACAGCGAGACACCCTCGTACCCCCAGCCGTGCCGCCCGGGGAAGGGACACAGCGGCATCAGCTCCACATGGGTGACGCCCAGCTCGGCGAGGTGCCCGAGCCGTCCGGCGGCGGCGTCGAGGGTGCCCTCCCGCGTGTACGTGCCCACGTGCAGCTCGTACAGGACCGCACCGGGCAGGTCCCTGCCCGCCCACTGCGTACGCCAGGCGTACCTGCCCTGGTCGACGACCGCGCTCGGCCCGTCGGGGCCGTCCGGCTGCCGCCGGGAACGCGGATCCGGGAGCACGGGACCGTCGTCCACCGCGAACCCGTAGCGCGCACCGTCCACGGCATCCGCCTCGCCGGTCCACCATCCCGCACGCCCGGGATCACGCTCCAGGGTGCGCGGTGCGCCCTCCACGTGGAGCGTGACCCGGTCGGCCTGTGGTGCCCACACCTCGAACTGCACGGACGGTTCCCCCTCGTCTGCTCAGCGTGACGTCCCGTCCATGGTGCGTCAGATGAGATCGATCCGCTTCCCCATCACCGGATGTGCCGCGCGGGCGGAGGGGGCGGAGACGGGGAGGCTCCCGTCGTCCGCCGCGCCCGCGACGGACCCGGCGCCCCGGCTCCACGGGGAGGCGGGCCGCTCGACGAGCAGGTCGCATGCGTGTCCGTGGCCCCGTTGCCCGGGCTCCACGCCGATGAACCCGGTGCCGGCCCGCTCGGACGGTGCGCAGGCACGTGCCGCGCAACGGGCTCACCCGCGGGAGTGAACGCGCGTGCCGCCGCGCGCGGGGGACGGGCGACGGCGGCGGTCCGGTGCCTCCCCGGCCGCCGCGTCGGGCCCTTCGCGTCCGACGACGCGTGCAGCCCGTGGGTGCCCCAAGGGCTGCGGCGCAGCGCCGCGGCGACGGGGCGGCCGAGCGCCAGGAGGTCCGTGTCCCCGTCGGCGGGCGGACGGACCGCGAACCGGATCATGGACAAGTCCCCGCGCACAGTGGGCAGTCCGCGCAGCCCGGCAGCGCCGTACGCCGCCGGCGAACCGGTTTTCTGGACACCCCGGGCACACTGAATGACAATCACCTTCGTGACGTCGTCTTTCGAGTCCCTCCCTTCCCCCGCGCGGCTGTCGGACGCCGAGCGCGACACGGCGCTGCGTGCGCTCAGGGAGGGTGTGGCCCAGGGGAAGCTGTCGCACGACACGTTCGTCCGCCGCATGGAGCTGGCCCTCGCCGCGCGCAGATCGGACGAGCTCGCGCAGCTCACCGCCGACCTCCACACCGAGGGCCGCTGGTCGCGGATGGTCCTCGGTACCGTGGGTGCGCTCTCCGGATTCACGGTGCGGCTGCGCAGGGCCTGGCGGTCCGAGCAGCTGCCGAAGCTGCTGCTGCCCCAGCCGGGCGGCCCCGAGACGCTGCGCATCGGCCGTGACCCGGCGAACGGCCTGCGGCTGAGCCACGAGTCGGTGTCGCGGGTGCACGCCGAGCTGACCCGGCAGGGCGGCATCTGGGTGCTGCGCGACCTCGGTTCCATGAACGGCACGACCGTCAACGGCCGGCGGGTGGTCGGCGCGGCCGTCGTCCGGGACGGCGACCAGGTGAGCTTCGGACGGATGGGCTTCCGGCTCGCGAGCAACTGACGCCCGGGAGCTCGGTCTTCACGGTGCCGTCCCGCCCCCCGAGGGCACGAGGGTGCCCGTCGGCAGGTGCCGTCGCGCCGTCCCGGGCACGCGGATCCCCTCGCGCCGACACGTGTACGCGGGTCCCGTCGTGCCGACCCGTGCACCGATGTGCACACAGGGGCCCGTCACGTCCTCCCGCGCGCGTGCCGCGCCGCCGCCGCCACCGTGCGGGACTGGTGCTCCACCTGGTGGTCCAGCGGCACCCAGCGCGCCCGGAAGCGCTCGGCGAAGGCGTCGCACCACTCGACGACGAGCTGTTCCAGCCGTGGGGCGGCCCGGTCGTCCGCATCCTTGAGCACCCGCAGCAGCATCGCGGCGGCCCGCAGGGGGAGCCGGCGCCCGAAGGCGTCGATGCTGCCGATGTACGCCATGGTCGCCCCGGCGGGCGGAAGCCGCATCCAGTCGTCCGCGAGGCCCGGCACGAGAGCCAGCGCCCAGCGCGAGGCCCGCAGCAACGGCCCCTCCGCGCCGGTGAGCCGGGGCAGCGCGTCCGCGAGGACGTCCTCCACCAGCCGGGTGTCCCGCAGCAGCCGCAGGGACAGCCGCCGCATCGCCTCGGCCGGCGCGGGATGCGGTGCCGGGTCGTCCACCAGATCGCTCGCCCACATCGGCACCTCGACGACCGCCGTCAGCCCGCCGTACCGGTGTGCGTGGTGCCAGGTGCTGTGCCGGGCGTCGTCCGGCAGGCTCGGGAAGGCGGCGTCCGAGCCCGGCGCCGGCATCACATGCACCCCCGGCCCCGATGCGGGCCACCCCGCCGCGTCCGAGGCCCCCGTCTCCACCGGAATGTGCAGCTCGGCCGCCGACTTGGCGAACGGCTCGGCGAGCCCGGGGATGTCCTTGGTCAGCTGTACCCAGCTGCCGCCGAGATCGGTGCCGTGCAGGGACACCTGGAGGTAGGGCCGCACCTCGTCGATGACCCCGGTCAGCGCGCGCGTCTCGGGCGGCAGCCGGTCGGGCGGCAGCACCGACGGAGACCACTCGGGCTGCTCCGGGCCCGCGGGGCGGAAGAAGTGCCGGTGGTAGTCCAGCAGCGTGCGCGGAGCGGGCGTACGGTGCAGGCTCGCGCCGTCCGGGTCCGCGCACAGCAGGAAGTGCCAGGACGTCCCGGCCCGGAACGCCGGTTCGAGCAGGGCCCGTTCGGCCAGCCGCAGCAGCGTCGAGCCCCCGGTCGGCTCATTGGCATGCGCCCCCGCCACCACGAGCACCGCACTGCGTGCGTGCCCGACGGACAACAGGTGCAGCGGTCTGCCCGCGCGCGAGGTGCCGATCTGCCGCAGTGTGCTCAGCTCAGGACGGTGCCCGGCCAGCGCCCGCGCGGACGCGACGAGCTCGGTCGCACTGGGGTAGCGCTGCTCCGTCAGGTGACTCACCCCCGTCTGGCCCGCCCGCCGTCGCAATCCGCAGTACTCCACGGACGGCGTCGACTGTCAAGAAGGCGTCCCCCCGCCGACCCCCCGCCGAGCCGTCTTCGACAGTGCGGCCGACGGCCCGCGAGCGCGGCAAACGCGCCGTCGATCGCCCCGGACGGCCTGGGGAGCGGGTGCATCTGCCGCCTGGTGACGCGCTCTTGGGGACGTGCCGGTGGCTGCGCAGAGTGTCGCCGCCGGCCGGTGTCCTCATGTGCGTCCCGCTGCCTCCGCCCGGTACCGTCCCGGTGTGGTTCCGAATTCCCGGTTGAAGGCGTGGGAGAGGGCATAGGGGGTGCCGTAGCCGACGCGGCGGGCGATGGTGGCGAGCGGGTCCGGGGTGTCGCGGAGGAGAGCGGCGGCGAAGGTGAGCCGCCACCAGGTGAGGTAGGCCATCGGAGGACGGCCCACCAGGGCGGTGAACCGCCGGGCCAGGGTGGGGCGGGACACTCCTGCCTCGCCGGCCAGGCGCTCGTTGGTCCACGGGGCGGCCGGGTCCGAGTGCAGTGCCCGCAGGGCGGCGGCCGCCACCGGGTCGCCCAGGACGCTCGGCCAGACGCCGGCGGTGCCCTCGGCCATCCACGAGCGGATCATGTACACGAGGAGCAGGTCGAGCAGGCTGGGGACCGCAATACAGGCTCCGGGCCGCTGCTCGCCGAGTTCGCCGCCCAGCAGGTCGATGGCGGCGCGGAGTTCGGGGTGCGTGCCGATCCGGTTGGGGAGATGGACGACCTCCGGCAGCTCCGCCAGGAGCGGATGGGCCCGGCTGCGGTCGAGCCGGTACTTGCCGCACAGCAGTTCCACCTCGCCGGCACCTGCCCGGGGCGGAGGGGGGATGCTCCCGTCGAGCCAGCGCTCGAACGGCACCGCCCGTTCCGCGGCGGTCGCGTCGGTGCCGGCGTCGGCGAGCACATGCTCCGTCCCGTGCGGCAGCAGCACTGCATCACCGGCGCCGAGCGAGAGCGGGGCGCCATCGTCGGTCAGCAGCCGGCAGCGGCCCTTGAGGACCACGTGGAACCCCGCGCCGTCGTACGGGGCGAGCCGGGTGCACCAAGTTCCTCCGACCCGCACCCGGTTGGAGGAGGGCCGTCCCACGCGCACGGCCGAGACGGCATCGCTCACCACGTCCATCCCGTCAGCGTACCCATGAGCTCAAGGGTGAGACGGATGCGTATCAGGATGAGCCGGAAGAGCATTGAGAGGCTCGGTAGACCTGCCTAGCGTCGACGGCATGAACGAAGAGAGCGTGCAGAGCATCATGCTGGGCGATGTCGAGGTCATCCGCGTCGTCGAATGGCAGGGGGCGTTCGCGCCCGCCCGTGGCCTGGTCCCGGAGTCCCCGGCCGAGCTGTGGCAGGACAACGGGGACTGGCTGGCGCCGGACCACTGGGACCCGGAAGGCGACCGGGCGGTGGTCGCGCTGCAGACCTGGGTGCTGCGCAGTGGCGGACGGACGGTTCTGGTCGACACCGGGGTGGGCAACGGGCGCGAGCGGCCGGGCTCGCCGATGTTCCATCGCTGGCAGGGCGACTTCCTCGGCCGCCTGGCCAGGGCCGGAGTCCGCCCGGAGGACGTGGACGTCGTCGTCAACACGCACCTCCACGGCGATCACGTCGGGTGGAACACCACGGGTGCCACGGGGGAGTGGGCGCCGACGTTCCCCAACGCCCTGTACCTCCTGCCGACCGCCGACGACTTCCACTTCGGCCCGGACAACGCGTACGGGAACGGGCTGCGCGAGGACGACCGGCTCATCTACCAGGACAGCGTCGCGCCGGTCCACCGCGCCGGGCAGGCCGTGCTGTGGGACGGCGTCCACCGCATCGACGAACACCTCACCCTCGAGTCCGCGCCGGGCCATACGCCCGGTTCGTCGGTGCTGCGGCTCGAGTCCGACGGCGACCGGGCGGTGTTCGTCGGCGATCTGCTGCACAGCCCGGTGCAGATCCTCGCCCCCTCCTGCAACAGCTGCTTCTGCCTGGACCCGGTCCGGGCGGCGGCCAGCCGCCGTCGGGTCGTCGAACGGGCAGCCGACCTCGGGGAGTTGCTCGTCCCGGCGCATTTCGGCGGGGCAGGAGCAGTGGAGGTCGGCCGGACACGTGGGGGCTTCGCCCTCGGGCCGTGGGCTGCCTGGAAGTCCCCCGCGCGCGGGAGGCCTGCCGTTCGAGCAGCGTCCTCCGTACGAGGGGAGTCCTCCGTGCCCGCCGTCGAGGACGACGGGCCGGAGAGCCGGGACGGGGCGGCGGGCCGGCCGCTCATGCCGGCGTCCTGGCGCCGGACCCGCCGTGCGCCCGTTCCAGGAGGAGCACCGGCAGGTCCGCGAACAGATCCGCCACGCGCACCCGCCCGGTGAACTCGCGCCCCGGAGTGAGCAGATCGCGCCACACGCCCTCCGGCAGCTCCAGCTCCGTGTCGCGCCAGCCCCCGGCGTCGGCCAGCCGCCGTGAGAGGCGCGTGACGGCGCACAGGACCTCCGAGGAGCGTACGAACGCCACACAGTGCGCGGCGGCCGCGCCGCGGGCGTGCAGCGGCTCGTACGTGGCCGCCTCGCCGAACGCCTCGGGGCGGCGGGCGCGCAGCCGCAGCGCGGCCATGGTGAGCGCGGTCTTCTCGGCGGACAGATCCCTGGGGCGGCGGCCGGACTCGACGTCCTCCAGGAACTTCCGGCGGAAGCGCACCCTTCGGCGGTTGTCCGGGTCGACGAGCACCCGGTACTCGCTCTCCGTCCCCTGGTAGACGTCGGGCACCCCCGGCATCGCCAGGTGCAGCAGTGCCATCCCGAGGACGTTGGCCCGCACCTGGGGCCGCACCCGCGAGGTGAACTCCGCGACCGTGTAGAGCGGCGGCCCGCAGGGACCCGCCTCCACGAACCGGGTGACGGCCTGCTCGTAGTCGGCGTCCTGTTCGGTCCAGCTGGTCCGCAGCCCCGTCTCGCGGACGTGCTTCAACAGCGCCGGGCCCACCCGCTCCGGATACGGGAACCCGCAGCCGACGGCCGTCTGCCAGGCCGCCCAGGCGATCACTCCGTCGGGCGCGCCGGCGCCGCCCCCGCGCCCGGTGGCCTCGGTCACCCGGGCCAGCAGCTCCGCCCACTCCCCGGGGCACTCGGTGAGGACGGCGATGCTGGCCCGTACGTCCGCGCTGCGCTTGGTGTCGTGCGTGGACAGCACGGTCCCGGTGAGCGGCCAGTCGTGCTGCACGCGCGCGCAGAACGCGTGGAACGTCTCCGGGGCCACCGCCGGGGAGCCGGGTGCGCCGCCCACCTCCGTGGCCGACAGCAGCGCCGGGTACCGGTAGAACGCGGTGTCCTCCACGGCCTTGGCACGCAGCGCCGAGGCGATCTGCGCGAACCGCGCGCGGAACCCCGTGGCGTCGGGCCCGTGACCCAGTCGGCCGAGCACCAGATCCCGTACGACGTCCACCGCGGCGGCCTCCTCGGGCACGTCGAACGCCCGCCTCGCGTCGGCGGCTGCCTCCTCCGTCAGGACGCTCTCGGCGCCCCCCGAGGCGTACGGCCGGTACACCGGGAGGCGGACGAGCAGTTCCTCGATCGCGGTGCGCAGCGCCCACGGCGCGCGGTCGCGCAGTGCGGGGTCGGCGGAGCAGATGCGGTGCCCCGCGCGGGTGAGGCGCTCCACCTCGGCGGCCAGCTCGTGCCGGACCACCTCGTACGCCGCGCGGCGCACCGTCGCCGTCCAGTCGCCGCCCAGATCGGCCTCGGGAACCGCGAAACGCCGGTACTGTTCCCGCAGTTCACCCGCCCCCTCCGGGTCCGTGAACAGGCCGTCCACGTGCCGCAGCGCGTCGTACCCGGTGGTGCCCGCGACCGGCCACGCGTCGGGCAGCCGTTCCCCGTCCGCGAGGATCTTCTCGACCACGGTCCACTTGCCGCCCGTCGCCTCGTGCAGACGGCGCAGGTACACGCCGGGGTCGGCGAGCCCGTCCGGATGGTCGACCCGCAGCCCGTCCACCACGCCCTCGTCCAGCAGCTCGACGATCTTCGCGTGGGTCGCCCGGAACACCTCGGGGTCCTCCACACGCACCCCGATGAGGTCCGAGATGGTGAAGAACCTCCGGTAGTTCAGCTCCGTCCGGGCCAGCCGCCACCAGCAGAGCCGGTACCACTGTGCGTCCAGCAACTGCGGCAGCGGCAGCTTCCCGGTGCCCGCGCGCAGCGGGAACGAACTCTCCCCGTACCGCAGGACGTCCCCGTCGACCTCCAGCTCGTCCAGTTCCTCCCCGATCCGGTGCGCGAGCACCGGGAGCAGCACCCGCCCGTCGTGTGCCTGCCAGTCGATGTCGAACCAGCGCGCGCAGGGCGACTCGGGGCCGTCGCGCAGCACCTCCCACAGGGGGCGGTTGAGCTGCGGCACCGCCGCCATGTGGTTGGGGACGATGTCCACGACGAGACCCAGACCGTGGTCCCGCGCGGTCCGGGACAGCGACCGCAGTCCGTCCTCGCCGCCCAGCTCGCCCCGCACGCGCGTGTGGTCCACCACGTCGTAGCCGTGCGTCGACCCGGGCACTGCTTCGAGCACCGGCGACAGATGCAGATGCGACACACCGAGGGACGCCAGGTACGGCACGGCGGCCTCGGCGGCGGCGAACGGGAACCCCGGCTGCAACTGCAGCCGGTAGGTCGCGGTCGGCGGCGCGGGGATCACATGCTCGGAGCGTTCAGGGGTCATGCGAACGTACGTACCCGGATGGGCGTGTTTCGTGTCATCGGCGCATGCAGGTGGCCCCGCGCGCGTGACTAGCGTTCGAACGATGGCAACCACGTCCCAGGGCACCCTGGACACCTATCGCAAGGTCGTCGGCCTGACGGGGGCCCTGCTCCCGGTGGTCTCCTTCCTCGGCCGCCTGCCGGTCGCGATGATCCAGTTCGGGAGCGTGCTGCTCGTCGCCGCGACCAGCGGCTCCCTGGGCACCGCCGGTGCGGTCGGCGGCGCGCTCGCGGCCGGCCAGGTGGCCTGCGGGCCGGTCGTGGGACGGCTGACGGACAGGTACGGCCAACGGTCCGTGGTGCTGTGCCTCTCGCTGCTCGACGGGCTCGCCGTCGCGGGCCTGGTCGCCGGCGCCCTGGCCGGGCTCGGCACGCCGGTGCTCATCGCCCTGGGCGCCCTCGCCGGCGCCGCGGTGCCCGTCATCGGCCCGCTCGCGAGGACGCGCCTCGTCGCCCTCGCGCACCGCGCCGACGCCGACGAACGACTCCTCAACGCCGCACTGTCGTTCGAAGGCACCCTCGACGAGACCGCGTTCGTGCTCGGCCCCGGGCTCGTCGGCCTCGCCTCGGTGCTCGCTCATCCGGCGTACGCCCTGGGCGCGGCGGCGCTCCTCGTTGCCGTGTGCGGCAGTGGGTTCGCCCTCCACCCCACGGCCCGAACGGCCGGGGCGGCAGCGGCGGACGCGGCGGCCGAGCGGCCGGGGCGCGCGTCGCGGACCCGTCCGCGCATGCCCCGCTCCGTCCACGGCCTGCGGGCTGCCCTCGCCCTCCAGGGCGCCATGTTCGGCGCCTGCCAGGCCGGTATCGCGGCCCTGACCGAGCGGCTGGGGCAGCCGGACCAGGCCGGCCTCGTGTACGCCGCCATGGGCGTCATGAGCGCCGTCGCCGGTCTGTCCCTGGCCGCCGTCCCCGCCCGCATGGGACTGCGGCTGCGCTGGCGTCTGGCCACAGGCGCCGCCCTGCTGCTGTCCCTTCCGCTGCTGTGGGCGGACGGCCTGGAGGCGCTGTACGTCGAGGTCACGGTGCTCGGCGTCGCGTACGCACCGCATCTGATCACCGCGTTCGGACTCACCGAACGCGCCGTGCCGCCGTCCCGGCTCGCGGAGGCGATGGCCTTCGCGACCAGCGCGGTCGTCGGCGGACAGGCACTCTCGGTCCTCGGCGCGGGCCGGCTCGCCGAGGCGTACGGGGCGAGCGCCGCGTTCGCCGTGGCCAGCACGGCGGCCGGGCTGGCGTTCGCCATCGCCCTGGCGACCCGCCCGGCCCCGCACCACCCCCGGGGCGCCGAGCCCGGAGTCGTCCCGCAGGAGCAGCGTCCGGCCCCCGCAGGGCCGTGACCGGCCCGGCGCCCGCCAGGATCGTGACGACCCGGGACCGTGACGGCCCGGGACCGTGATGGCCCGGACCGAGCCGGACACCGTGATCAGGCCGGCCGCTGCAACACCGTCATGCTCCGGTCGACCAGGGTCAGCCGGTCCCCGGCGGACACCTTCTCGCCCATGCCCGGCGTCACCGTCTCCTTCCTGGCGGTGTCGACCACGACCTGCCACTGGTGGCCGTGGTCGACCGGCACCACGAAGTCCAGTGACTCCGGGGACGCGTTGAACATGAGCAGGAACGAGTCGTCCGCGATGCGCTCCCCGCGCGGGCCGGGTTCGGAGATCGCGTTGCCGTTGAGGAACACGGTGAGCGCCCGCGCGTGGGAGGCGCTCCAGTCGCGCTGCCGCATCTGCTCGCCCTCGGGGGTGAACCACGAGATGTCCGACAGCTCGTCGTGCGTGCCCTCGACCGGTCGGCCGTGGAAGAAGCGGCGCCTGCGGAACACCGGGTGGTCACGGCGCAGCCACACCATCGAGCGGACGAAGGACAGGCGCCTCTCGGCTTCCTCGGGGTCCTCCGGCCACGCCACCCAGGACAGCTCGTTGTCCTGGCAGTAGGCGTTGTTGTTACCTCGCTGGGTGCGCGCGAACTCGTCCCCGTGGCTGATCATCGGCACGCCCTGGGACAGCATCAGCGTCGCGAGGAAGTTGCGCATCTGCCGCTCGCGCAGTTCCAGGACCGCCTCGTCGTCGGTCTCGCCCTCCACGCCGCAGTTCCAGGACCGGTTGTGGCTCTCGCCGTCCCGGTTGTCCTCGCCGTTGGCCTCGTTGTGCTTGCCGTTGTACGAGACCAGGTCGTGCAGAGTGAAGCCGTCGTGGCAGGTCACGAAGTTGATCGAGGCGATGGGGCGGCGCCCGTCGGACTGGTACAGGTCGGACGAGCCGGTCAGCCGTGAGGCGAACTCGGCGAGGGTGCGCGGCTCGCCCCGCCACATGTCGCGCACCGTGTCGCGGTACTTGCCGTTCCACTCGGTCCACAACGGCGGAAAATTGCCCACCTGGTAGCCGCCCTCGCCGACGTCCCAGGGCTCCGCGATCAGCTTCACCTGCGAGACCACCGGGTCCTGCTGCACCAGGTCGAAGAACGACGACAGCCGGTCCACCTCGTGGAACTGCCGCGCCAGGGTCGCCGCGAGGTCGAACCGGAAGCCGTCGACGTGCATCTCGCTGACCCAGTACCGCAACGAGTCCATGATGAGCTGGAGCACGTGCGGGGAGCGCATCAGCAGCGAGTTGCCGGTGCCCGTGGTGTCCATGTAATACCGCGGATTGTCCGTGAGCCGGTAGTACGAGGCGTTGTCGAGGCCCTTGAAGGAGAGCGTCGGACCCAGGTGGTTGCCCTCGGCGGTGTGGTTGTAGACCACGTCCAGGATGACCTCGATGCCGGCCGCGTGCAGCGCGCGCACGGCCGACTTGAACTCCAGCACCTGCTGGCCCCGGTCGCCCCAGGAGGCGTAGGCGTTGTGCGGGGCGAAGAAGCCGATCGTGTTGTAGCCCCAGTAGTTGCTGATGCCCATGTCCGCGAGGCGGTGGTCGTGCACGAACTGGTGGACCGGCATCAGTTCCAGTGCCGTCACGCCGAGTTCCGTCAGATGCTCCAGGATCGCCGGGTGCGCGAGCGCCGCGTAGGTGCCGCGCAGCTCGTCCGGTAGCGCCGGGTGGCGCATCGTCAGGCCCTTCACATGGGCCTCGTAGATCACCGTGCGGTGGTAGTCGGTGCGCGGGCGGCGGTCGTCACCCCAGTCGAAGTACGGGTTGACCACCACCGAGGACATCGTGTGCGGCGCCGAGTCCATGTCGTTGCGCCGGTCGGGGGAACCGAAGTGGTAGCCGTACACCGCCTCGCCCCAGTGGATCGATCCGCTGATCGCCCGCGCGTAGGGATCCAGCAGCAGCTTCGCGGAGTTGCAGCGCATCCCCCGTTCGGGCGCGTACGGGCCGTGCACCCGGAAGCCGTAGCGCTGCCCCGGCATGACGCCGGGCAGGTACGCGTGCCGCACGAACGCGTCCGTCTCGCGCAGTTCCACGGCCGTCTCCGAGCCGTCGTCGTGCAGCAGACACAGCTCGATCCGGTGCGCGGCTTCCGAGAAGACCGCGAAGTTGGTTCCGGCGCCGTCGTACGTGGCACCGAGGGGATACGCCTGTCCAGGCCAGACCTGCATGGATACGACTCTTCCACTTCCGGCCCGGGGGGTGGGGGCCACTCCGGCCCGAGTCTCCCCGAAAGTGGCGGAACCTCCTAGGACTTCCGGACGTCCTACAGGGTGACCACATATGCCATATGCCCACTGCGGTGACAACAGGGGGAATTGGGGGAGGATGTGCGCGCGTTAGCCGGACGCCATCTGGGGAAGGTGGTGGCGGGCGCGGCGGTCGCGGCGGCCGGTGCCGCCCTGATGGTCGCCATCACCCTTCCGGGCTCGGGGGGCCCGGGGGATTCGAACGGAAAGAGAACGGCCGCCGCGGGCGCCGCACAGCGCGACGCGGTCGCGCCGGACGGCCGTGTGGAGGCCGCACCCCACGAGGGGGCGAGCGGAGTCGGCAGCGACCCGCTCACCGACGACGAGATCGCCCGCGCGGAGCGGATCGCCGTGGACCGCGGCCTGCGCGCGGCGGCCAGGGACGCGGAGGGGGACCGCGGCCCGCAGCACCTCTCCACGAACCTCGCCGAACCGGACGGGGCGGGCGCGTCGGCGGACCGCCGCGCCGAGGTCGTCTCGTACGACTACAAGAGCGACACGGTGATCACCAAGACCGTCGATCTGGCCGCGGGCAAGGTCGTGGACACCGAGCGGGCGCACGGCGTACAGCCGCCGCCCAGCCCCGACGAGCTGCGCGAGGCCGTCCGGCTGCTGATCGGTGACCCGCTCGGCAAGGGGCTGAAGGCCGACTACCGCAACGCGACGGGCAAGACCCTCACCGGCCCGGGCCAGCTGGAGCTCAGCGGCATGGTCTTCCGCAAGGAGACCGTCGCGCACGTGCCGTCCGGCCTGACCGCCTGCGGCGAGCACCGGTGCCTGCGTGTCGTCGCCAAGGTCAGGAACGGCCCGTGGATCGACACCCGCGCGATGGTCGTCGACCTCAGCGCGCACACCGTCGGCCGCCTCCGCTGAGCCACCTCACCCGTGTCCTTCTCGTACGAGGAGCCCTTCGCATGCTCGTAGAAAGACTCTCGCGCGTCCGCGCGCGGGCCGCACTCGCCCTCGGAGCCGGCGCGCTGCTGGCCGTCGCGGCGGCCGCCGGGTCCGCATCGGCCGCCGGGTCCGCCCCGGCCGCCCCGCGCCCGTCCGCGGCCGCCGCCGACTGCAGCGCCGCCTACCGCATCGACCAGACGCTCGACGGCGGCACCACCTGGCGCATGTGCTGGCACTACAACACGCTCTCCGGCCTCGTCCTCGACAAGGTCGGCTATCAGCCGAAGAGCGAGCCCAAGCCCATACCCGTGCTCACCACCGCCCGGCTCGGGCAGGTCCACGTGCCCTACGACGACGGCAAGAACGAGTACGACGACGTCACCGGCACCGACTTCGGCCGTTCCCTGCAGAACCTGCGCCCCTCGGAATGCCCGGGCGGCACCATCAAGACCGTCAAGGTGCCCGACGTGGGCAATGTGCACGGCATCTGCGTCACCACCCGCGCGCGGGGCCACGCCTACCGCCTCCACGACGACGACAGCACCGGCGGGAGCGGCAAGCTCTACAGCGCCCAGGGCAAGGACCTGCTCGTCTACACCGTCAACAAGGCCTCCTGGTACGAGTACATCACCGAGTGGCGGTTCTCGTCGGACGGCGCCATCAGCTCCAACGTCGGCGCCACGGGCAGCCTCTCGCCGTGGGACTACGACGCCGGTGACGGCCGCGGCTGGCCCATCGGCAAGGGCGCCCGCTCCTACGCCACCAGCCACAGCCACAACGTCTTCTGGCGGCTCGACTTCGGCCTCGACGGCTCCTCGAAGAGCCGGGTCGAGCAGTACGACTCCCAGGTGACCGCGCCGCACGGCAACGGCAGCCCCACCACGAAGACCACCCGCACCCCCGTCACCAAGGAACTCGCGGGCGACGCCAAGGACATGCGCTGGTGGCGCGTCGTCAGCACCGCGGGCAAGAACAAGGACGGCCACCCCAGGTCGTACGAGATCGTGCCCGGACACACCAGCAAGTTCCTGGGCCGGGCCTTCACCCGGCACGACGTGTACTTCACGCAGTACCGCAAGTGCGAGCAGTACGCGAGCGACAACCCGTCCTGCGCAACCGGCGTTCCGACGACCGTCGACAAGTGGGTGAACGGCGAGACGCTGACGCATCCGATCACCTGGGTCAACATCGGGTTCCACCATGTCGCCCGGGACGAGGACCAGCAGCCGATGCCGGTGCACTGGCAGGGGTTCTCGCTCGTCCCGCGCGATGTGACCGCTATGAATCCGCTCACTCCGGCCGACCTCGCCGATCAGAACGGCAAGCCCCGTCCCCGGAGTTGAGAAACTGCCCTGTGCATCCGGCTGCACCGCGGACCGCTCCCGGAGTACCCTTCCTTGATCGTTGAATAGGGGTGCTCGGGGGCGGAAGGCGGTGCGCGGGTGAGCTCGGGAGGGCTGGAGCTGCCTCCTGGTGACGAGGGTCACGAGGAGGGCTCCACGGAGGTCCCGCCCGGAGCGGTGTCCTTGGCGCGGCCGGTGGAGATGGGATCGCAGATCGGACCCGAACTGGACTGGGGCGCCGACGCCTGGAGCGAGGTGCGTACGCGCGCTCAACGCGCGGGCCGCGCCTACATATGGCTGAACCTCGTGGAGCAGCGGCTGCGGGCCGTCGTGGCCGCCGTTCTGCGGCCCGTCTACGAACCCGTCCACGGCGACGACTGGGTCGTCGCCGCGGCCGGGCCCGCCGGCCAGGAGTGGGTCCAGAGGGCCGTCGCCGTGCGCGAGGTGAGCCGCCGGAAGGGCTATCTGCTGGACCCCGCGGACGACAACGTCCTGAGCTTCCTCACACTGCCGCAGCTGCGCGAACTCATGGTGCAGCACTGGCCCTGCTTCGAGCCGTACTTCGACGACCGGCGCGACGTCGAACTCGCCCTGGACGAGCTGGAGGTCACGCGGAACGTCGTCTCGCGCAACCGGGCGCTGTCGGAAGCCGTGCTCGCCCAGGCCGAGCGCGCCTCGGCGCGGCTCCTGGAGATGCTGGGGGCGGGTTCGGACGCGCCGTCGGCGCGGCGGCTGCCCGTCGATGCCGTGGAGGACCTGGTCGGCGACCGGTACGCGGACGTGGTGGGCGTGCACCCCGACCGGGTGCGGCTGCTGCGGCAGTTCCCGGCCGAGGACATCTTCGGCGATGCCAGGCGCCTCGACGCCATCGGCACGGGCCTGAATCTGCTGGTGCAGAACTTCTCGGGGCGCCGTCTGATCAGGCTCGCCGAGTCCGGCTGCCGTGTGCGGCTGCTGTTCCTCAACCCGGCCAGCAGTGCCGTGAAGCGCCGCGAGCGGGAGCTCGGCCTCAAACGCGGTGAGCTGGGCCGGTCCATCGAGATGAACATCCTGCACATGCGCCGGGTGCGCTCCCGGCTGCGCGACCCGGGCGCCTTCGAGATCCAGGTCTTCGACGAGACCCCGCGCTTCACCGCCTATCTCGTCGACGGCGACGGATCCGACGGCATAGCGGTCGTCCAGTCCTACCTCCGGAGTACCCGCGGCCTGGAGACGCCCGTCCTCGTCCTCCGGGGCGGCCGTCGCGTGGTCAAACCAGGCGAACAGGGCGAAGGGGGACTCTTTGAGGTGTATCGCGAGGAGTTCGAATCGGCGTGGACGGATTCCCGGCCGGTGTCGTGACGGGCGCGCCGGCGGACGCTGCTCCCGGCACGGTGTGTCCCGTCGGCGGAGGCGGCCTGCGAGGTGCCGGACGGCACACGAGCGGAAGGCCCGGGGCGGATTGTCAGTGGCTCGTGCGAGGGTGATGACCACTGGGGGAACGCACCACGAAGGAGGGGGCCGCCATGGCCTGGCACCGCGAGCTGCTGATCGGCTTCGACCTGGAGACGACCGGGACGGATCCGCGCGAGGCGCGCATCGTCACCGGCGCGCTGATCGAGGTCAAGGGCGGAGAGCCGGTCGGACACCGGGAGTGGCTGGCCGACCCGGGGGTCCCGATCCCGGCGGACGCGGTGGCGGTGCACGGCATCACGAACGCACGCGCGGCCGCCGAAGGCAGCCCGGCGGACCAGGTCGCGGACGCGATCGCGGCTGCCCTGGTCACGGCCTGGCAGGCGGGCGTCCCGGTCGTCGCGTACAACGCCGCCTTCGACCTGACCCTGCTCTCCGCGGAGCTGCGACGGTACGGGCTGCCGTCACTGCGTGACCGCCTCGGCGGGGTGGACCCGGCGCCCGTCATCGACCCGTACACGATCGACCGCCGGGTGGAGCGCTATCGCCGCGGCAAGCGCAATCTGGAAGCGGTCTGCGCCGAGTACGGCACGGTGCTGGACACCGCGCACGACGCCATGGCCGACGCGCTCGCGGCGGCCCGCCTCGCCTGTGCGATAGCCGAGCGCCACCCGAAGGTGGCCGCCCTCGGCCCTGCGGAGCTGCACCGGCGGCAGATCGAGTGGTACGCGGAGTGGGCCGCGGACTTCCAGGCCTTCCTGCGCCGCAAGGGCGACGAGCAGGCCGTGGTCGAGGGGACATGGCCGCTGCGCGAGCTGGTGCAACCCGTGGGGTGACGGCCGGCGGCCATGGAATCCCGGCGGCGCACGGGCAGTTGACGGGTGGGGCGGGGCAGATGGGCGCCGGACGGATCGATTGCCGAGGGGTGGGCCGGCACGTGGAGCTCCGAACGGACCGGTTGCTCCCGGCTGTTTCTGCGGGCGGTCCCCGTGGGCCCGGTGCTGGAGTGCGCCCGCGCCCCACGGGGGCCCGGATTCACGCGGCCGTGCCCGGGCGCTCGGCCGGGAAGCCGTGAGCACGGGCGCCCACGGCGGCGATGAGGCCCGGTATCAGCAGCAGGAGAACGCTCCAGGGGAAGGACGTCGCGCCCAGGGTGCCGAGCAGGATGCCGCCGATGACTCCGCCCGCGGCCATGGCGGCGTTCCACAGGGTGACCAGCATGGCCTGGGCGGCGTCCGCAGCGCCGCCTCCGGCGTCCGCGGCGGCAGTCTGCAGCAGGGTGGGGACGCCACCCCAGCCGAGGCCCCACAACAGCGCCGCAGGATAGACGAGGGCGCCGGTGCGGGTCGGCACGGCGAGCACGGCGGCCGCGGCGCCGACCAGGAGGACGCTGCCGATGGTGAGGGTGCGCAGCCGCCGGTCGATGTGGGCTCCGGTGAACCAGATGCTCAGCAGGGAGGCGATCCCGAAGGTCAGCAGGACCAGGTCGGTCGACTCGCCCATGCCGATGTGGTCGAGGAAGGTGGCGATGTAGGCGTAGAGGATGGTGTGGGCGAGGACGAAGACGAGAGTGACGAAGAGGACCGGTGCCACGCCCGGGACGGCGAGCGCCCGCAGTGTCCGGGGCCGCTCCTCCGCAAGCTGCCCCGGGTGGTCCGGGACGGTCGCGGTGATCCAGCCGAGCAGGATGAGGGTGAGGCCCGTCATGATCAGGAAGGCCACCCGCCAGCCGAGGGCCTGGCCGACGAAGGTGCCCGCGGGGACACCCAGGGAGAGGGCGACGGGGACGCCGGCCATGGCAACGGCGATCGCCTTTCCCTGGAGTTGGGCCGGTGCCATGCGGCGGGCATAGCCGGCCAGCAGGGCCCAGGCGAGTCCCGCGGCCACTCCGGCGACGAACCGGGCGATCAGGGTCAGCGGGTAGGCGGACGAGAGGGCCGTGACGGTGTTGGCCGCCGCGAATCCGGCCATGGCCGTCAACAGCAGCCGCTTGCGCCGCCATCCCGCGGTGGCGGCGGTGAGCGGTATGGCGGTGAGGGCGGTGCCGACGGCGTAGACCGTCACGGACTGACCTGCCGCGGACTCGCTCACATGGAGGCTGCCGCTCATCGCGGGGAGCACTCCGGCGGGAAGCGTCTCGGTCAGGCTGGTGATGAACACGGCCGTGGCCAGCGCCAGCAGTGCCGCCATCGGCAGCTTCTCGTCGCTGGTCGGTACCTGCCCGTCAACAGGCTCAACGGTGCTCTGGTTTGTCATGGCAGGTATGCTCAAACCTTCACATCGATGTGAAGGTCAACCTGACACCGCGTGAGGTGGAGCACATGCGCATCGGGGAGCTCTCCGAGCGGACCGGCGTCTCCCGCCGGCTCCTGCGCTATTACGAGGAGCAGGGCCTCATCGTGTCGGAACGCTGCGCGAACGGCTACCGCAGCTACGACGAACGGTTCGTGGACCGCGTCCTGCAGATCCGCGGGCTGCTCGACGCCGGGTTGCCGACCCGCATCATCAAGCAGATTCTGCCTTGCCTCGACAAGCCCCGGCTCATCGTCTTCTCCGACGCCGAGCCCGAGATGATCGCGACACTGGAAGCCGAGCTTCACCGCATGGACCGGCGCATCGAATGCCTCGCCCGCAACCGGGACGCCATCGCCGGATACCTCGAAGAAGTCCGGGCCCATGCCCGAGCGGACGCTGCCTGAGGCACCGCATGTGCCGTTGACGGACGGCGACCTGCCGGTCCGTACCCCTGACGGGCGCGGGCCGTGCGCCCGGGCCGTCAGAAGGGGTACCACCGCACCGCCGTGTCCCCGTCGCGGAGTGAGGCCACCCGGCGGCGGAACTCCGCGAGCGCCTTCGGATTGCTGGGAGCGTGCTGGGCGACCCAGGCGCAGCTCGCGGTCTCCCGGGCGCCGCGCAGCACCGCGCATCCGTCCCACGCGCGCACGTCCCAGCCGTAGGCGGCGGTGAACGCGTCGTACTCCTCGGGGGCGAGACCGTACCGGTCGCGGGACAGTGCCATCACCACGAGGTCGTGCTCGCGCAGGTCCGACGAGAAGGTCTCCAGGTCCACCAGGACCGGGCCGTCCGGGCCCACATGGACGTTGCGCGGCAGCGCGTCGCCGTGGATCGGCCCCGGCGGCAGGTGCGGTGCGAGCGCGGCTGCCGCCTCCGCGAACCCGTCGCGGCGCTCGCGCAGATACGCTGCGTCGGCCGGGTCGATCGCGTCGCCCGCGAGCCGGAGCCAGCGCTCGACGCCACCGAGCAGTTCGCGCCGGGGCAGCGTGAAGGGGGCCGCGGGCAGGGCGTGCACGATCCGCAGCAGCTCGGCCAGGTCGCGGGCTCCCGCGGCGCGCACCGGCGGGGCCAGCCGTCGCCACACGGTCACCGGGTGCCCGTCCGCCAGCAGCGGCTTCGCCTCGGCCGCCCGAACCGCCGGAACTTCTGCTTCCGCGAGCCATTCGGCGATGGCCAGCTCCCGCCGTGCCCGCTCCAGCAGTTCGGGGCTCCGCCCGATCTTGACCACCAGGTCGCCGGCGCCGAACACCGCGTTCTCGCCCAGGGCCAGCAGCTCCGCGTCCGCCGCCCCGCCGCCCGGCAGCACACCCGCGGCGGCCAGCACCTCCCGCGCCCGCGCCTCGTCCATCAGCCGCCTCCCGCTTCTCCCACGACCTGTCGTACGACCCCGGATCCCCGTGGGCATCCGCCGGCCAGTGTCGCATTCGCCCAGGTGGGGCGGGAGGCGAGGTGCGTGCGACACCCTCACGGCGAGTGTCCGCACGGGGACGGGGGCACATCAATTCAGTGGACGAGACGTATCGTCTCGTTTAGGGTGACGGCATGACCACGGACTTCACGCAGCACCGCGCCCACATCGCCATGTTCTCGATCGCGGCCCACGGCCATGTGAACCCGAGCATCGAGGTGATCCGCGAGCTTGTCGCACGCGGGCACCGGGTCACGTACGCCATCCCGCCGGCCTTCGCCGAAAAGGTCGCGGAGACCGGGGCCGAGCCCCGGATCTGGAACTCGACGCTGCCCATGGACGGGGATCCCGACGACTGGGGCACCGAACTGGTGGACAACCTCGAGCCGTTCCTGACCGACGCGATGCAGGCCCTGCCGCAGCTCGCCGAGCTGTACGCGGGCGACGAGCCGGACCTCGTCCTGTACGACATCACGGGCTATCCGGCCCGGGTGCTGGCCCACCGCTGGGACGTACCGATCGTGCAGCTCTCCCCGAACCTCGTCGCCTGGGAGGGCTATCACGAGGAGGTCGGCAAACCGATGTTCGAGCCGATGAAGCAGACGCCGCGCGGCAAGGTCTTCTACGAGACGTTCGAGCGCTGGATCACGGACAACGGCATGGACATCACCGTCGAGGACTTCATGGGCGTCCCCGACCGTTGTCTCGTGCTCATCCCGAAGGTGCTCCAGCCGAACGCCGACCGCGTCGACGAGACCCGCAACACCTTCGTCGGCGCCTGTCAGGGCGACCGGGCGAGCCAGGGCGACTGGCAGCGGCCCGCGCACGCCGAGAAGGTACTGCTCGTCTCACTGGGCTCGGCGTTCACCAAGCAGCCCGGTTTCTACCGCGCATGCGTCCAGGCGTTCGGGGATCTGCCGGGCTGGCACATGGTGCTCCAGATCGGCGCGTTCGTCGACCCGGCCGAACTCGGCACCCTGCCCGCCAACGTCGAGGTGCACTCCTGGGTGCCGCAACTCGCGATCCTCAGGCAGGCCGACGCGTTCATCACGCACGCGGGCGCGGGCGGCTGCCAGGAAGGGCTCGCCACCGGGACGCCGATGGTCGCCGTACCGCAGGCAGCCGACCAGTTCGGCAACGCCGACATGCTCCAGGGACTCGGCGTCGCGCGCCATGTACCGATGGAGGAGGCCACCGCGAGCGCCCTGCGCGAGGCCGTCCTTTCCCTCGTCGACAATCCGGAGGTCGAGCGCCGGTTCGCCGGAATCCGCAAGGAGATGGCGGCCGAGGGCGGCACGCAGCGGGCCGCCGACCTCATCGAGGCCGAACTCCCGGAGCGCGACTCCTGAGCCCGGTGTGCGCCGGACGAAAGGGGCGCGTGAGGCGGGCGACGGGCATGGACCCGGTTGCTTCGTAAGACCCTTACCCCCGGTCAAAGGTTGCGCAGGGGACTTCTTGAACATGGTGAGAACCGCTTCTTAGCGTGAGGTGAACTCTCCGTTGACGCAGGAAGTTGACCCGCCCATGCCCCGAGACATACCGCCCCTGCACGAGGTCCGCCGCATCACCCAGAAGAAGCGCGACGCGTGGTGGACCGTGCTGCTCGTCGACCCGGTCGCCACGCCACTCGTGCGGGTCACGGCGAAGTGGACGCGCATCACCCCGAACCAGATCACCTGGGCTGCGCTGCTGCTGGGCCTCGGCTCGGCCGCCTGCTTCGCCATGGGGGAGTGGCACTGGCTCGTGGCGGGGGCGCTCGTCTACCACCTGAGCTTCGTCCTGGACTGCATGGACGGCAAGGTGGCCCGACTGACCGGGCAGGGCTCCGTGTTCGGCGCCTGGCTCGACTACATCTTCGACCGTGTCCGGGTCATGGCCTGTGGCGTGGCGCTGATGGCGGGTCAGTACGAGCGCACCGGCGACATCCGCTACATCTGGCTCGCCGCTGTCGTCGTCTCCCTCGACGGCCTGCGTTACATCAACTCGTTGGAGATCTTCAAGACGCGTCACACCATGCGCAAGCAGATCAAGGCCCGCATGCGGGAGGCCCGCCGGGCCGAGGACTCCGCGGGTGTCGCCTTCATGGAGGACCTGCTGCGCGCCAACCCCGAGGCGGACGTCGAACAGGACCTGCGCAGGGCGGCCGAGGCCGGCGCCCCGGCCGAGGCGGGCCCGGCCCGCGCCGTCGCGGCCGCGGAGTCGGCGGCCGGCCCGGAGACCGTGCACCCCTTCTCCGGCCCGGACGCCGGTCACTCCTCGTCCGGCCCCGACGCCGCGTACCCCTTGTCAGGCCCGGACGCCGCGCCCCCGTCGCTCCCCGTGCAGCCCGCCCGGGTCATCGACCTCCACCAGGAGTTCCGCCACCGCTTCCCCCTGTACCTGCGGGCCCGTTCCTTCCTCCTGCGTCATCGCATCCGTACGCATCTGGTGAGCGGCATCGAGTTCCAGATGGCCGTCTTCGTCGTCGGACCGCTGCTCGACCAGGTGGTCGCCGCGACGCTCGCGGCCGGCGCCATGCTCCTCCTCTTCGAACTCGCGATTGTGTACAAGCTGTTGCTGTCGACGCGCGACTTCGGCCGGACCCTCGACTCCTTCGACGTCACCCCCGCCGCCTGAGCCACGGACAGTGGTTGTGCGGCCGGAGCGCCCGCCCCGGCCGCACACCGTCCCTGTCGCATGCCTCGGGTGCACGCCTCAGACCCGTACCTCTTCGCCCGCCGTAGCGCGCGGCGCCACGGCCGGTGCCGGCTCCTCGTCGTGCGTCAGATCGGGCAGCCGGTGCAGCCACCTCGGCAGGTACCAGTTGCGCTCGCCGAGCAGGGCCATGACCGCCGGCAGCAGCACCCCGCGGATGACCGTCGCGTCGATCAGCACCGCCGCCGCGAGGCCGACGCCCATCTGCTTCATCGACTGCATCGACAGCGTTCCGAAGATCGCGAACACCGCGACCATGATGACCGCGGCGCTCGTCACCACACCCGCCGTCGTCACCACGCCGTGCGTGATGGCGTCCTCGGTGGTACGCCCCCGCAGCCGCGCCTCGCGGATCCGGGACACCACGAACACGTGGTAGTCCATCGAGAGCCCGAAGAGGATCACGAACAGGAACAGCGGCAGCCAGGTCACGATGGCGCCCACGCCCTCCGCGCCGACCAGCGAGGCACCCCAGCCGTGCTGGAAGACCGCGACCAGGATGCCGTACGCGGCGCCCACCGAGAGCAGGTTGAGCACGATGGACGTCACGGCGATCGTCAGCGAACGGAACGACAGCAGCATCAGCAGGAAGGCGAACACCACCACGAACGCGAACACGGGCGCCACCGACCCGATGAGCTGGTCGTTGAAGTCCTTCGACCCCGCGACCTGACCGGTCACCGGGGCCTCGACCCCCGCCACCTTGCCGAGCGTCGCCGGACGCACCTCGTCACGGATGACGTCCAGGCTCCGGCCGGCCCTGTCCAGGTCGGACCCGCCGACCAGCGGCACCGACACGAACGCGACGTTCTGCGCCGCGTGCACCGTCACCTCGACCGGACCGCGCGACGCGCCCGAACTGACCGCCCGCGCCCGGAAGTCCTCCAGGGCGGCCCGCACCTTCGGCGCGTTGATGTCGTCCGCCTTCACGACCACCCGGGCGGGCTCCGAACCACCGGGGAAGGCCTCGTTGACGCGCTTGTACGTCGCCACGATCGGCAGTGAGTCACCGAACTCCTGGTCCAGTGTGAGCTGTTGCGTCCTCATGCCGAGCGCCGGAGCGGCGATCGCGACCAGCGCGCCCACCGCGACCACCAGCGAGACCACGGGCCGGGCCAGCACGACGCGCAGCACGGCTCCCCACACACGGCTCCCGTTCGCGGAGCCACGGCCGTGGTTCCCGCTCCCGCTCCTGCGCAGGAACGGGATACGGCCCTTCTCGACCCGCCCGCCGAGCAGCGACAGCAGCGCCGGGAGCACCGTCACCGAGCCGACCATCGCGACGGCGACCACCATCAGCGACGCCAGGCCCATCGCCTCGAACTCGGCGAGCCCGGTGAACAGCATGCCCGCCATCGCCACGCACACCGTCACACCCGACACGATCACGGCCCGGCCGCTCGTGGCCGCCGCGATCCGCAGCGCCGTCTCCGGGTCCCGGCCCGCCTCGCGCTCCTCGCGCTCGCGCCGCAGATAGAACAGGCAGTAGTCGACGCCGACCGCCATACCCACCAGCAGCATCACGGAGTTGGCGTTGTCGCTCATCGGCTGGAGGTGGCTGACGATTCCCATCAGACCCATCGTCGCCATGATCGCGGTGACCGCGAGCGCCACCGGCAGCAGTGCCGCCACCAGTGCGCCGAACGCGATCAGCAGAATGCCCAGCGCCACCGGAACCGCCGAGTACTCGGCCTGCTGGAAGTCGTCGCCGAACGCGTCCTTGAACGTCTTGCCCATGCTCGCGCCGCCGATCTCCTCGATCCGCAGCGCCGGATGCTCCTTCGCGACCCCGGCGACCGCGTCGAGCACGGGCTGGACGCGCTCCGCGGCGGTCGCGGCGTCCCCGCGCATGTCGAACCGGACCAGTGCGCTGCGCCCGTCCCGCGACACGGTCCTCGTGTCGTACGGGGACGTCACATGGGTGGTCCTGCCCGTGCGCCGGACGGCGGTGACGACCGCGTCCACCGCCTTGTGGAACTCCGGATCGCCGGCCTGGAGGCCGCTGCGCCGTGCCTGGAGCAGCACGCTCTCGTCGGCCGGCTGCTCGATGCCCGAGTCCTCGACGATCCGCGCCGCCCGGCTCGTCTCGCCGTTGAGCTGTCCGCTCTCCTTGACGTCGACGCGTCCGGCCGCGGAGCCGAGGCCCATCGCCAGCACGACGAACAGCACCCAGATCCCGACGGCCGCCCATCTGTGCCGTGCGCTCCAGCCTCCGGCGCGGGCGGCCAGGCCCCGTACCGGCGTTCGTCCGTTCCCCATGACGGGCCGTCCCCCTCGTGACCGCGGGCGGCCCCCTGCCGCCCGCTCCACGCCGACCGTACGGTCCGGACGAGGACCGCTCGTCGTGCTGCCCGGTGAGCCGGGACCCCGAGTTCTCCCCCCGATGGACCGGGGCCGTCTCCTCCCGAAGAAGGACGAAGCCCCTTACATCCACATGAGGTTGCACCCTGTTTCCGGGTACCCCGTGGGGGTTGTCGCATGCCCGGCTGTGGAATTTCGTCCGATTTGTTATTACGAACCCTTGTTGAACAAGTCACAGGTGCATGTAGCCCTTGATCTGCTCCCGTCAATCCGACAGGGTTTCGAGTCAACCCCCGGAGATCTTCCGGAGATCCTCGGGGTTCCCCCCACAAAAACACCACGAGGAGATCCCTCTTCATGGCAACTCACAAGCGCGCAAAGACGATCAAGCTCACTGCGGGCATAGCCACCGCTGCGACCGCGATCGGCGTGACCGTCTTCGCCGGCTCCTTCGCGGGTGCCAGTGCACCGGCCGAGGGCACGGTGTACGGGCTCGAGGCAAAGGGCGCCGTCTCGGGCAGCTTCATCGTGATGCTCGACAAGAAGGCGTCCGCGGACGCCAAGCAGGACCTCGCCAAGGAGTACGGCGGCACCCTGAAGCGGAACTACAGCTCCGCCGTCAACGGCTTCTCCGCCTCCGGCCTCTCCGAGACCGAGGCCAAGCGCCTGGCCGCCGACCCGTCCGTGTCCAAGGTCGTGCAGAACAAGAAGTTCCACATCGACGCCACGCAGGACAACCCGCCGTCGTGGGGCCTCGACCGCATCGACCAGGCCGACACCAAGGGCGACGGCAAGTACACCTACCCGGACAGCGCGGGCGAGGGCGTCACCGCCTACGTCATCGACACCGGTGTGCGCATCAGCCACAAGGACTTCGGCGGGCGTGCCTCCTACGGCTTCGACGCCGTCGACAACGACAACAACGCCGACGACGGCAACGGCCACGGCACCCACGTGGCCGGCACCATCGCCGGTGAGGCGCACGGCGTCGCCAAGAAGGCGAAGATCGTGGCCGTGCGTGTGCTCGACAACCAGGGCTCCGGCACCACCGAGCAGGTCGTCGCGGGCATCGACTGGGTCACCAAGAACCACCAGGGCCCGTCCGTCGCCAACATGAGCCTCGGCGGTGGCGCCGACCAGGCCCTCGACGACGCGGTCAGCAAGGCCATCGCCTCCGGTGTCACCTTCGCGGTCGCCGCGGGCAACGAGTCGGCCGACGCGGGCCAGGGCTCGCCGGCCCGGGTCAAGGAAGCGATCACCGTCGCCTCCTCCACCAAGGACGACAAGCAGTCGGACTTCTCCAACTTCGGTTCGGCCGTGGACATCTACGCCCCCGGCTCGGACATCACCTCCGACTGGAACACCGGCGACGACGCCACCAACACCATCTCCGGTACCTCGATGGCGACCCCGCACGTCACCGGTGCCGCCGCCGTCTACCTCTCGGGCCACAAGGACGCCAAGCCCGAGGAGGTCGCCAAGGCCCTGACGGACGGTGCGACCCCGGACAAGATCTCCAACCCCGGTGCGGGCACCCCGAACAAGCTGCTCAAGATCGTCGAGTAGCAACGGACGGTGCGCCGGGGGAGGCCCCGGCGTACCTTTCCCATGAACCGGCGGCCGCCGTGCCCACCCCCACGGGGCACGGCGGCCGCCCTATGGTGTGCCCATGACGACGACATACGCGGCGCTGCTGCGCGGCATCAACGTGGGTGGCGCCAAGAAGCTCCCGATGGCCGAGCTCCGCAGGATCCTCGGCGAGCTCGGACACGACGACGTCGCGACGTACCTTCAGAGCGGCAACGCCGTGTTCCGCAGCGGCGAGGACGACGCGGACCGGCTGGCCGCCGGACTCACGGCCGCGATCGAGAAGAACTTCGGCTTCACCGTCGACGTGCTCGTCCGCGACCACGCCTATCTCGCCGGCGTCGTCGACCGCTGCCCCTTCCCGGCCGCCGAGCTGGAGGCCAAGCAGCTGCACGTCACCTACCTCTCGGAGCCCGTGGGACCCGAGAGGTTCGAGTCCGTCGACGTGGGGGCCTTCCTGCCGGAGGAGTTCCGCATCGGCGAGCGCGAGCTCTATCTGTACGTCCCGGACGGCCTCGGCCGCTCCAAGCTCGCCGAGGCACTCGGCCGCCCCCGCCTGTACCGGGGCCTCGTCGCGACCACCCGCAACTGGAACACGGTCACCAAGCTGGTGGAGCTCACCCGTGACTGAGCGCACGCCGGCCGTCGAGGCCGCGATCCAGGCGGAACTCCGCCTCCTCGACCCCGGCATACGCCGCTCCCCGCGGCTCGTCGACGAGCTGCTGCACCCCGAGTTCACCGAGTTCGGAGCCTCCGGGCGGCGCTGGGACCGCGACGCGATGATCGAGTCGCTCGCGGCGGAGGCCGACTCCGCCGTCGGCCCCGGTGCGATGTCCCACGTCCGGGGCGTCGAGCTCGCCCCGGACGTGGTCCACCTGACGTACGACACGGACGTCGCGGGCCGCCGGGCCCATCGCAGCTCCCTGTGGCGGCTCACCGAGCGGGGCTGGCGGCTCTACTTCCACCAGGGAACCCGCTTCGGCGCCGACGCGCCGCCCCGGTAGGCGGTGAGCACAATGGCCCGTGCGGAGTGGTCCGAAGTGGCCCAGTGCGGTGCGCCACCGCGCCGATAGCGTCCATGTCATGACCACCGATACCCGCGTCGACTTCTACTTCGACCCCGCCTGCCCCTTCGCCTGGATCGCCTCCCGCTGGATGCTGGAGGTCGAGCGCGAACGCCCGATCGACCTGCGCTTCCACGTGATGAGCCTGTACCTGCACAACCTCGGCAAGGAACTGCCCGAGTGGTACCGGGAGTTCGTGGACAACTCCGTCGGACCGGTCCGGGTCGCGGTCGCCGCGGCGCGGCGGCACGGCGAGGAGGTGCTGCGCGACCTCTACACCGCGCTCGGCACGCGTATCCACGGACAGAAGAACGAGGACTTCGACGCGGTGGTGACCGAGGCGCTCGCCGAGCTGGGTCTTCCCTCGGAGCTGGCGGACGCGGCGCGGGACGCTTCGTACGACGCGGAGGTGGCTCGCCGCCACGAGGCCGGCACGGAGTCCGGCACCGGCGGTTACGTCGGTACGCCCACGATCCATGTCGACGGCACCGTGTGGTTCGGGCCGGTGCTGCGGGGGATCCCGCGCGGGGAGGAGGCGGCCCGTCTCTTCGACAGCTTCCGTGTCCTGGCCACGCACGAGGACTTCTTCGAACTCAAGCGAACCCGAACGGGCACCCTCCGCCTCACCTGACCCCACCCGGGGAGCACCCCTGGCCCCGGGCCCCAGCCGGGGCCACCCAGGACCCTGGCCCGCCCGGCACCACACCGCACGTCGCACGCCGGCCTCCCGGCGCCGGGGGCGCCCCGCCTACCCGGCACCACATCCGGCCTCCTTCAGCGGCACCCGGCACCGGGGGCTGTGCCCACCCGTTCCGCCCAGCGGAACGACTGCCCACAGCGAGGAGCGGGCCCCTCATCACCGCACCCGCCACGGCAGGAAAGCCGCCGAACCGGCCGGAGGGGGCGTGGCGGGACCTCCGCCCGCAGTGGCCGGCGCGCAAGTGCCGAGTGGCTGAACGTGTGACGGAGGCGCGCCGGTCCGAGGACGGAGGTCCCGGCGCGCACCCGACCCACCACGAGGCGAGGCGCACCGCCCAAGCACCGCAGGCCGGACGCGACCCCGACCCACGACGGATAAGCGGCGCGACCCCACCCACGACGGACAAGCGGCGCGCACCCGACCCACGACGGACAAACGGCGCACCCAACCACCCTCGGTCAACCGCCGGCGCCGCAGGTGCACCCACCGCGCGTAGGCGTGGAAGCCCGGGCCGGGGTGCACAGAGGGGAGACCCCGACCAGGGACACCGTTCCCCGGGCCGGCCCGAGGCCTACGCCGGGACGGCCATCGGCCTCTCGGCCGCCACCGCCCCGTCGTACCGCTCCAGCAGCACCCGCGCCACCTCCGGCGCCGCCCCCAGCACGTCGGCGAGCACGTCGGCCTCCGCGGCGCCGCGGGCGATGCGGTCCGGGAGGAAACCGGGCGCGAGGACATAGGGGGCGACCGCGACCCGGTCGACCCCCTCCGCACGGAGGGCGCGCACCGCGTCCTCCGTGCGGGGAAGGGATGCGGAGGCGAACGCAGGCCGCACGGCGCACCAACCGGTACGCCGCCACTCCCGCGCGATTTCAGCGATCACTGCGATCGCCTCCGGGTCCGATGAGCCCGCCGAGGCCAGCACGACCCCGGTCGAGGCCTTGTCGGCGGGGTCGAGCCCCGCCTCGTACAGCCGTCGCTCCAGCGCGGCCGTCAGCAGCGGCGACGGGCCGAGCACATCGGCCTGCCGGATCCGCAGCCGGGCCGGCGCCGCCCGGAGCACCGCCGGAATGTCCGCCTTGGCGTGGAAGGCACGGGTCAGCAGCAGCGGAAGGGCGACGACGTCGCGCACCCCTTCCGCGGCGAGCGACTCCAGCACACCCCGCACGGAGGGGACGTTGAAGTCCAGGAACCCCGTCTCCACGCGCACCCCGGGCCGCTGCGACCGCACCCGCTCCACGAGGGCGTGCACGGTCGCGGCATGGCGCGGGTCGCGGCTGCCGTGGGCGATGACCAGGAGGACCGGGCGGTGCATGGCGACTCAGCTCCTCACGAGGAGTCCGCGGCTGCGCAGCACCCACCGCTCCAGCGGGCTGAAGATCAGCAGGTCGATGGCGATGCCGACGGTCAGGATGAGGAAGATGGAGAGGAAGACCAGCGACATGGAGCTGGTGTTGCGGCCGTTCTCCAGCAGCTGCCCGAGCCCCACGCCCAGGTCGGGCGACGACGCGATGATCTCCGCGGCCATCAGCGACCGCCAGGAGAACGCCCAGCCCTGCTTCAGGCCGGCCACATAGCCGGGCAGGGCCGCCGGCATGACGATGTGCCACGTGCCGCGCAGCCCGGTGGCGCCGAGCGTGCGGCCCGCCCGCAGGAAGAGCGGCGGCACCTGGTCGACACCCGACACCAGGCCGTTGGCGATCGACGGGACGGCGCCGAGCAGGACCACGGCGTACATCATCGAGTCGTTGAGGCCGAGCCAGATCACGGCCGGGGGCACCCACGCCACGGAGGGCAGGGACTGCAGGCCGGACAGGATCGGCCCGATGGCCGCGCGCACGAACCTGACGCGCGCCACCAGCAGACCGAGCGGCGTGCCGATCGCGAGGGCCAGCAGGAAGCCGAGCAGGCCCCTCGAGACGCTGGTCCAGATGTAGTCGAGCAGGGTGCCCTGCAGCCAGGCGTCGGTCACCTCGCCCCACACCGCGGACGGCGAGGGGAGCTTGCTCGGGTCGGTGACGACGCGGAAGGAGAGCAGCCCCTGCCACACCACCAGCACCAGCGCGACGGCGACGAGCGGCGGCAGGATCTTCCGTACGAAGGTCTCGCGCAGCGGCGTACGGCTGGTCTGAACGGCCTCCAGCGCGTCCAGGCCCGCTTCCAGACCGGCCAGGTCGTGGGCGTCGGTGTCGGCCTTGCCCTCGGGTGTGCGGTCCGTCGTCGTGTCAGTGCTGGCCATGGCGGCGGATCTCCCCACGCAGTTGTTCGGTGATCTCCAGCGACAGCTCCGCCACGGCGGCGTCCTCGATGCGCCGCGGCTGCGGTATGTCGACCGTCCACTCGCGTGCCACCCGGCCGGGCCGGGACGACAGCAGGACGACGCGCTGTGCGAGCCGCACCGCCTCGCGCACGTTGTGCGTGACGAACAGGACCGACAGCTTCGTCTCGCGCCAGATACGGGTCAGCTCGTCGTGCAGGACGTCCCGCGTGATCGCGTCGAGCGCCGCGAACGGCTCGTCCATGAGGAGCAGCCCGCTGTCCTGCGCGAGCGCGCGGGCCAGCGCGACCCGCTGCCGCATTCCGCCGGAGAGCTCGTGCACCCGCTTGCCGTGCGCGCCCTTCAGACGTACGAGCTCCAGCAGCTCCTCGGCCTGCGCACGGCGCTCGGACTTCGGTACGCCCCTGAGCCTGAGGGCGAGTTCGATGTTCTTGCCCGCGGTCAGCCACGGGAACAGGGCGTGCTCCTGGAACATCAGGGCCGGGCGGCCGTTGGTCGTGATACTGCCCGCGGTCGGGGCGTCCAGCCCGGCGACCAGGTTGAGCAGGGTCGACTTGCCGCAACCGGAAGCCCCCAGGAGGGTGACGAACTCGCCCGGTGCGACATCGAGGGTGATGTCGTCGAGGACGAGCTGCTGCCCGGCGGGCCCGGCGAAGGACTTCGAGACGTGCTCGATCCGCGCGGCCTGGCCGGCCGCTGCGACGCCGTCAGCGGCCTTGGCGAGGGTGGTGGCCATGGTCGTCACCTCCTGGGAACTGTCGGTTTCCGGGCTCTACTTGACGCCGAGACCGGCGTCGGCGACCGTCGGCCGGCCCTCGTCCTTGAGGACCTTGTTCAGCAGCCTGAGGTCGTAGATGCCCTTCAGGTCGGGCTTGTCCAGCAGGCCCGCCTTGACCGCGTGCGCGGCCTCGGTGCCGAGGGTTCCGGCCAGCGGGTCGTCGGTGGTCTGGATGGACTTCCAGGCCGGGTCGAGGACGTCCGCCGGGAGCTCCTTGCCCGAGTCGGCCTTCAGCTGGGCGTTCGCCGCGGCCTTCGCCTTGTCCGGGTTGGACTTGATCCACGCGTTGGTCCTGACCGAGCCGCGCAGCACGGCCTCGACGACCTTCGGGTGCTCCTCGAGGAACTTCTGCGACACGATGATGTTCGTGATCACGAACTTCTTGTCGGGCCACAGCGAGGACTCGTCGAGCAGCACCTTGCCGCCCTCGGCGACCAGCTTGGACGCGGTCGGCTCGGGCACCCAGGCGCCGTCGAGGGAACCGGACTTGTAGGCGTCCGGGGTGATCTTGTTGTCCGTGCGGACGACGGAGACGTCGCCCTTGCCGCTCTGCGCGTCGACCTTCCAGCCCTTCTCGGCGATCCAGTTGAGGAAGGCCACGTCCTGGGTGTTGCCGAGCTGCGGGGTGGCGATCTTCTTGCCCTTGATGTCGTTCAGGCTCTTGATCTTCTTCGGGTTGACCACCAGCTTCACCCCGCCGGACGCGGAGCCGCCGATGATGCGCAGGCTCTTGCCCTGGGACTTGGTGTAGCCGTTGATGGACGGCGAGGGGCCGATCCAGCCGATGTCGATGGAGCCGGAGTTGAGCGCCTCGATCTCGGAGGGCCCGGCGTTGAAGGTCGTGTACTGCGCCTTGGTGGCACCCAGCTCCTTCTGGAACAGACCCTGCTGGCGGCCGACGAGGGCGGTGGCGTGGGTGAGGTTGCCGAAGTAGCCGATCTTGACGGAGCCGAGGCCGTCGATCTTCTTGGCCCCGGCGGCGACCTGGGCGTTGTCGTTCTTCTCGGCGTCCGCGGTGGAGCCGTAGCCGCAGGCGGTGGCGGCGAGCGCGAGCAGCGGCAGGGTGGTGGCGGCGACGAGGCCGCGGCGCAGGGACGCGCGGGAACTGGCAGGCACGGGAGGGTGTCCTCTCGGTGGCCCGGCGGTCACGCTCTCAGGGGCGTGGCCGGGGGACGGAATGTCTTCGTTTCCTTCGAACGGCGTGGGGGGTCAGGGCGCGCATGCAGTGCGCGTACGTCATCGCGCACATCGCGCGACTCCGCCCTGACCGCTGCCGAGGGCGCCGCTGCCCACGCGGCCGCCCTCCTTGGCGAAGGTCGAGTAGACGTCCTTGGTGGTCATGGCTAGAAGTCCCACCCGTCGTCGTCGGACTCGGACTTGACCGGCTCCGGCGCGGCGAACGACTCGCCGACCATGCCTGCGGTGAGCGTGGTCCCGTCGGACGGGTCGATGAGGATGAACGAGCCGGTGCGGCGCGAGTCTGCGTAGGAGTCGGCCGGCAGCGGTTCGGCGGTGCGGATCTTGACGCGGCCGATGTCGTTGGCGACGAGCTGCCCCGGGTGCGGGTGCAGGGACAGGTCGTCGAGGGTCAGCCGCGAGGGGATGTCCTTGACGATCGCCTTGACCGTGCGGGTGCCGTGCTTGAGCAGCACGCGGTGGCCGACGGTGAGCGGCTGGTCCGCGACGTGGCAGACCGTCGCCTCGACGTCCTGCGTGGTCGCCGGCGCGTCACCGCTCGGGACGATCAGATCGCCCCGGGAGATGTCGATGTCGTCCTCCAGCAGGAGGGTGACGGACTGCGGCGTCCAGGCGGCGTCGACGGACTCGCCGAGCACGTCGATGCCGGCGATCTTCGAGGTGCGCCCCGACGGCAGGACGGTGACCTCCTCGCCGACCCGGAAGGTGCCGGCCGCGATCTGGCCCGCGTAGCCCCGGTAGTCGGGGAGTTCGGCGGTCTGCGGCCGGATCACGTACTGCACCGGCAGCCGGGCGTGGCAGTGCGCCAGGTCGTGGCTGACGGCGACGGTCTCCAGGTGCTCCAGAACGGTGGGGCCGCCGTACCAGTCCATGGTCGCGGAGGGCTCCACGACGTTGTCGCCGGCGAGCGCCGAGATCGGGATCGCGGTGACCTCGGGCACGCCCAGCTCGGTGGCGTATGCCGTGAACTCCTCGGCGATCTTGGCGAAGACCGGCTCGGCGTAGTCGACGAGGTCCATCTTGTTCACCGCGAGCACGACATGGGGCACGCGCAGCAGCGCGGCGATGGCGGCGTGGCGGCGGGTCTGCTCGACGACGCCGTTGCGGGCGTCGACGAGGATCACGGTCAGTTCGGCGGTGGACGCGCCGGTGACCATGTTCCGCGTGTACTGCACATGGCCGGGTGTGTCGGCGAGGATGAACCGGCGCCGCGGAGTGGCGAAGTAACGGTACGCCACGTCGATCGTGATGCCCTGCTCGCGCTCGGCGCGCAGGCCGTCGGTGAGCAGGGCCAGGTCGGGGGTGTCCTGGCCGCGGTTGCGGGAGGCGTGCTCGACGGCCTCCAGCTGGTCCGCGAGGACCGACTTGGAGTCGTGCAGCAGCCGTCCGACCAGGGTCGACTTGCCGTCGTCGACGGAGCCGGCGGTGGCGAACCGCAGCAGCGTGGTGGCCGAGAGTTCCTCGGTCGTGGTCGTGCTCATGGTTAGAAGTACCCCTCGCGCTTGCGGTCTTCCATCGCGGCCTCGGACAGCTTGTCGTCGGCGCGGGTCGCGCCCCGCTCGGTGAGCCGGGAGGCGGCGATCTCGGCGATCACGGCGTCCAGCGTGGTGGCGTCCGAGTCGACGGCACCGGTGCAGGACATGTCGCCGACGGTGCGGTAGCGGATGAGCCGCTTCTCGACCGTCTCGCCGTCCTTCGGGCCGCCCCATTCGCCGGCCGTCAGCCACATGCCGCTGCGCTTGAAGACCGGGCGCTCGTGCGCGAAGTAGATCCCGGGCAGTTCGATGCCCTCACGGGCGATGTACTGCCAGACGTCCAGCTCGGTCCAGTTGGACAGCGGGAAGACCCGCACGTGCTCACCGGGGGCGTGGCGGCCGTTGTAGAGCTGCCACAGCTCGGGCCGCTGGCGGCGCGGGTCCCACTGCGAGAACTCGTCGCGCAGGCTGAACACCCGCTCCTTGGCGCGGGCCTTCTCCTCGTCGCGCCGCCCGCCGCCGAAGACGGCGTCGAACCGCTCCGACTGGATCTTCTCCGTCAGCGGCACGGTCTGCAGCGGGTTGCGGGTGCCGTCCGGGCGCTCCTTGAGGACACCGCGGTCGATGTAGTCCTGCACCGATGCCACGTGCAGGCGCAGTCCGTGCTCGGCCACCACACGGTCGCGGTACTCGATGACCTCGGGGAAGTTGTGCCCGGTGTCCACGTGCAGCAGCGAGAAGGGGACGGCCGCGGGGGCGAAGGCCTTCAGCGCCAGGTGCAGCATGACGATGGAGTCCTTGCCGCCGGAGAACAGGATCACCGGCCGCTCGAACTCGCCCGCCACCTCGCGGAAGATGTGCACCGCCTCGGACTCCAGCGCGTCCAGGTGCGTCAGCGTGTAGGGGCTGGACGTCCCCTCTGCGACATGGGCGACGGTCGTCATGCGAGACCCCTTTCGGTGAGCAGCGCGAACAGCGCCGCGGCGGACTCCGGCACGGTCTGGTTCTGCGACTCGATCCGCAGATCCGGCGTCTCGGGCTCCTCGTACGGATCGTCGACCCCGGTCAGACCGGAGATCTCGCCCGCGGCCTGCTTGGCGTACAGGCCCTTCACATCACGTACGGAGCACACCTCCACCGGCGTGGCCACGTGTACCTCCACGTACGGTGTGCCCTCGGCCTGATGGCGCTTTCGTACCGCCTCGCGGCTGTCCGCGTACGGGGCGATGACCGGCACCAGGACCTTCACGCCGTTCGACGCCAGCAGCTCGGCGACGAAGCCGATGCGCTGCACGTTGGTGTGCCGGTCCTCGCGGCCGAAGCCGAGGCCCGCCGAGAGGAACTCGCGGATCTCGTCGCCGTCGAGCACCTCGACGCGATGGCCCTCCTCGCGCAGCCGGCCCGCCAGCTCGTACGCGATGGTGGTCTTGCCGGCGCTCGGCAGACCCGTGAGCCAGATGGTGGCTCCCGTCACTTGACTCTCCTGAGAATCCTGTATCGCGGTCATGGTCAGCCGTGCAGCCCGCACTCGGTCTTGCCGCGGCCCGCCCAGCGGCCGGCGCGGGCGTCCTCGCCCTCCAGCACCCGGCGGGTGCAGGGCGCGCAGCCGATCGAGGGATAGCCGTCCATGAGCAGCGGATTGGTGAGCACCCCGTGCTCGGCGATGTAGTCGTCGACGTCGTCCTGGCTCCAGCGGGCGATCGGCGAGACCTTCACCTTCTGCCGCTTCTCGTCCCAGCCGACGACCGGCGTGTTCGCGCGGGTCGGGGACTCGTCGCGGCGCAGCCCGGTCGCCCAGGCCGCGTACCCGGCCAGGCCTTCCTCGAGGGGCTTGACCTTGCGCAGTGCGCAGCACAGGTCGGGGTTGCGGTCGTGCAGCTTCGGGCCGTACTCGGCGTCCTGCTCGGCCACGCTCTGGCGCGGCGTCAGCGTGATGACGTTGACGTCCATCACGGCGTCGACCGCGTCGCGGGTGCCGATGGTCTCCGGGAAGTGGTAGCCGGTGTCCAGGAACACCACGTCCACGCCCGGCATGACGCGCGAGGCGAGGTGGGCGACCACCGCGTCCTCCATCGAGGAGGTCACGCAGAAACGGGGACCGAAGGTGTCGGCCGCCCACGTGAGGATGTCCAGGGCGGAGGCGTTCTCGAGATCGCGTCCGGCCTGCTCCGCCAGTGTCCTGAGCTCGTCCGCCGTACGCTCCTGCCGAGCGGTCGTCATGTTCGTTCCCCTCCACCGTCGTCGCCGCGCCGCAGTCCCTGGGTCAGCAGTCCGAGGAACTTCAGCTGGAAGGCCCTGTTGCAGGCCGCGCACTCCCAGGCCCCATGGCCCTGCTCGCTGGGCCGCAGGTCCTCGTCGCCGCAGTACGGGCAGTAGAAGGGCGCCGCACGCTCACTCATGCCACGTCCTCCCGTTCGCTCGCGGTGCTCACGACAGCGCCTCCTCGGAGGCGCGTGCCGCCCAGGTGGCGAAGCGCTCGCCGTCCTCGCGCTCCGCCTGGAAGCGGGTGAGGACCCGCTCGACGTAGTCCGGCAGCTCCGCGGCGGTCACCTTCAGTCCGCGTACCTTGCGGCCGAACCCGGCCTCCAGACCGAGCGCGCCGCCCAGGTGCACCTGGTAGCCCTCGACCTGGTTGCCGTCGTCGTCCAGCACGAGCTGGCCCTTGAGACCGATGTCCGCGACCTGGATACGGGCGCAGGCGTTCGGGCAGCCGTTGAGGTTGATGGTGATCGGCTCGTCGAACTCGGGCAGGCGACGCTCGAGTTCGTCGATCAGCGAGGCGCCGCGCGCCTTGGTCTCCACGATGGCGAGCTTGCAGAACTCGATGCCCGTGCAGGCCATGGTGCCGCGCCGGAACGGCGACGGCTGCACGGTGAGGTCCAGCGACTCCAGGCCCGACACGAGCGAGTCGACCTGCTCCTGCTCGACGTCGAGCACGATCATCTTCTGCTCGACGGTGGTGCGCACCCGGCCGGAGCCGTGCGCCTCGGCCAGCTCCGCGATCTTCGTGAGGAGTGTGCCGTCGACGCGGCCGACGCGCGGGGCGAAGCCGACGTAGTAGCGGCCGTCCTGCTGCCGGTGCACACCGACGTGGTCGCGCCAGCGCTGCACGGGCTGGGCCGGCGCCGGGCCGTCGGTCAGCTTCCGCTTCAGGTACTCGTCCTCCAGGACCTCGCGGAACCGCTCGATGCCCCAGTCGGCGACCAGGAACTTCAGGCGGGCGCGGTTGCGCAGGCGGCGGTAGCCGTAGTCGCGGAAGATCGAGACCACGCCTTCGAAGACGTCCGGCACCTCGTCGAGCGGCACCCAGGCGCCGAGGCGCTGGCCGATCTTCGGGTTGGTGGACAGGCCGCCGCCCACCCAGACGTCGAAGCCGGGGCCGTGCTCGGGGTGCTCGACGCCCACGAAGGCCACGTCGTTGATCTCGTGCGCCACGTCGAGCAGCGGAGAGCCCGAGACGGCGGACTTGAACTTGCGCGGCAGGTTCGAGAAGGCCGGGTTGCCGACGATCCGGCGGTGGATCTCCTCGATCGCGGGCGTGCCGTCGATGATCTCGTCCTCGGCGATCCCGGCGACCGGCGAGCCGAGGATGACGCGCGGTGTGTCACCGCACGCCTCGGTCGTGGACAGGCCCACGGCCTCGAGCCGGTTCCAGATCTCGGGGACGTCCTCGATCCGGATCCAGTGGTACTGGATGTTCTGCCGGTCGGTGATGTCGGCGGTGCCCCGCGCGAACTCCTGCGAGATCTCGCCCACGACGCGCAGCTGCTCGGTGGTGAGACGGCCGCCGTCGATACGGACGCGGAGCATGAAGTACTCGTCGTCGAGCTCCTCCGGCTCCAGGATCGCGGTCTTGCCGCCGTCGATGCCGGGCTTGCGCTGGGTGTACAGCCCCCACCAGCGCATACGTCCCCGGAGGTCGTTGGGGTCGATCGAGTCGAACCCGTTCTTCGAGTAGATCGTCTCAATGCGTGTCCGCACATTGAGACCGTCGTCGTCCTTCTTGAACTGCTCATTGCCGTTCAGGGGCGTGTAGTGACCCCTGGCCCACTGCCCCTCGCCACGGTGCCGGGTCGCCTTGCGGCGGGATGTGGCGGCGGAAGGGTTCTGCGGGGTGGCGGCCATGGTTGGTACGTCCTTCGGGACAGGCAGGAAAGCGGCTCTGACCTGCACGAATGCGCACAGGCGCGGCTCAGGGCGCGGCGCTGCGCAGGTCGGGGAAAAGTCGATCGATCGCGGCGGTGCTGGAGGGTGTCAGCTCGCGCGACAGATGGCGCTGGACATGCGGCCGAGGTCGACGTGCCGCCGACTCACCAAGGCAATTCCAGCTCGAGACATGACGGAAGCGTGTCACGGGGATCTAGAACGAGTCCACCGTTATCCAAAATATGGACACCCCTGTCCCGGATGTCGGGACAGGGGTGTCGTCGGTCACAGGGCCCGGAAGCCCGGGCGGGCTCAGCCGGCCAGCGCTCCCGGCCACGGACCCGGCGTGGCCACCTCGGGCTCCTGCTCCACCGCGGTGTCGAAGAGCTTGAAGCCCCGCCGCTCGTAGTTGGCCATCGCGTGCTCGCCGTCCTTGCTGCAGGTGTGCAGCCACACCCGCTTCGTCGGCGCGCGCCCCGGCCAGCGGTCCGCCAGGTCCCACGCCCGGGCCGCCCCGTACGCCAGCAGGTGACCACCGATGCGGCGGCCCCGGAAGGCCGGGATCAGTCCGAAGTAGACGATCTCGACGACGCCCTCCTCCTGCGCCTCCAGCTCGACGTACCCGGCGGGCGTCCCCTTCTCGTACGCGACCCAGGTCTCCGTGCCCGGCCTGCGCAGGGCCTCGGCCCACTGCGCGTACGTCATGCCGAGCCGGTCCGTCCAGCCGATGTCGCCACCGACCGCCGTATAGAGGAAGCGGCTGAACTCCGGCGAGGGCACCTCGGCCCGGACGATCAGCACGTCCCCCTCCGGTGCGGCCGCCGGGATCAGGTCGGCGGGAGACGTCTGCTCCATGGACCAGGTGGTCACGGTAAGGGTGCTCATGAGGGCCATGGGACCACGTGGCGCGCATCGGGACCAAAGCCGCAGGTGCCGACCGCGGCGCACCGGGAGCGGTCCGGCCGGCCTGCACCGGGGCCGGCCGGGGGACCGGACGCACCACGACCGGCACCCTCCCGCCCACCACGTACGGAAGGGTGCACATGATCGGCCGCGCGTCCCGTGGCGCCCGCCCGCCGCACTCCCCCGACCAGAGGGGACTGCGAGCGAACCGTTCGGCTTCAGCCCACGATGATCACGAAGCCGCTGCGGTTGAAGCCGTGGTCGAAGAAGAAGGGGTTGTCGAAGCGGTTGTCGAAGCGGTTGTCGAAGCGGTGGTCGAAGCGGAAGCGGTTGTCGAACCGGTTGTCGAAGCGGTTGTCGAAACGGAACCCGTGGTTGAAGCGGAAGCCGTCGCGGCCGAAGCAGTTGTTGCCCCAGTTGCCGCACATGTCGGTGACCACATGGGTGTGCGCGGCGGGGGCTGCGGCATGGGCCGTGCCTGCCGTGCCGATCGCGGCGCCGCCGGCCATCAGAACGCCGGTCGCGGACACCGCGAGGAGACGCCTCGCGCGTTGTGCTCGCATGGGGATGCACCCCTTTCTTCCATCGTCTCGTGCACCCTCGGCGGCACGAGAGGGATGGCCGCGACCGCGGCACGGTCACGGTCGTCGCCTCGTGAGGACGAGGAGCACGTCCTGCGGTCCGAGGTCCCCGCCGACCGGGAACCAGCGGACCGGCCTCGGGCGCCCGGGCTCACCCCGGATTGCGCCTCTGTCGGGTACTACGTCGACGGCGTCCTTTTGGATTGGCGCCGCGGCGGATCGCATGTCCGCCGCGGCGGAAGCACCGCGGACACGACGGCCACCGTCACGCCGCCGCCTCCGCGCCCATGCCCTCCGCGGCGTGGGAGACCGCGGTCCCGGCGCAGCTCGCGGCTACCGCCCGGCCCGGCGAGCATCCCGCGACAGGTGGGGGGAGCGCCCGGCGCGTGCCTCCACCACCGCCGGTGCCGTCGAAGGCGGCAGCAGGTCCACGGGATCGGCCGGAAGGAGCACCCGCACGTCGGTGTCGTCGCCGAAGCGGTACGGGCGGTGTGCGAGCACACCGCCGAGGTAGCGGCGTACCCGGGACAGTTCGGCGCGCACGGTCACCGTGCGCGCCGGGTCGCCGAACAGGTCGACGGCCAGCTCGGCGGCGCTGCGCCCGCCGCGGTGCACGGCGAGCAGATACAGCAGCTCCGCATGGCGCCGGCTCAGCTCGTGCGTCCAGTCGCCGGCGCCGCCCGACACGGTCACCGACCAGCGGCGCGGACTGCGCACGTCCAGCACGACCCGGGTCACCGCCGGCGCGTCGGGCTCGTCGGGCACCCGGACCAGCCAGCCCCCGGGCAGCGGCTCGACCAGGCACTCCCCGAGCGCCGGCAGCCAGATCCGGCCCGCCGTGAAGGACTTCGGCAGCGCCAGCCGGTCCACCGGCGGCATCCCGGTCACCGCCGCGGCCCAGCCGTGCGGATCCACTGCCAGGGCGCGCCCGCCGAGCCGGGCGAGCACCGGGGCGGCCACCGACCGCAGCCGGTCCAGCGTGGCAGTGTGCCGCTCCCGCAGGGCCGCCTCGGCGAGCTTCGCCACCGAGTCGACGAGCGCGAGCGTCGCCGGATGCATGGTGTCGAGGGGACCGCTGACGTCCACCACGCCGAGCAGCTGCCCGGTGCGCGGATCCGTGACGGGCGCCCCGGCGCAGGTCCACGAGTGGTGGCTCTGCACGAAGTGCTCAGCGGAGAAGACCTGCACCGGCCGCCGGACCACCAGCGGGGTGCCCACGCCGTTCGTGCCGACGACGGACTCCCCCCAGTCGGCCCCGATCTCGAAGCCCAGCCCGTCGGCCTTGCGCAGCACCGCCGCATTGCCCTCGCGCCACAGCACCCGGCCCTCGGCGTCGCACACGACCATGATGTGGTGGGCGGAGTCCGCGAACGAGACGAGGCCCTGCCGCAGCACCGGCAGCACGTCGGCCAGTGGGGACGTGCGGCGTCTGTGCTCGATGTCCTCCAGGCTGAGCAGCCCCGCCCTGACGTCGTGCTCCGGGTCGACGCCACCGCGCAGCAGCCGCTCCCAGGACTCGCCGATCACCCGGCGGGGGCCGATCCGGGGGCGCCGGCCGGACAGCGCGTCGGCCCGGACCTCCTTGAGCAGCCGGGCCGCCCCCTCGGCATCCGTTGCCGCGAGCCTCGTCAGATCGATCGGTGACAACGTCAACGGTTCCTCCCCGCACCGTCCGGAGGCGGGCCTCCGCCCGCGGACACCCCTGCCCCGGGCAGCGGGCCCCGCGCTGTGGGGAGCGGGCCGTGCCCGTACTCATCGTGCCCCGGGTGCGGCTGGAAAGCGCCCGGGTTGCCCGATGCGTTGCAACCTCCTGCAACCCTGGCGAACAGCCGTACGGTGACTCAGGCTTGCCCCTGCACCGTGCTCCAACGGTGTGCATGTGCCTACGGGGCATATGGGCGGGGGTGGTGCCGTGTCGGCGCAGCACCACCCCCGCTGCATACGTCCGTCCCCGGGCGGGTCCGTCAGCCGATGGGCCGGGCCCGCTCCACGACCGAGGCCAGGTCCAGCGTGTGCGGCAGCGTCCCGAACGCCCTGCCCCAGTCGGCACCGAGCCGTGAGCCGCAGAACGCGTCCGCGACCTCCGGCGGCGCGTACCGCACCAGCAGCGACCCCTGCAACACCAGCGCCATCCGCTCCGCCAGACGCCGGGCCCGCGCCTCGATGCCGTCCAGGTCCGCGAGTTCGGTCAGCAGGTCCTTGATCGCCCCGTCCAGGCGGTGGTCCGCACCACGCGCCCGCCCGACCTCCCTCAGGAACGCGTTCAGCGCCTCGGGCTCGCGCTGGAGCGCACGCAGCACATCGAGGGCCTGGACGTTCCCCGCGCCCTCCCAGATCGAGTTGAGCGGCGCCTCGCGCAGCAGCCGGGCCATGCCCCACTCCTCCACATAGCCGTTGCCGCCCAGGCACTCGAGCGCCTCCGCCACGAGCGGCGTACAGCGTTTGGTCACCCAGTACTTGGCGGCCGGCACCGCGAGCCGCAGCAGCGCACGCTCCTGCTCGTCCCCGGCTTCGGCGTTGTCGTAGGCCGCCGCGAGCCGCAGTCCCAGCGTCGTCGCGGCCTCCGACTCCAGTGCCAGATCGGCGAGCACATTGCGCATCAGCGGCTTGTCGACGAGCTTCCCGCCGAACGCCTCGCGGTGGGTGCAGTGGTGGATCGCCTGCGCGACGGCCTGGCGCATCAGCGACGCCGAGCCGAGGACGCAGTCCAGCCGGGTCGCCGCCACCATCTCGATGATGGTGCGCACCCCGCGCCCCTCCTCGCCGACCCGGCGCGCCCAGGTGCCGTCGAACTCGACCTCGCTCGACGCGTTGGAGCGGTTGCCCAGCTTGTCCTTGAGCCGCTGGATCGCGAACGGGTTGCGCGACCCGTCCTCCAGGACCCGCGGCACGAGGAAGCAGGTGAGCCCCCCTCGGTCCCCCGAGGAGACCGCCTGCGCCAGCACCAGGAACCCGTCGGACATCGGCGCCGAGCAGAACCACTTGTGACCCGTCAGCGCATAGGTGCCGTCCTCCGACAGGGGCACCGCACGCGTCGTGTTGGCCCGTACGTCGCTGCCGCCCTGCTTCTCCGTCATCCCCATGCCGAAGAGCACGCCGGCCTTCTGCGCGGCCGGCCGCAGCCCCGCGTCGTAGACCCGGGAGGTCAGCCGCGGCTCCCACTCGGCAGCCAGCTCCGGGTCGGTGCGCAGCGCCGGCACGGCCGCGTGCGTCATCGACAGCGGACAGCCGTGCCCCGCCTCGACCTGCGACCACACATGGAACCCGGCCGCACGGCGCACATGCCCGCCCGGCTGCGCCCACGCGGCCGTGAGCCCGGCGGACACGCCCTTGCCGAGCAGCCGGTGCCACGACGGATGGAACTCGACCTCGTCGATGCGGTGGCCGTAGCGGTCGTGCGTGCGCAGCTTCGGCGGATGCTCGTTCGCCAGCACGCCCCACTCCTGCGCCTGCGCCGATCCGGCGGTCCGGCCCAGCAGGGAGAGCTCGTCGCGCGCCGCCTCGACGAGCTCCGGGTCCAGGTGCCGCTCGACGGCCTCGACGAGCGCCCGGTCCGCGGCGAAGACGTCGTATCCGACCAGGGGCGGAGGCTGATTGGTCACTGTGTGGGTGCTGGTCGCCATGCGGATACGGTAAGGAGGTGCACCAGGCAAAAGAAACACCTGATCGGCCGCGTGGCCGTCTCCACCGGGCCCGCGCCCTCTACAGGAACGTCTCCAAACGCAGGACTGCCTGGCTGCTGCTCAAGGACACCGTCAATTCGTGCATCGAGTACCGCATCCTCGGCCTGGCGGCGGAGGCGGCGTTCTTCACCCTGCTGTCCGTGCCGCCCCTGCTGCTCAGCCTGATCGGCCTGCTCGGCTACGTCGACCGCTGGACCGGCACCAACAGCATCGCCAGTCTGGAGAACAACCTCCTGGAGGCGTCCCGGACGGTCCTCAGCGACCAGGGCGTCAACCAGATCGCACGGCCCATCCTGAACGGCATCGTGCGAGGCGGCGGACCCGACGTCATCTCCATCGGCTTCCTCTTCGCCCTCTGGTCGGGCTCCCGCGCGGTGAACGTCTTCATCGACACGATCACGGTCATGTACGGCCTCGACGGTGCCCGCGGGATCGTCAGGACCCGCATGCTGTCGTTCCTGCTGTTCATCGTGGCGCTGCTGATCGGCTCCGTGGCGCTGCCGCTGATGGTGGTGGGCCCGGACGCCGTGATGAAGGTGGTGCCCTGGTCGACGTCCGTCGTCCAGGTCCTGTACTGGCCCACCGTGATCGTGCTGTCCATCGTCTTCCTGACGACGCTCTATCACGTGTCCGTGCCCGTGCGCTCACCCTGGGTCGAGGACATCCCCGGCGCGCTGGTCGCGCTCGCGATGTGGGTGTTGGGCAGCTTCCTGCTGCGCATCTACCTCACCCAGACGGTGGAGGGCCCCACCATCTACGGCTCGCTGGCCGCCCCGGTCGCCGTCCTGCTGTGGATCGGTGTGTCGGCCTTCGCCGTGCTGGTCGGGGCCGCCGTGAACGCGGCCATCGACCGCGTCTGGCCCTCCGTCGCGACGGCCGCCGCCCGCGCCGCCAACGAACGGCTCCGGGAGGCCCTGGCCGCCGAGTACGTGGCCCGTGCGGCGGCCCGACACGCGCAGGACACCGCCGGCACCGACACCGACGCCGATGAAGGGGACGACGGGGACGACGCCGCCTTCGACGTCGAGATGCCGTCGGAGTTCCCCGAGCGCTGGTCGAAGTTCCTGCCCCCGGACGACGTCACCTCGCGTCTGCGCACCCATGCCAAACAGAACGGCAGGGCGCGGTCGGCGCCCGAGTCCAGGAGCTCCGGGGCACGCCCCGCACCGGGGAGCAACGACGAGGAGCCCGGAGCGTAGCCTTCGGTGCGTGGCGTTCGACGACATGAGCTCCGGATACGCCGAACGGGCGTCCCGGGTGCCGGGCGCCGTCCTGTGGACGCGGTCGGGCCCGCCCGCCGACGGCATGCCGCACGCGGTGCTGCCCGACGGATGCATGGACCTGCTGTGGAACGGGACCCGGCTCCTGGTCGCCGGGCCCGACACACAGGCCCACCGCCCCGGCGCCGCAGCCAGGGGCCCCTGGGCGGGCGTCCGTTTCTACCCCGGCACCGCACCGGCACTGCTGGGCGTGCCCGCGCACGAGCTGCGCGACCGGCGCGTGGACCTGGCGGACCTGTGGCCGGCCGCCCGGGTGCGGCGTCTCGGCGAGCGCGTCGGCTCGGCTCCGGAGCCCGCTGCCGCCCTCGACGCACTGGCGCTGCGGCTGGCGGCCGACGCCGAGCCCTTCGACCCGCTGCTGAAGGCCGTCGTGGAGTCCCTGGGGGACGGCCGCCCGGTCGCCGCGACCGCCGCATCGGTGGGCCTCGGCGCCCGTGCGCTGCACCGTCGTTCCCTCGCCGCCTTCGGCTACGGGCCCAAGATCCTGGCCCGGGTGCTCCGCCTCCAGCGCGCTCTCGCCCTGGCCAGGTCCGGCGTCCCCCTCGCGGAGACGGCGGCGCGCGCCGGGTTCGCCGACCAGGCCCATCTGGCCAGGGACGTCAGGGAGTTGGCGGGAGCTCCGGTGACGGAGCTGATCGGACGCCGGAGCACCGCCCCTCGCACCGGGGTGGGCTCCGGAACCTGAGGCCGGGAGCCGGAAGCCGGGAGCCGGGAGTTGAGGGCAGTTCCTCGCGCCCGCGCCGCGCGCCCCGCGCCAGGCCCGGGGCCGTCACGCCGAGCCGGAGCTCGGGTCTCGCCGAGCCGGGGCTCAGGCCCCGTCGTCCCCCAGCGGTGCGAACAGGTCCACGCCGTTGCCGTCCGGGTCGTGCACCACGGCGTACCGTTGCCCCCAGAAGGCGTCCCACGGTGCCAGTTCACCGTGGTACCCGGCCTTCACCAGCTCCGCGTACACGCTGTCCACCTGGCCGGGAACCGCGCACCGGAAGGCGAGCCCCACCCGCCCGCCACCCGCCGGGGGCCGCCAGGACGGGTGGAAGGAGCGGACCGTTGCCTCGGTGTCGAGGGCGAGGCGCAGCCCGCCCGGCAGCGCGGCCTCGACATGCGGAAGGCTCTCCGCTCCTTCGGGGAACTCGAGTCCGAGGCGCCGGTAGAACGCGAGGGACGCGGCCAGGTCGGAGACGACGAGGCCGACGACGTCGAAACGGGGCAGGGGAGTGCTGCCGGTGGTGTCATTGCTGTCCATGGACGCAGCGTAGAAAGGCGCGGGCACCCGGTCTTGAAGGAAACGGACACCCGGGTGGGTGAGGGTGAGCACCGCGACGCACGACGGCTCCGGCCCGGGCGGCTCCGGGGCCGATCCGGTCGAGCGGGGCGACCCGCAACCGACCGGCGACCGAGCCCCGGGCACCGGGGCGGGCACGCCCGGCCCACGCACTTACCGCCGCGTCCCGGCCGCACCCGTGGCCTCCTTGGGCCCTGCGCCCCCGAAGAACTAGAGTCCGTGGCCATGCGGCACCCCCACGACGATCTCGACGCCCCCGGTGCGGACCGGCCCGCCCACGATGCCGCGGAGGTGGCCGCTTGAGCACCCAGGAGCCCGAGGACGGCGGGCACGCCAGGCGCGACCCGGTGGTCACGACGCCGTACGGGGCCGTGCGGGGCCGGTACGAGACGGTCCCCCGGGGCGGCGGACGGCCGGTCGCCGTTTTCCGCGGCGTCCCGTACGCCGCGCCCCCGTTCGGCCCCGGGCGGCGCTTCATGCCGCCGGTGCCGCCCGAGCGGTGGGACGGTGTGCGCGACGCCGGCGCGTTCGGGCCGACCTCGCCCCAGGTGCCGTACACCGAGGCCTACGCGAAGCTGCTCGCCGACCCGCTGATCCCCGGCGACGACATCCTCACGCTCAACGTGTGGACGCCGGAGCCCGGCCGGGGTGCCCGGCTGCCCGTCATGGTGTGGATCCACGGCGGCGCGCTCACCAGGGGCTCCTCCGCGGTGCCCGTCTACGACGGCGCCGCCTTCGCCCGCGACGGCGTGGTCCTCGTCTCGCTCAACTACCGCCTCGGCGTGGAGGGCTACGGCCTCTTCCCGGACGCGCCGCCGAACGCGGGCCTGCGCGACCAGCTCGCCGCGCTGGCCTGGGTGCAGGACACGGTCGCGGAGTTCGGCGGCGATCCCGGACGGGTCACCGTCTTCGGCGAGTCGGCCGGCGCCATCAGCATCGGCGCGCTGCTCGCGAGCCCCCGTGCCCGGGGCCTGTTCCGGCGGGCCGTCCTCCAGAGCGGTCCGCCCGAGGCCGTCGAACGGGACAAGGTGCGGCGGATGGTGCGCCGGATGGCGGCCCGGCTGAAGGTCCCGGCGACGGCACGCGCATTCGAGACCGTGGACCGCGACGCGCTGCTCGACGCGCAGGCCGAGGTCACCCGCCGCAGCAGCCCGCTGCTCGGCGGCCCCGCGTTCGGCGTCGTCGTCGACGGCGACCTCGTGCCCCACGACCCGCTGGCCGCGCTCGTCGACGGCACCGCCGCCCGCGACGTGGACCTGCTCCTCGGCTGGACCAGCGAGGAGTACAAGCTCTGGCTCGCCCCCACCGGCCTGCTCGACCGCATCGACCGTCTCGGCCCGGTCGCCCTGGCCGCCGCGATGGCCCGCTGCCGCTGCGGACCCGACGTGCCCCGCGGGTACCGCGCGAGCCGCCCCGGCGCCGGCAGCGGCGACATCGTCGGCCAGATGATCACCGACCATCTGCTGCGGCTCCCGCTGCACCACCTCGCCGGTGCCCGCGCCCGCTCGGCGTCCCCCTCGGACACCTTCGTCTACGAGTTCGAGTGGACCTCCGGAGTTCCGGGCCTCGGCTCCTGCCACGCCCTGGAACTCGGCTTCGTCTTCGACGCCCTGCACGTCCCCGAGGCCGCCTGGCTCGCCGGCCCGGACGCCCCGCAGGACCTCGCCGACGCGATGCACTCGGCCTGGCTCCGCTTCGCCGTCGACGGCGACCCCGGCTGGGCCGCCTGGGACGCCACCCATCCCGTACGTCTCTTCGGGTCGGGGCCGCCGCGCACCGTGCACGGCCCGCGCGACGGGGACCTCGCGCTGTGGACCCAGACCGCGGCGGCCGTCTGACGGGCCGCCGGGCCCGCGCGCCCGATACCCGTGGGGCAGGACGTCCGTACCTCCGACGGCGGCCTGCGGCGGGCGGCACCGCGGACGTTCCGGCGGGTACGAGACCTACGAGGACCCGTCCCCGAGCGGCGAGGACAGCCTGGAGATCCCCGGCGAGAACCGGCCGGCGGCAGCCCTCGTGATGGGCCACGGCCGCGTCGGCTCGTGCGCCGCAGCGAGACCGAGGCGTTCCTGCACCAGCGACTGGAACACCGCGTACGCCGCCGCCACTCCGCCGATCCGGCCCAGCCATCCGGCCCAGCCGCCCCGGACGCGACCCGGGCGACGCATCCGGCCCGGTCGGCACGAACCGGCGCCACAGATGCTGTTGGGACACGGTGTGCTCCCTCCGCCCGGGGCGCCACGTGAGACCTGGCGGATTCCGGTCCAGGGGCGAGGAAGGCCCGAATCGGGTGTCATGCGCGACGGACGTGCGAGAACGTGAAGGTGAACTCGGCGGGTCCGACGTGCAGTTCGTGCTCCGGCAGCGGGCCGGGGCCGCACGACCGGGAACCGATGCCCTGCTGGCCGTGGTCGAGGTTCACCCACACCGTGTCACCCGGGGCGAGGTCCCCGCGGTGGCGTGCCGCGTCCAGGTCCTCCGCCGTCCAGCGACGCGCCGTGAACCAGAACGTGTCGTCGCCCTCGATCCGCAACCCGCCCACCGGACCCGACAGTTCGGCCCAGCGGACGTCCGCGCGCGCACCGTTCTCCTGCGGGCGGACGTACGGGGTCTGCAGGTCGTCGACCCGGGCCCGCCAGCGGCCGGGCAGCGCCGCGGCCCGGGTGTCCGGGTACGCCTCGCCCGGACCACCGCCGAACCAGCGCGCCGAGCCGTACGCCGCCGGCAGGCCGAAGCGGATGCCGAGCCGGGGCAGCGGCGCCGGCCAGTCGCCCTCGGGCGCGACCGACACCGTCAGCCGCAGCCGCTCCCCGTCGGAGGTCCAGCGGTGGACGGTGCGCAGGCCGAGCGCGCGGGCCGCCGGGGCCGCACGGGTGCGCACGGTCAGCGCGTCGTCCGTCACCTCCACCGCGTCCACGCGGTGCCGCATACGGTGCAGCCCCAGCTCGCGCCAGACCGTGCCGAGCCGTTGTCCGGTCTGCCAGCTCGCGCCCTCGTCGTTGTCGGTGGGCGCCCGCCACACGTCGAGCCGCAGCCCCGCCACCTCGATGCCGCCGATGGACACCGGTGCGCCGGTGCGCCCGTCGAAGGCACCGGGCCCGAGCGTGACCAGTCCCGCCTCGCGCACGGGCCGCGCCCCTGCGGCGACGCGCGGCAACTCCCGTGCGGTGTGCGGGACCAGGCCCCACGCCACCGGGTGGCCGCGCGGGCCCCACGCCGTGTTCCCGGCGAGCACCGCCCGCACCGTCCAGCCCGTCTCCAGGCCGCCGCCTTCCACCCCGGGCGGCGGCGGAAGCGTCACCTCGGCCGATTCGCCCGGTGCGAGGGGCGCGACGGCCAGCGGCCCGGACCCGACCGTCTCGCCGTCCACCTGGTACGACCACTCGAAGGCGAGATGCCCGAGGTCCGCGAAGTCGTACAGGTTGGTGACCCGTACCGTCCCCGCCGCCCGCTCGCCCTCGATGCGGACGGGTTCGATCACCTTCGCGTACTCGGTCAGCCCCGGTGACGGGGTCCGGTCGGGGAACAGCAGTCCGTCGCAGACGAAGTTCCCGTCGTGCAGTTCCTCGCCGAAGTCGCCGCCGTACGCGAACCCGTGCTCCGGGTGCCTCAGCCCGTGGTCGATCCACTCCCAGACGAAGCCGCCCTGGAGCCGCTCGTACGTCTCGAACAGACGTTGGTACTCGGACAGCCCGCCGGGTCCGTTGCCCATCGCATGGGCGTACTCGCAGAGGACGAAGGGGAGTTCACGCCGCCCCTCGGGCCCGCCGTCCTCGCGCCGCCCGATCCGCTCGACCTCGCCGTGGTCGGCGTACATCCGCGAGTACAGATCGGTGTCCTTGCACGTCCGGTCGCCCTCGTAGTGGAGAGGACGCCCGGCATCGCGTTCCCGGATCCACCGTGCCATCGCGGTGAGCCCGCGCCCGGTCCCGCACTCGTTGCCGAGCGACCAGACGACGACCGACGCATGGTTCTTGTCCCGCTCGACCATGCGCGCTGCGCGGTCCAGCAGCGCCGGGGTCCAGCGTTCGTCGTCGACCGGGTTGCCGCGCCAGCCGTCCCCGGTGAACCCGTGGGTCTCCAGGTCGCATTCGTCGATCACCCACAGCCCGTACTCGTCGCACAGGTCCAGGAACGCCGGGTGCGGCGGATAGTGTGCGGTGCGCACGGCGTTGATGTTGTGCCGCTTCATCAGCAGCACGTCGGCACGCATCGTCTCCAGGTCCACGGCCCGCCCGGTGTCCGGGTGGAACTCATGGCGGTTGACGCCCCGGAACAGCACCCGTCGCCCGTTCACGGTGAGCACGCCGTCCTCGACGGCGACCGTCCGGAAACCGATCCGCAGCGGCACCCGTTCCCCGGGGGTGGCCAGCACGCCCGCGTACAGCCGGGGGGTCTCCGCCGTCCACGGCTCCACGGGAGCGGTGACCGTCCCCCCGGTGGGGACGTCGATCCCCAGCTCCGGCACGGTGACCCGTCCGTCCGTGTCCGCGTCGACGCGCAGCGTCCCGGTCCCCTCGCGGTGGTCGTACGACGCGTGCACGAAGAAGTCGGCGACGCACCCCTCGGGCCGGTGCAGCAGGGTCACCTCACGGAAGACGCCGGGCAGCCACCACTGGTCCTGGTCCTCCAGGTACGAGCCCGACGACCACTGGTGCACCCGCACCGCAAGGACGTTCCCGCGCGGCTTCAGCAGATGCCCCACGGCGAACTCGTGCGGCAGCCTGCTGCCCTTGAACTCGCCGATGTCCGTGCCGTTGAGCCACACCCGCGCACACGACTCGACCCCCTCGAAGCGCAGGACGGCACCGCCGCCGTCCGGCCAGCCGCCGGGCAGGTCGAAGGCGCGCAGATGGTCGCCCGTCGGATTCTCGGACGGCACGCGGGGCGGGTCCACCGGGAACGGATACAGCTGGTTGGTGTAGATCGGCGCACCGAACCTGCCGCCGCCCTGGAGCACCCAGTGCCCGGGCACCGCGATCCCGTCCCAGGCGCCGGCGTCGTACCCCGGACGGGCGAATTCCTCGTCCTCGGCGTCCGCGGCCGCCGACAGACGGAACCGCCAGGTGCCGTTCAGGGAGAGCCGGGCCGCGTCGGAGGCCGCGTACCAGGCGCGGGGCGGGAGGGCCCCGGTGCCGGGGGCGACGTCCTCGTAGTAGGGCAGCGGGCGGTCGGAGGACGGCCTGGTGTCGTCGTGGTACGGCGTGCTGTCTTCGTCGGACGAGGCGACCACGTAGGAGGGCATGCGTCCATCAGATCCGCGCGCCCCACGCGGCACAAGCCCGCCACGGGCCGACCTCTTGGACTTTCCCCGCCCGCCTTGGACTCGGGATCCCCGCGCCGGACCGGGCGCACCGGTGGTGTGCAGGGCCGGTCGCGCGGGCCGGCGCGGGGAGCGCGGAGCCGGCGCGGCGCACGGGGCCCGCTCCGGGGAACCGGCCCGGCACGGGGACACCCTCACGGTCCCCGGTGCGGGCGCCCGATTCGTGGGGGCATAACGTGATCCCCGGAGCACCGGCGCCCACGGGAGCGAAGAACGAAGGAGCGAGGAGAACGCCATGCAGAGCCGCACCGCCCTGGTCGAGGACCTGATGCAGCGATTCCCGCACGTGCCGCGGGAAGCCGTGTTCAAGGAGGACCTGCTGCGGGGCGGCCTGGCCTTCGACGAGTCCGCGCTGAGCGACACCGCCAACGAGGCCTCCGGCGACGTCAAGCCCAAGTCGTACTTCATCTTCTCCTTCGACCACGGCACGCTGCCCGAGCTGGGCGCCGCGGCGCTGCGCCGTCCGCCGGAGGAGATCGTGCTCACCGGCGGCCCCTACGACCTGCGCCGCACCGTGGTGTCCGTCCGGGTGAACCCGTCCTCGCCCTACCGCGTCGCCGCCGCCGAGGACGGCATGCTCGGCCTCTACCTCGACGGCAGCCGAATCGCCGACGTGGGCCTGCCCCCGATGCCGGACTACTACCGGCACACCCTCGCCAACGGCAAGTCGGTGATGGAGGTGGCCCCCACCATCCAGTGGGGCTACCTGATCTATCTGACGGTCTTCCGGGTCTGCCAGTACTTCGGCGCCAAGGAGGAGTGCCAGTACTGCGACATCAACCACAACTGGCGCCAGCACAAGGCGGCGGGCCGCCCCTACACGGGTGTGAAGCCGGTCGAGGAGGTGCTGGAGGCGCTCGCCATCATCGACGAGCACGACACGGCGAAGGCCTCCACCGCCTACACCCTCACGGGCGGCGCCATCACGTCCCACATCGGCGGCAAGGACGAGGCCGACTTCTACGGGCAGTACGCCAAGGCCATCGAGGAGCGCTTCCCCGGCCGCTGGATCGGCAAGGTCGTGGCGCAGGCTCTCCCCAAGGACGACGTCCAGCGCTTCCACGACTACGGCGTCAAGATCTACCACCCCAACTACGAGGTCTGGGACCGCCGCCTGTTCGAGCTCTACTGCCCCGGCAAGGAGCGGTACGTGGGCCGGGACGAGTGGCACCGCCGCATCCTCGACTCGGCGGAGATCTTCGGCGCCCGCAACGTCATCCCCAACTTCGTGGCGGGCGTGGAGATGGCCGAGCCCTTCGGCTTCACGACCGTCGACGAGGCCATCGCCTCCACGACGGAGGGCCTGCGCTTCTTCATGTCGCAGGGCATCACACCGCGCTTCACCACGTGGTGCCCCGAGCCGACGACGCCCCTCGGGAAGGCCAACCCCCAGGGCGCGCCGCTCGAGTACCACATCCGCCTCCTGGAGGCGTACCGGGCGACGATGGACGAGTTCGGCCTGTCCTCCCCGCCCGGATACGGTCCGGCGGGCCCGGGCCGGGCGGTGTTCTCGGTGAGTTCCTTCATGGACAGCCTGTCGCCGGACGCGAACCCGGAGGCGGTTCCGGAGACCGTCGGCGGGGCGGGTTCGGGGGCCGCCGCGCAGCCGGAGTGAGCTGTCCGGGAGACGTGGACGTGGACCGGAGCGAGCCGCACGTCAGTCGGCCACGCCGCTGACGGCCGTGACCTTGTCGATCGACATCCGCACCAGGAGGACCCCCGGCACGCCGTTGCGGTCGGCGTACTCCGCCGCCCGCTCCGCTCCCACGTAGCGGGCGGCGATCCGGGCCGCCCAGTCGCGGACCTCCGGCACGTCCTCACTCACCTGCGCCCGGCCGTCGACGACGACGAAGGAGAACGGCGGCCGGTCATCGTCCACGCACAGGGCGACCCGCCCGTCGCGGAGCAGCGTACGGCCCTTGACGGAGTTCCTGCCGGTGTTGAAGACGATGTGGTCGCCGTCCAGCAGGAACCAGACGGGTGCCACATGCGGGCGCCCGTCGGACCGGGTGGTGGCGACCTTCGCGGCCCGGGTGCCTGCGCCGAGAAAGGCGCGCCATTCGGTCTCGGTCATCGATGCGGCCATGAGTCCTGGGTCTCCTCACGCGAGGGGGACGGTCGTGCTGCTATCCGTGCTCAGAACAGACCGTTGCCGTGCGGCAGTTCGGCGGGGATCTCCTGGATGACGTCCCAATGCTCGACGATCCTGCCGCCGGCGATGCGGAACAGGTCGTAGTAGACGACCGGAACGCCGAACTCCCCCTCGGCCTGCACCAGAGCGAAGTCGCCCTCCGCGACGACCCGGTGGATCGTCCGGTAGACGACGCTCTTTCCCTGTTCGGCCCACTTGTCGGCGGCAACGCCGAAGCCGTCGAGGCCGTCACCTGCGTCCGGGTTGTGCTGGAGGTAGGTCTCGGTGGAGGTGTAGTCGGCCGCCGCGGAGTACTCGGCGCCCTTGAGCACCTTCTCTGCGTACTCGGAGACCAGCTTGCGGTTCACCTCGGTGTTCGCCGGGTCGCCGACCCGGGTCGGGCCGTCGGTCTGGGAGCGGCCGCTGACGGTGTCCTCGACCACCGGCGCCAGGGCGTCCCAGTGCTCGGCGAGCCTGCCGTCCTCCACACGGAAGAGGTCGAAGGCGACCAGAGGCGCGGGGCCGAGGCCGTGGTGGACGCCGTGCAGCGCGACCAGGTCTCCGTCGGCGATGACCCGGGCACGCTCGTAGCGGAAGTCGGCGGGCAGCGAGGAGACCAGGTCCCGCAGGGCGTCGGGGCCGTCGGCGGCGAGTGTGCTGTGCTGCCTGAACGACGGCGAGACCCAGCGGTCCACCGCGGAGGGGTCCTTGTCGCCGAACATCTCGCCCACGGCCTTGAGGACCAGATCCCTGTTGTTCATGAGGCATGTCCGTTCTGGTGGGGGCGGCAGAACGTGTCTGCCGAGCGGGCCTCCATGGTTGCCGGATCCGATCGGGCGAACGAGGTGAGATCGCGACCCCCGATGGGCAGAAACGGACAGCCTCCTCGACTGCGACGGAAACCGGCCCCGGAACGGAAGGCGGGTGCGCGGTTCGGTGCCGTCCATGCGATCGTCGCGGTGTCCGTCGCCGCGGAATTGGACCTCGGCCGCATCGAACGGTTCGTGGCCCTCGCCCGGGGGAGCGCCGCGACTTGCGCGGCGGTGGGATCGGGGCGAGCCGAATCGAGCTCGTCGTCACGGCCCTGTCGGCCGCACTGTCACGGCCGTGGCGGCTCGGCACCGCCGAAACCGCGCTCGGCGACATGTGAGCCGGGCTTGCGGCGTGGCCGTCCCCGCCGGCCTTTGTCCACGGCGGGGACGGCATCGAGCAGCGGCTGGAGTCGGGTGACGTGGTTGTGGTCACAGCAGGCCCGGATCACCGCGAGTGGGGTGATCCGGGCCGTAAGTGATCAGGTGGTGTTTCGATCCGGTTCTGCGACGGGAGCCCAGGGGCTCGTCAGAGCTTCCCGCCGATCTCGCAGGCCTGGCACGGCGGGCGGCCGCAGGTGCACTGCATGATCGCTTCGAGGACCTCGCGGTCGTGGTAGAGGCACTCGTCCTTGCAGGTGTGGCGCGGGATGAATCCTGCCGGGATCTCGCCGGGCCACGGCTCGTGGCCGTCCCGGCAGCGGACGAACCGCTCGGGGTCGGTGGAGTGCAGTTCGTGCATGCTCGACCGCGCCTCGTCCTCCAGCTCACGCACTCGCTCCACCAGAGCCTTGAGCTCGGCGGCGATGCCGGAGTACCGGTCGGCGCCGGTCCTTACGTGCGCGGCCCGGAGGGCCATCGCTGCGTTGCCCAAAAACCTGCCGGCGTCCTGGAGGTCGGTCACGTGGTGCATCTGGATGCCGGTCACGCCCCGGACCCACACTGCGTCCATGCTCACTGATCCACCTTCCCGGCGTTCGCCTGGTTTTCTTACGAGAGAATACGCGCGGCGCCGGTATCTCTGCATAATGAAAAGAAATCTATTTATGGACGCTAAAGGCCTCGCCCGTGTCCGTCCAGTAAATCGTCCGTGAATCGGCTCACAGCCGGGGTGGTGGATCTTCTATTGAATCTTGGGCTGATTTCTTGTCCGCCGGACGTCATCTCCGCCCGTGCCGGTCATCCGGCGACCGTGTAGGAGCTCGCGCCCGTCCCTGCGAGCCCACCGCCTTCGACGATCAGGTACTCCGGACGGATGGGGCGCCCGTCGAACCAGCACTCCAGGATCTCCCGTGTACCGGCCGCGTAGCGTGCCTGCGCCGAGAGGGTCGACCCGGACACGTGCGGCGTCATCGCCTCGTAGGGCATGGTGCGCCAGGGATGGTCGGGCGGTGGGGGCTGCGGATACCAGACGTCACCGGCGTAACCGGCCAGTTGGCCGCTGTTGAGGGCCCGCACCACGGCGTCCCGGTTGACGATGAGCGCCCGTGCGGTGTTGACGATGTACGAACCGCGCTTCATGGCCCCGATCAGTTCGTCGTCGAAGAGGTTCTTCGTCTGTGGATGCAGCGGAGTGTGGATCGAGAGCACATCGATGGAGGAGGCCAGCGACCGGACGTCGGGATGCCAGGTCAGCCCCAGCTCCTTCTCGACATCCTTGGGCAGCCGGTGCACGTCGCAGTAGTGCAGCGTGACGTCGAACGGCTTGAGGCGGCGCAGTACCGCCTGGCCGATTCGGCCGGAGCCGAGGACGCCGACGTCCATGCCTTCGATGTCGTAGGCGCGCGAGACGCTGTCGGCGATGTTCCAGCCCTTCTTGGCGGTCACCCACTCGTGAGCCGGCATGTAGTTGTGCACCAGAGTGAGAATCTGCATCACGGCGTGCTCCGACACGCTGATGCTGTTGCTGAACGTCACCTCGGCCACGGTCATGTCGTGGGAGATGGCGCTCGGCAGGTCGACGTGGTCCGACCCGATCCCCGCGGTGATCGCGAGTCTGAGCCGGGAAGCCGCGGCGATGCGTTCTGGGGTCAGATAGGCGGGCCAGAACGGCTGCGAGATGACCACGTCGCTGTCGGGGAGTTCGCGGTCCAGTGTGGAATCCGCCCCTTCCTTGTCGCTCGTGACGACGAGGGTGTGACCCCGGTCCTCCAGGAACCGGCGCAGCCCCAGTTCTCCTGAGACGCAGCCGAGGAGGTGCCCCGGGGTGAAATCGATGGCCTGCGGGGTCGGCGCGGTCTGACCGCCCGGATAGCCGGTGATGGTGGGAATCTCGTCGCGGGCGTAGTCCGGAGGATAACCGCCCACGGGGTCCGGATAGAGCACCGCAAGAATTTTTGCCATGGCCGTCCTCCATCGGTGGGGCCACTGCTCCGGTGAACGGGTAGGGCACCGGCAAACCGATGAACACCGATGATCTTGAATTTTAGTCGAGTGTGCGTCGGCGCTGCAATCCCCGGAGATAAGGGGGAGGTGTTCCGATGGATAGGGATGCGGCTATTTCCATGGGGCCTCTGACGGGAGTTCGGGAGCCGTTCCGCGCACGTCTGCGCGGGGACGTGCCGGTGGCGGTCGCGCTCGGTGGCCTGCCGGGCGGGACGGCCCGTTACGCACGGGGGCCGGCCTTCCCCCACTCGGGGGCGACGTTCCGTGGACGACGTTCGGCGTCAATGCGTCCGGGGTGTTCGTACTGGGGCTTCTTCTCGGTCTCGTTGCACGGCATGCACTGCCGGAGCAGGTCGTGACCGTTGCCGGAGTCGGTTTCTGCGGCGCCTGTACGGCTGTTCTCCACATTCGGTTACGAGGTGGTCCACCTGCGTGAGAAGGGGCAGGTCGGGCAAATCCCCGCTGTACGCCGTTCCGAGTCTCGCGGTGGGTCTTGCGGCAGCAGCGACGACGCTCGTCGTCGGGTCGGTCCGAGAAGGTCCGGGCCCGGTCGTCCAGTACTTGACACGTGGAATTACGAGACGTCTCCTTGAAGGTAGGAAATGCGCTGTGGCGTGCGCCAGTCGGGTGTGCACCGCACGTACTCGGGTTGGCCAGCGTCCACCGGAATCCGGAAGGCTGCTGATGGCAACCTATGAATATCTATGCAGCCGATGTGGGCCTTTCGACGTGAAGTTGGCGATCGGGACGGCGCCCGCGACGTATGGCTGCCCTGTCTGTGCAGGCGCTGCGAGACGTGTGTACTCGTCGCCCGGCCTCACTCTGACCTCGCCGGCGGTCGCCGCCCTTCATGACCAGGAGGAGCAGGCCCGTGAGGCCCCGGCAGTAGTCTCCGAAGTGCCGCCGCGCACAAGGGTGCCACGGCACCAGCACCCCGCGCTCTCGCGGTTGCCGCGTCCCTGAGGGCGTCTGCGCGGAGTTAGGAGGTGTGTCCCCGTGCAGAACGTGGGACTGCTCTTCGTCGGTGCGGTGCTCTTCATCAACGGAATGCTGTTGCTCGGGAAGGTCGACGCCAAGGCGGCAGCGGTGTTCAACCTCTTCGTGGGCGCACTGCAGGTGTTGACGCCGACCTATCTCATCTTCGTCGCCGCAGGCGACCCCAGAGGGATTTTGGCGGCATCCGGCATCTATCTGTTCGGCTTCACCTACCTGTATGTAGGTGTGGGCCTACTCGCCGGACTCGACAGTACCGGCGTCGGCTACTACTCGCTGTTCGTGGCGGTGGCGGCTCTCGGGTACTCGTTCGTCAATTTCCGGCTCTTCAGGGACTACCCGTTCGGGGTCATCTGGCTCTACTGGGCGTTCCTGTGGTTCCTGTTCTTCCTGCTGCTCGGTCTCAAGATGGACAGCCTCAAAATCTATACGGGTTGGGTCACGGCGATCGAGGGCTGGGTCACAGGCGTGATTCCCGCGGCACTGCTGCTCTCCGGTTACTGGGTGAGCCCCACCGAAACCGCCATCGCTCTGGCGGTGTTCGGCGTGGTGGTGTTCGCGGCTCTGTGGCCGCTCACCCGGAACTCGCGGCAGCCGTCCCCGGCTGCCCCGGCGGCCGGAAGCGTGGGCGCACAAACGTGACGGGATCGGAAACGAGGAGCTGTTATGCCAGAAGTCATCTTCAATGTGGACCACAGTAAGTCGATGCGTGACCAGGATGTTCCCGGACACAACAGGTGGCACCCGGACGTCCCCACCGTCGCCATGGTGAAGCCGGGAGCGGAGTTCCGCATGGAATGCCGCGACTGGACCGACTGCCAGGTCGGCAACAACGACACCGCCAACGACGTACGCGACATCGACCTGACCATCCCTCACATGCTCAGCGGTCCCATAGGCGTGGAGGGCGCCGAGCCCGGCGACCTGCTCGTCGTCGACATACTCGACCTCGGCCCCGTGCCGCAGCAGACCGGGGACGCGGCGGGCCAGGGATGGGGCTACACCGGAATCTTCGCCAAGGCCAACGGCGGCGGCTTCCTGACGGACTATTTCCCGGACGCCTACAAGGCGATATGGGACTTCCACGGACAGCAGGCGGTCTCCCGCCACCTTCCCGGGATCCGCTTCACCGGCATCACCCACCCCGGGTTGTTCGGAACCGCCCCGTCCGCCGAGATGCTCGCCCGCTGGAACGCCCGCGAGCAGGCGCTGATCGACACCGACCCGAACCGGGTCCCGCCACTCGCCGTACCGCCGGACAGCACCAACGCACTCGCGGGCACGGCCACCGGAGACCTCGCCAAGCGCATCGGCGCGGAAGGCGCACGCACGGTTCCGGCCCGTGAGAACGGAGGCAACCACGACATCAAGAACTTCACGCGCGGTTCGCGGGTCTTCTACCCCGTGCACGTCAAGGACGCCAAGCTCTCCGGAGGCGACCTGCACTTCAGCCAGGGCGACGGAGAGATCACCTTCTGCGGCGCCATCGAGATGGGCGGCTTCATCGACTTCCACGTCGACCTGATCAAGGGCGGCATGGAGACGTACGGCATCTCCACCAACCCCGTGTTCATACCGGGCAACGTCGAGCCGAGGTACACGGAGTTCCTCACCTTCATCGGGATCTCCGTCGACCACGACACGGACACGAACTACTACCTCGACGCGACGCTGGCCTACCGCCGGGCCTGCCTCAACGCCGTCGAGTACTTCAAGAAGTTCGGCTACAGCGGAGAGCAGGCCTACCTGCTGCTCGGCTCCTCCCCCATAGAGGGACGTATCAGCGGCATCGTCGACATCCCCAACGCCTGTTGCTCGTTGTACGTGCCCACCGCCATGTTCGACTTCGAGGTCCGTCCCAGCGCCGCCGGACCGATGAAGGCCGACCGAGGCCAGTGCGCGTTGGCCACCGCCTGACCGGACCCCAGCTGCGGCCCCGCGGTCCCGGCTCCGATTCGGCCCTGCACATCATCGCCGTTTGCCGGATCCGGGACGGCGGGCCGCGGCCAGGACACGGTCCGCGCAGCTGATGCCCGCAGCCCCCAGGAACCTCGCACAGAACGCCGTACGCGTCGCGGCGTGAGGTCGTCCACCGGCTGCGGGCGTCGTACGGATGAGCCTGGACAGTTAATCGCTGGCGGCGTGCCCAGGGGTGGGGCTACGGTTTCCTCGTTCCTGGGCACGGTCGTGTTCCGTCCCCGAGGGAACGGTGTTGGTTCGTTGAGGAAGCAGGAGGTGAGGACATTGATGACTGTCACGGTGACGGGCGCTGCCCGCATTCAGGAGTTCATCATCGTTTCCGCCCCTGTGGTCTCCGGCTGACATCCACACATCTGCCGCGCGCCGAGCGCGCCGCCGGGGCCACCCTTCGAAGGGTTCCCCTTGTTCCACGCTTCGCTCGACACCTCTTCCACTTCCGATGCCCAGCACCCCCTCGCCTCCTACGGGTGGGACGAAGGCTGGTCCGCCGAGTTCGCTCCGTACGCCGAGCAGGGGCTGGTGCCCGGCCGTGTTGTGCGGGTCGACCGCGGCCAGTGCGATGTCGTCACCCCGGACGGCACGGTGCGGGCCGATACCGAATTCGTCGTCCCACGGGATCCGATGAAGGTCGTGTGCACCGGTGACTGGGTCGCCGTCGATGCCGTCGGCGACCCTCGATACGTGCGGACGCTGCTGCCGCGCCGTACTGCTTTCGTGCGGTCGACGTCGTCCAAGCGTTCCGAAGGCCAGGTGCTGGCCACGAACATCGATCACATCGTCATCTGTGTGTCGCTCGCGGTCGAACTCGATCTCGGGCGGATCGAGCGGTTCCTCGCCCTCGCGATGTCCAGCTCGACCGGTGATGCGCTGCTGCACGATTCGGCCCTCACCCGGGAGTCCGGGGCGCAGCCGCTCATCGTGCTGTCCAAGGCCGACCTCGTGCCCGATCAGGTCACGCTCCGCCATCTCGTCGAGGACGTGGAGACCGTCGCCCCCGGGGTGCAGGTGCTGCCCGTCAGCTCCACCACGCGGGACGGCGTCGATGTGCTGGGTGCCCTCGTCGCCGACGGCACCAGCGTGCTGCTCGGACAGTCCGGCGCCGGCAAGTCGACCCTGGCCAACACGCTCGTCGGCGAGGACGTCATGGACGTCGAGGCCGTGCGGGACATCGACAACAAGGGCCGACACACCACGACCACCCGGAACCTGCTCGTCCTGCCCGGCGGCGGCGTGCTCATCGACACGCCGGGGCTGCGCGGCGTGGGGCTCTGGGACGCGGGCAGCGGGGTGGGACAGGTCTTCGCGGAGATCGAGGACCTTGCCCGCGACTGCCGGTTCCACGACTGCGCCCACGAGGCGGAACCCGGCTGCGCGGTACGCGCGGCCCTCGCCGACGGCACCCTGCCCGAGCGCCGCCTCGACAGCTATCGCAAGCTCCTGCGCGAGAACCAGCGCATCGTCGCCAAGACCGACGCGAGGCTCCGCGCGGAGATGCGCCGCGACTGGAAGCGCAAGGGCGCGGACGGCCGCGCCGCCATGCAGATCAAACAGGGTCGCTTCCACTGACCCCGGCGGCCCTCACCCCGAGCGGCCCGCACCCACAGCGCCCGCCCAAGGCCGTACCGGCCGGCCTTCGGCAGGCGCCCCACCGCGGCGCCGAGGGGGTCCCGGCTCCCGGCGGCCCTCCCGCCGTGGCGGCCCGCCGGGCCACGCCGACCGCTCTCCTCCCGTCGCGGCCGGACGACGACCAGCTGCGGGGCGCGATGGTGCGGAGCCGGCCCGGGCCCGGCCGGGCGTACCCGACCGGGCTGGTCCCGCCCGTCGGCGGTGAGGCGTGGCCGACGGCGGGGGTGCCGCTTGGGTGCCGGTCGGCCTTCCCGCCGCGGTGGCGGGTCGCCCCCGCGGTGGAGACCGGCGGGCCCCCGTGGACGAGGGGGCAGCGGCGCCCGGCGGTCGGCAGCCCGGAGCGCACCCCGGGCGGGCCACCGGTCGCCCGTCCCGGTCCCGGGGGCGGGCCGGCGGCGCCCCCGGGCAGGGGGCGAGGGAGGACCCGGGCCCTCGGCACCGCGCGTGGCCGGGCCCCCGGCGACGGGGGCAACGTCGTGTCCGAAACCCGCCAGCCCGCGCGGCAGCGCCCCCGCACACTGGGAGGCGTGATGGACGAAGACACCAGGTACGAGGCCGTACGCAGCCGGGACTCCCGGTTCGACGGCGAGTTCTTCTTCGCCGTCCGGACGACGGGCATCTACTGCCGCCCGAGCTGCCCGGCGGTGACGCCGAAGCGGCAGAACGTGCGGTACTACGCCACCGCCGCCGCGGCCCAGCGACACGGCTTCCGGGCCTGCCGCCGCTGCCGCCCCGACGCGGTCCCGGGCTCGGCCGACTGGAACGTCCGGGCGGACGTCGTGGGCCGCGCGATGCGGATGATCGGCGACGGGGTCGTCGACCGCGAAGGCGTCGCCGGGCTCGCGGTCCGGCTCGGCTACAGCGCCCGCCAGGTACAGCGGCAGCTGACCGCCGAGGTCGGAGCGGGCCCCGTCGCCCTCGCCCGCGCCCAGCGCGCGCACACGGCCCGGGTGCTGCTGCAGACCACGGGTCTGCCGGTCACGGAGATCGCGTTCGCAGCCGGGTTCGCCAGCGTCCGGCAGTTCAACGACACGGTCCGGGCGGTGTACGACATGACGCCGACCGCCCTGCGGACCCTCGCGCCCGGCCGGGACGCACAGGCCCGCCGTACGGCCGCACCCGCCGCCGACCTGCCGCGCACCGGTACGTCCGCCGACGACGCCCCCCGCAGCGGCACACCCGCCGCCGGGATTCCCCTGAGGCTCGCGTACCGGGGTCCCTACCAGGCCGGCGCCGTCTTCGACCTGCTCGCCGGCGAGGCGCTGTCCGGCATCGAGGACGTCGGCGGCGCCCCCGGCACCCGTACGTACCGCCGTACCCTGCGCCTGCCGCACGGCACCGGCATCGTCGCCGTCGACGAGGCCGTACCCACCGGCTCCCCGGCCGTGGGCGGCTGGCTCGACGCACGGCTGCATCTGACCGAGCTTCGCGACCTGACCACGGCGGTGCAGCGGCTGCGCAGGCTGTTCGACCTGGACGCCGACCCGTACGCCGTCGACGAACGGCTCGGCGCCGATCCCGTGCTCGCCCCGCTCGTCGCCGCCCGCCCCGGACTGCGCTCGCCCGGCTGCGCCGACCCCGAGGAGTTCGCGGTCCGCGCGCTCGCGGGCGCGGACGGGGCGCGCCGTCTCGTCGAGCGGTACGGCACCGCGCTCGGCACCCCCTGCGGAGCCCTCACCCATGTCTTCCCCACGCCGGAGACCCTGGCCGCGGCCGAACCCGGCACCCCCGTCGGCCGCCTCGCCTCCGCCCTCGCCGAGGGCACCCTGCGCCTCGACGCGGGCGCCGACCGCGACGACGCCCAGCGCGCCCTGCTCCGTCTGCCGGGCGTGGACGCCCGTACCGCCGCCGCCGTCCGCACCCGCGCCCTCGGCGACCCCGACACGGTCCCGCCCGGCGAGCGCGCCCCCGACACCTGGCGCCCCTGGCGCTCCTACGCCCTGCGACACCTCAGCACCGCACGAGAGTGGGACGAACGATGACCAGCACCCGCAGCACGGCCACCGGCACCCCGAGCCCTGCGACGGCCGCCCGGCCGCCCGTGGCCGGGACCTCCCCCGTCACGTACTTCACGACGCTCGACAGCCCGCTCGGCGAACTCCTGCTCACCTGCGACGAGTCCGGCGCGCTGACCTCGCTGTCCGTGCCGGGGCAGAAGGGCGGCCGGAGCGTACGGCCGGAATGGCGGCACGCCCCCGAGCGGTTCCGTGACGCCGAGGCACAGCTCGTGGCGTACTTCGCCGGGGAGCTGAAGGAGTTCACGCTGACGTGCCACGCCGACGGCACCGACTTCCGGCGCACGGTGTGGGCCGCGCTCGACGACGTCCCGTACGGCGCGACCGCCACCTACGGCGAGATCGCCGCACGTATCGGGGCGTCCCGTGCCGCCGTACGGGCGATCGGCGGAGCGATCGGCGCCAATCCGCTGCTGATCGTGCGCCCGTGCCACCGCGTCATCGGCGCGGACGGCTCACTGACCGGCTACGCGGGGGGCCTGGAGCGCAAGCAGTACCTGCTCGCGCTGGAGCGGTCCCGCTAGGCGGTCCCGCCCGTCTCCTGCTCGACGTCCTCCAGCCCCCGGCTGAGCACCTTCTGCGGATGGATGGCGGATGACTTCGTCGCCGAGGTGGCTGCCGAGGCCGTGCTTGTGCGCCACTTCTCGGTGGTGCCCATGGCCGGGCCGCCGACGAGGATCGTGCCGTCGTCCTACGGGAAGAATCCGACGGGGTTCGCCCGGGGCTGGCCCTCGGGGGCCACCGTCGCCATGCGCCCCAGCCGCTGCGTCCCGAGGTGGGCGCGCGCTCGCGCGCTGAAGCCCGTGAAGTCCTGGGTCGTGAAGTCCTTCATGCCGTGAGCGCCGCACGCCCGCCCGGCTCTCCCCGTCGGTACCCGGGGCCCGCTGCGGCCGTCGCGCTGTGTCGCGAGGGGCGCCTCACGGCGCCGTGCGACGGCCGGGCATACCCGCGAAAGGGCGCCGCGAACTGCGGGGCCGCCCCGGCTCCGGCACGCTGGGCAGATGGGAGCGTGGGAACTCCTGCTGGTCGGCGTCGTGATGCTGCTCGGCCTGGCGGGAGTGCTGGTGCCGGGCGTGCCGGGGGCGTGGCTGGTGTGGGCCGCGGTCCTGTGGTGGGCGTTCCAGGACCGCAACGGCGTGGCCTGGTCGGTGCTCGTCGGAGCGACCCTGGTCCTCCTGGTGGCCCAGGCGGTGCGCTGGCAGCTGCCGCCCCGCCGGCTGCGCGCGAGCGGCGCCACCCGCCGGACGGCGGTGTACGCGGGTTCCGGCGCCCTCGTCGGCTTCGTCCTGATCCCCGTGCTCGGCTCGATCCCCGGCTTCGTCGGCGGCATCTACCTCTCCGAACGGATCCGGCTGGGCGGCCACGGCGAGGCGGTTGCCTCGACGCGCACGGTGATGCGGACCGTCGGCACGAGCGTGCTCGTGGAGCTGTTCGCGTGCCTGCTGATCACGGCAGCGTGGATGGGGGCGGTGATCTGGGGGCCGGGAAGCTGAGCGGGCAGTCGGCCGAGAGGGCCGGGCCCCCGCGCACTGCCGCGGCCGGGCCCGCGCACCGCCAGTGCATCCCGCGCATCGCCACCGGCCCCCTCGTCCGCGCCGCACCGGCCCTCGGCCCCGCGCCTGGCTTGCGCGTCGTCTCTGCCTTCCGCGCCGCGCTGCCCCTCGGCCCCGCGCCTGCCCGCCGCGCCACGCCCGCCCCCCCCGCGTCGGCCCTTCGTCCCGTCGGCCCGCGCGGTCCCGCCGACGGCC
>NZ_JBSFDP010000015.1:0-174017 GCF_053593975.1 Streptomyces sp. NPDC002004
CGGCGCGCCGAGCGGTCTGCCAGGTGATCCGCCAGGCGCGCCCGCTGGCCCGACAGTGAAGCCGCCGTCTTGCCCGACGTGACAAGTACCTCCCAATCGACCGCCGGTTCGACACCCGAACCCTCAGCGGCCTTGGTCTCCGGCTCAGCTCGGCGCTCCGGCTCGGGGGGCTGCTCGACGATCACGTGCGCGTTGGTGCCGCCCATGCCGAAGGAACTCACCCCGGCCCGCCGTGGCGACGGACCCGACCAGTCACGCAACTCCGAGTTCACGAAGAACGGACTCGACTCGAAATCGATCTCCGGATTCGGCGTCCGGTAATGCAGACTCGGCGGAATCAACCCCCGCTCCACACACAGGACCGCCTTGATGAACCCCGCGACTCCCGCCGCGGTATCGAGGTGGCCCACATTCGTCTTCACCGAACCGAGCGCACAGAACCCCCGCTTCGAGGTCGATGCACCGAACGCCTGGCTCAGCGCGGCGATCTCGATGGGATCTCCGAGCGGTGTCCCCGTCCCATGCGCCTCGACATAGCCGATCGACGCGGCATCGACCCCCGCCACCTGCTGAGCCTCGTAAACGACGCCCGCCTGACCGGTGACACTGGGCGCGGTGAACCCGACCTTGTCCGCACCGTCGTTGTTGACCGCGGAACCGCGAATCACCGCACGGATCGTGTCCCCGTCCCGCACCGCATCCGACAGCCGCTTCAACACCACGAGTCCGACGCCACTGCCGCCGACGGTACCGCGCGCCTCCGCGTCGAACGCCCGGCAATGGCCGTCGGGAGAGAAGATGCTCCCCTCCTGATACTGGTAGCCGCCGCGCTGAAGGACGTTGATCGTCGCCCCACCGGCGAGCGCCACGTCGCATTCGAACTCGAAGAGGCTCTTGCACGCCTGGTGGATCGAGACGAGCGACGTCGAGCATGCCGTGCCGACCGTCATGCTTGGCCCGGTCAGGTTGAGGCGGTAGGAGATCTGGGTGGCGGCGAAGTCCTTGTCGTTGAACAGCGAGATCTGGCGCGCGAACGAGGTCATCAGATCGGTTCGTGGCAGCAGATGGTGGAGGAAGTATCCGCTGCGTCTGATACCGAGGAACACGCCGATCGTGTCCTCGGTCACAACCGGGTCGCAGCCCGCGTCCTCAAGTGCCTCGACGGCCACTTCGAGGAGGAACCGCTGTTGCGGATCCATGATCTCCGCTTCACGCGGCGTGTAGCCGAAGTACGCGGCGTCGAACTCTTCGATCCGTTCGAGAAGTCCGCCCGCACTCACGAGATCCGGATCCGCCAGGATCGCGGGGTCACCGTGTGCGGCGATGACATCGTCGTCGCTGAGGCGGGAGATCGACTCCGTTCCCCGGACGAGGTTCTGCCAGAATTCATCGGCGTTCGCGGCTCCGGGGGCACGCAGTCCCATCCCTACGACGGCGATGCTTCGATCGTCGGTCACTGCTTGTCTCCACTCCGTGCTGCGCCCATCGCCGCGCGGCGCCTTTCGAGTCGACTCTGGACACCGGCGAAAGCCGGCTTGTCCTCGGTCCCGGATATGTACCGGGCCAGAGAGGCGATCGTCGGATATCTGTACAGATCGGTCATGGTGACCCGGTTCGGGTATGCGGCCTTCAACTGACCGAAGACTCGGGCCAGGAGGATCGAATCCCCTCCGATGTCGAAAAACCCGTCGTCGACTCCCGGGCGGGGGACGCCGAGGACTGCCGCCCAGATCGCTGCAATCGCCTTCTCGGTCTCGGTCCCCGGCTCCCGGTAAGCGCGCTGTGCCTGCGCCGGTTCGGGAGAGGGGAGCGCGGCCCAGTCGACTTTTCCATTGGGCGTCAGGGGTACGGTGGCCAGCTCGACGAACGCGGCGGGAATCATGTACTCGGGGAGCGTCGCCCGGATCGCCGCCACTGCGCTCGCCCGATCGAAGCTGTGGCCCGCTTCTGCGACGACGTACGCCACGAGGCGCTTGGTGCCCATCTGGTCCTCGCGCACGACGGCCACCGTGTCACGGACGCCCTTGAGCTTCCTGAGTGCCGCCTCGATCTCTCCCAGCTCGATACGGAAGCCGCGCAGCTTCACCTGGCGGTCGTTCCGGCCGAGATATTCGAGTTCGCCGTGCGGGAGCCAACGGGCCAGGTCTCCCGTACGGAAGAGACGGGCTCCGGGGCGTCCGCCGAACGGATCCGGAACGTAACGCTCGGCGGTCAACGACGGCCGGCTGTGGTAGCCCTGCGAGACGCCTTCGCCCCCGAGATAGAGCTCCCCTGCGATACCCGTCGGGACAGGAACCATCATGGAGTCGAGCACGTACGCCTGGGAGTTTGCGATGGGACGCCCGATGAGGGGCTTCGCGCCGTCCTCGGGAACGAGGGCGAACGTCGAGTACACGGTGTCCTCGGACGGCCCGTACAGGTTGTAGACCTTGCGTACGCCGTCCCGTGCGTAAAGCCGGTCGACGAGATCGCGGGGCAGCGGCTCGCCCGCGAGGTTGACCACCCGTACGCGGTCCGGCAGCTCACCCAGGCGCAGCAGGGTGTCCATCGCCGAGGGGACGGTGTTCACCAGCGTCACGCTGTCGCGGGCGGGCAGGGAAGGCAGGAGGAGCGCGTGCCCCGCGAGGATGACGGTGGCTCCGGTCGTGAGTGGCAGGAAGAGCTCGAATACGGAGAGATCGAAGCAGATCGACGTCGAAGCCAGCGTCCCTTCGAGCTCGTCGGGGGAGAAGACCCCCTGCGCCCACGCGAGAAGTGCCACAACATTACGATGCGTGATCCTTACGCCCTTCGGCGTGCCGGTCGAACCGGAGGTGTAGATCACGAGGGCCACGGACTGTTCGTGCGGGTCTGTGCCGGCGGCCGGGGCCCCGGCCTCGACAGCGGCTTCCCGGTCGTCCTCCCGGTCGACCATCAGCAGCCGGGCCGACGAGCGGGAGAGCGCCTGGCGCGTGGAGGCCTGGGCCAGCACCAGGGTGGGCGCCGCGTCCCTCAGGATCTGGTCGATGCGCGACGGCGGGTACGCGGGATCAAGCGGGACGTACGCCGCCCCCACTTTCCAGGTCGCCAGCAGCGCCGCCGGGAGATCGGCCTCACGGTCGAGACACACACCAACGAACGCCCCGGGGGTCACCCCCGCCGCACGGAGCCGTCGTGCGAAACCGTTGGCGACTGCGTCGAGTTCCGCGTAACTGAGCCGCGCCTCCCCCGCGATGAGCGCCGTCGCATCCGGCGTCGCCGCCGCCTGTGCCTCGAACAGCTGGTGTACAGCGGGCTGTGCCTGGTCGTCGGTCCTCGTTCCGTTCCAGTCGACCAGCAGGCGCTGCCGCTCTTCCTCGCCCACGATCAACAGCTCGCCGAGCGTGCTCCGCGCGTCAGCCAGTCCGGTGAGCAGGACCTGGTAGTGCTCCAGCATCCGCTCGACGGCAGAGGAATCGAACCGATCCTCGTCGAAGGCGAGCTGGAGGGAGATCTGTTCGCCGGGGGCGACCGTCAGCGTGAGCGGGAAGCTCGTCTGCTCCGACATGCGGACCGATTCGACGCGTATCCCTGCGCCGGGGGCGTCGAGTACTGACTCCAGGGGGAAGTTCTCGAACACCACGAGCGACTCGAACAGCGGCACGTCGCCCTGCACGCCCGTCCAGCGCCGGATCTCCGCGAGCGGCGAGTAGCCGTACTCCTCACGCTCGACCTGAGCCACTTGGAGCTCACGGAGCCAGTCGGCCGCGCGCGCCTCGTCGTCGACATGGACGCGCACCGGCAGCGTGTTGAGAAAGCACCCGACCATCGACTCCACACCGTCGATCGACGGCGGGCGGCCCGACGCGACCATCCCGAGCAGGACGTCGCGTTCGCCCCCGTAGCGGCGGAGGAGAACCGCCCACGCGCCCTGCACTAGAGTGCTCAGCGTGATCCGCTCACGCCGCGCGGCGCCCTGAAGGGCCGCCGTGGTCTCGCGCGACAGCAGCACGCGCCGCTTTTCGACGCGGCCGGGCTCCCGGTTGTCGACCGGCGGCCGGTCCACTCCCAACGAGGTCGGCCCGTGCACTCCTGCGAGCGACCGGCGCCAATAGTCCTCCGCCTTGGCGGCATCCTGCGCGCGCAGCCACGCTATGTACTCGCGGTACTCCGTAACCGGGCCGAGCGCTGCCGATCCGCCTTCCACAAGGGCGCGGTAGTGCCGCATGATCTCGCTCATCACGGCCGGCATCGACCAGCCGTCGGAGATCGCGTGATGGCGCGTCCAGAGGAACCGGTGCCGGTCCTCCGAGAGCCGCACCAGGAAGCAGCGCATCAAGGGGGCGCGGGACAGCTCGAAATCCTGCCCGCGGTCCTCCTCCATAAAGGCGTCGAACCGCGTCTCCTGCTCATCGGCGAGCAGGTCGGTCCAGTCCTCCTCGCGCCAGGGAAGGCTCACCCGCCTGCGTACGACCTGCAGCGGCTGGCTCTGATCCAGGCGCATGAACAACGTTCGATGGACGGCGTGACGTGCCGTCACCTCGTCCCAGGCCGCACGAAACGCGTGCACGTCGAGGGGCCCGCAGACATCGAACGCCAGCTGCACGACGTAGACACCGCTGTGGGGGGCAAGCTGCGACTTGAGCAGCATCGCGTGCTGGAGCGGCGACAGCGGATAGATCGCCTCGATGTCGTTCGTCTTGTTCATTGCGTCAGTCAGTCCTAGCTCTCAAGTTCCTCAAGAAGGTCATCGAGCTCCTCTTGGGTCAGGTCGATGTCCGGGAATGCGGACGGATCGAGCCGCAGGCGGCCCGCTCGGCAGTCGTCGAGAACCCGTCGCACCGTGGCGGTGAACCGGTCGGCGAGTGCCTCGATCGTCCCGGTGTCGTGCACCGACTCGCTGAAGGTGAAGTCGATGCGGAGCCGACCGTCCGCCACGATCCCGTTGATGTTCAGCAGGTGCTTGCGCCGTTGCGCCCCGCCGTGCGACGCGCCGACGGATTCGGTGGACAGCGCGAACAGCGAGTCCGGCAGCCGCGAGGCGTCGGCTTGCCCCAGGTAGTTGAAGACGATCTCCGCCTCGCTCCCGCGGCCCAGGCGTACGCGGGTCGACTCGTCCGGCGCCAGATGGCGCAGCAGACCGAACCCGACCCCGCGCCTCGGGACGCTCCTCACCTGTTCCTTCACGGCCCACAGGCCGTCGTCCCCGGTCACGTCGAGGCGCAGCGGATACATCGCCGTGAACCAACCGATGGTGCGCGAGATGTCCACGTCATCGAAGAGCTCCTCGCGGCCGTGGCCCTCCACGTCGACGAGCAGCGCGCGCGAGCCGGTCCACGGTGCGCACGCCTCGGCCAGTGCGTACAGCAGCACCTCGTGCGCATCGGTCCTGTGTACGGCATGCACGTCGCGCATCAGCGTCGTCGTGTCGTCGGCCGAGAGCTCCGCGGTGACCGTCCGTGCCGTCGCCTCGGTGTTCTCCCCGTCGCGCTCGCGCGGCAGCGGCACCGTCGCCGACTCGACCTGGCACGCCCAGTAGTCGAGCTCGCCCCGCGTCTCGTCGTCGGCCGCGTGTGCCTGGAGCCTCGCGACCCACTCCTGGTACGAGGTGGTCTTCGGTGGCAGCCGGACGGAGCGGCCGTCACGCAGCGCCTCGTAGGACGCCTGGAGGTCCTCCATGAGGATGCGCCACGAGATGCCGTCGACGACGGTGTGGTGGATGACGGTGTAGACCTGGTCCTGGCGCCTGCCGCCGTAGCCGATGTAGACCATGCGGATCAGCGGCCCGTGTTCCAGACCCAGATCACTCTGGGTGCGCGCCTGCATGGCGGCGATTGCCTCGGCCCAGGCCGACGGCGGCTCGCTCGTCAGGTCGAGACGGCCGACCGGTGCGGTCCCCTCCTCCGGTGCGCTCGTCCACTGCCGTACGCCGGCCTCGTTGCGGACGAAGCGGTTGCGGAGGGCGTCGTGATGGCGCACTACGGCGTCACGCGCCTGTGCGAGCAGGTCGAGATCGAGGCTGCCGGCGGTGACGTCGACCAGCACCGCCTGGTTGTAGTGGTGTGCGTCGGCGAGCTCCTGCTCGAAGAACCAGCGCTGGATGGGGGCCAGCCCGGTCTCGCCCAGGACGAGGCCCTGATCTGCCCGCGTCCCGGTGCCCTCCTTGGCGACCAGGGCGAGCTCGGCGAGCGTCTGGTGCTGGAAGAGGTCACGGGCGGAGAGGACGATCCCGGCGCTCTTCGCGCGCGAGACCATTTGAATGGCGATGATCGAGTCGCCGCCGAGCCCGAAGAAGTTGTCGTCCGCGCCGACGCGCGGCAGCCGCAGCAGCTCACTCCAGATCTGCGCGAGCCGTGCCTCGACCGGAGTTCGTGGCGCGAGGAAGGCCTCGGCCGGCCGCTGCTCGGTGAGCGGGTCCGGCAGCGCCTTGCGGTCCACCTTTCCGCTGGGCAGCAGCGGCATCGCGGCCAGCTCGACGAACAGAGCCGGGATCATGTAGCGCGGCAGCCGCTCCTCCAGGTGCCCGCGTACGCGCGCCGGGTCGAATCCGTTCGACGCGACCACGTAGCCGACGAGACGCTTGCCGCCGCGCCCGTCGTCGTCGGCCGCGACCGCGGACGTCTTCACGCCGGGCGCGTCCGCGAGCACCGACTCCACTTCGCCGAGTTCCACCCGGAAGCCGTGCACCTTAACCTGGTGATCGCGTCGGCCGATGAACTCCAGTTCACCGTCGGGCCGGTACCGCACGATGTCGCCCGTGCGGTACATCCGCGCCGCGGGATCCGCCGCGAAGGGATCGGTGACGAACCGTTCGGCCGTAAGCTCGGGCCGGTGCAGATAGCCGCGGGCGACGCCGTCACCCGCGATGCACAGCTCGCCGGGTACCCCGACCGGAACCGGGTTCAGCCGCTCGTCCAGTACGTGGACGCGCGTGTTGGAGAGCGGACGGCCGATCGAGTTGCCCGCGCCGGTCACCTCATGGCTGGTGGACCAGATCGTCGCCTCGGTCGGTCCGTAGACGTTGAGCACCCGGCCGCGAACGCTCGCGGACAGCATGGCGCCCAGCGCGGGCGGCAACGCCTCTCCGCCGACGAGCATCCAGTCGAGCCCGTGCAGGGACCTTCGCGCCTCGTCGTCGGACACCATCAGCGCGGCGAGCGACGGGGTGCACTGGAGATGCGTCACCCCGTACCGCTCGATGAGCCCGGCTATGTCTTCGCGCGGCTCCTCCCCGGGTGCGGGCGACACCATCCGGCGCAGGGCATCGAGGTGCTCGAAGCTCGCCAGCACCTCGTCTGTGCCGACGCCAAAGTCGACGAGGCAGGCAATTTCGTCCACTCCGCTCTCACGGAGCCGGTCGACGACGGTCGCGCACTGTTCCGGCGTACCGAAGAGACCGCTGCTGCCGTAATAGCGGTCGAAGGCGTGATCAAGGAGCGCGTCGAGGTCCCTCTCGTCGAAGTCCTCGAGTTCGAGCCCGCGGGAGCGCGCAATGGGACGGACGAGATCGACGGACTCGCGGAGGTAGTTCTTGAATGGCTCGCGCACCGTCCGCCGGACGAAGTCCTCGTCGTCGGATACGAACGTGTGGAGCATCAGCGTGACATGTCCTTCGCCGACATGTCCCGCCTCGGTCCAGGCGGCACGGTACACCTCGATCGCCCGCGCCAGGTCCTCGGGCGACTGCCCGAGGAGGTGCGTCAGCAGGTTGGCGCCGATGGCACCGGCACGACGGAACGTCTCCGGATTGCCCGCCGCCGTGATCCAGACCGGCAGTTCGGACTGCACCGGACGTGGCAGCGTGCGCACCTCGATCTCGTCGCCGGTGCCGGACACCGTGCGCACCGCCTCGCCGCGCCACAGCCTGCGTACCGTGTCGAGATCGCGGAACATGATCTCTTTGCGGTCGGCGAAGTTCTCGGGCGCAAGGGCGAAGTCGTGCGGCTGCCAGCCAGAGGCGATCGAAAGCCCCACCCGCCCGTTGGACAGGTTGTCGATCACGGCCCAGTCTTCGGCGACCCGGATCGGATTGTGCAGCGGGAGTACCAGGCTTCCGGTGCGGATTCCGATCCGGCTGGTGGAGGCGGCGAGGGCGGCCGCGGTGATACCGGGGTTCGGGTAGAGCCCGCCGAACGTTCCGAAGTGCCGCTCCGGAGTCCACACCGCGGCGAAGCCGTGCTCGTCGGCCCAGCGTGCGCCTTCGAGTAGCAGCCGGTACTTGTCGGTCTCGCGCTCGCCGGCGTCGCTCGCGAAGTAGAACAAGCTGAGGTCGACGGACCTGTCGGAGCCGGCTCTGCGGGCCTCGCTCAGCACCAGCTCCTCACCGGCCAGAACGACCTTGAAACCACGCGTGAGCGACCACAGCAGTTCAAGGACCGAGATGTCGAAGGTGTAGTGCGTCAGCGCGAGCCAGGTACCCGGTGCGGAATCGCCGAAGCGGCGGTCCATGGCGGAGAAGAAACCGGCCAGGTTCCGCTGCGCGACCATGACGCCCTTCGGGCGGCCGGTGGACCCCGAGGTGTAGATCACGTACGCGAGGTGCTCGGGGCGGAGCGTACGTGCGGGCGAGGACGCGTCGGCGGTCGCCTGCGTCTTCGGATCGATGAGCTCGACGCCCTCCGGAAGCTCCGCCGAACGGACGCCCGGCGCGACCACGAACCGCAGCCGCGCATCCTCGATCATGTACGCGATCCGGGCGGCGGGAGCCCCGGGGTCCAGCGGAACGTACGCGCCACCCGCCTTGAGCACGGCGAGCATGGCGACGACCATCTCGGCCGAGCGCTCGATCCAGAGGCCGACGAGGACATCCTCGGCGACGCCCCGTGCCCGCAGGACCCGCGCCAGCCGGCTTGCCTCCCGGTCGAGTTCGCCATAGGTGAGGGACTGATTGCCGAACACCAGCGCCGTGGCGTCGGGGTCGGCCTGCGCACGCGCCTCGAAGGCATCGGCCACGAACGGCTCATCGCCTGGAGCCGCGTAGTTCCGGTTCCACTCCGAGAGGATGAGTTCCCGTTCCGGCTCGGTCAGGAGGTCGAACTCGCCGATCTTGGCACCCGGTTCGCAGACGATCGCCCGGACCAGCTCCGTGAAGTGGCCGGCCAGCCGCTCCATCGTGCCCGCATCGAAGAGATCGGTTCGGTACTCGATGCGCCCCACCAGTCCCTCGTCGTTCTCGACCAGGTCGAGCGTGAGGTCGTACTTCGCGAAGGCGCCCGGCAGGGTCAGCGGTTCGATTCCGAGACCGTCCATGTCGAGGCCGTCGCCAGGCGCGGTCTGGTACACGAAGAGCGCCTGGAAGAGCGGGGTGTGCCCGGGGTCCCGCGGCGGGTTCAGCGCCTCGACGAGGCGTTCGAAGGGCAGGTCCTGATGCGTCTGCGCGGCGAGCGTCACCTCGCGCACCCGGCCGAGCAGCTCGTCGAACGACGGGTCGCCGGACAGGTCGGTCCGGATCACCAGCGTATTGAAGAAGCACCCGATGAGGTCCTCGGCCTCGGCCCGCGTCCGGTTCGCGATGGGCGTGCCGACCGCGATGTCCTCCTGGCCCGTGTAGCGCGACAGCAGGACATTGAACGCGGCGAGCAGCGCCATGAACATCGTCGACTGCCGCTCGCCGGAGAGGGCACGCAGCGCGGCCGCGGTGGCGGGGTCGATGGCGATCGGGAGAGTCGCTCCCATAGTGCCCTGAACGGCGGGCCGCGGCCGGTCGGTCGGGAGTTCCAGCAGCGCGGGCAGGCCGCGCAGCTGATCCGTCCAGTACTCCAGCTGCGGCCGGATCTCATCTGCTTCGAGCCGCTGGTTCTGCCAGGAGGCGAAATCGGCGTACTGGATCGCCAGGGGTGCCAGGGGAGACACCTGACCCGCGCGGAACGCCGTGTACAGCGTCGCGGCCTCCTGCCAGAGCACGGCTGTCGACCACCCGTCCGAGACGATGTGGTGCAGACACAAGAGCAGTACGTGCTCCTCGGGCGTGACGCGCAGGATCTCGGCCCGGAACAGCTCGTCGTGTTCGAGGTCGAAGGTGCGCGCGGCGAAATCCTGTGCCCTGGACAGCACGTCCGGGGCGGAAACGTCCACCACCGGGACGTCGATGGAAGAGGCCTCACGCACGATCTGCACGGGAACGCCGTTCACCGACACGAAGTTGGTGCGAAGCGCCTCATGGCGGCGGACCACCTCGCTCAGCGCCCTGACGAGGGGAGCGATCTCCAAGGCGCCCCTGATACGGATGGCCGCGGGGATGTTGTAGGAGGCGTTGGCGCCGTCGACCTGGGAGAGCACCCAGAGACGGCGCTGCGCGTAGGACAGGGGCAGCGGTCCGGTGCGCTCGATCGGCGTGATCGCGTCGTCGGCTCCGACCTTCCCGGCCGCACGCTCGCGGTCGATCAGTTCGGCCAGCTTCGCCACGGTGGGGGCTTCGAACAAGGTGCTGACCTGAAGCCCCACTCGGGTCGCCGCCCGTACCCTGGCAACGACACGGGTGGCGCCCAACGAGTTGCCGCCGAGCGTCTGAAAGAAGTCGTCGTGCGCGCCGACCTTCTCGCAGCCAAGGATGTCCTCCCAGAGCCCCGCCAGCAGGGTCTCCGTCTCCGTGCGCGGCGCGACGTAGCTCTCCGCCCTGGATGCGTCGGGGTCCGGCACCGGCAGTGCCCGCCGGTCCACCTTGCCGTTCGGGGTCAGAGGCAGAACCGGCAAGGTGACGATGGCACCGGGGATCATGTAGTCGGGCAGCTGCGCGCGCAGCTGCTCTCCGAGTGCGGCGGTCTGCAGGTGGGCACCACGGCGCGCGACGACGTACGCCGCGAGGTAGGGGTTGGCGCCGTCGGAACGTACGACGACCACGGCGTCGCTCACGCGCTCACTGCGCAGAAGCACCGTCTCGATCTCGCGGAGCTCCACCCGGTGACCGCGGATCTTCACCTGCTGATCGGCACGGCCCAGGAACACGGCGGCGCCGTCCGGCCGCTGCCGAACCATGTCTCCCGTGCGGTACATGACCGCGCCCGGCTCGCCCGAGAAGGGGTCGGGAAGGAAACGCTCGGCTGTCGCGCCCGACCGCCCCCAGTAGCCACGCGCGACGCCCCGGCCACCGATGTACAGCTCGCCCGGGGCCCCTTCCAGCACCGGACGCAGCTCCGCGTCCAGGATGTAGGTGCGGTAGTTCGACAGTGGACGCCCGATGGGGACGGGTCCGGAGATCGCGTCGGGCGTGGTGAGCGCCAGGGCGCCGACGGCGGTCTCGGTCGGTCCGTAATGGTTGACGACCCGCAGGCCGGGACGCAGCCTCCGCACCTCCTCGGCCAAGGACGCGGGCAGTTCCTCACCGCCGAGTACGAGGCAGGTGGTGGGCAGCAGCTCGGCGCCTTCCTCGGAGTCGAGCAGCGCTGCGAGATGCGAGGGAACGATCTTCAGCATGTCGACGGGCTGCTCGCGGAAACGGCGGACGAGTGCGTCGGCCGACAGGACTTCGTCCGGCGCGGCGAGGAAGAGCGACCGTCCGGTGCACAGGGCACCGAACACCGCGGTGTGCCCGAGGTCGGCAGCCGTGGTCGCCAGGGTGCCCAGTACAGCGTCTTCCGGCAGAGCGAGCTCAGGCAGGACGCCATCGACGTAGGTGCGGATCGCGCGGTGCGGTACGCCGACCGCCTTGGGGCGCCCCGTCGACCCCGAGGTGAAGATGAGGTAGGCGAGGTGCTCCGGATGTATGTGGCCGCCGGGCGGCGTGTCCGGCAGCGAGTCGAGCTCCGAGACGTCGTCCAGGTCGATCACCGGGATCCCGTCCGCTGCTTCGCGAGAGGTCAGACCGCGGTGCGTGATGATCGCCGCCGGACGGGCGTCCTCGATCATCTGGGCGAGGCGGGCGACTGGCAAGGACGGGTCGAGGGGCACGAAGGCGCCGCCCGCCTTAAGTACGGCGAGCAGGGCGATGACGTACTCGACGGAACGCTCGACCAGCAGCCCGACGGGCATGTCGGGGCCGACTCCCCGCGCGCGCAGGGCGTGGGCCAGCCGGTTCGAGGTCCGCTCGACGTCACCGTACGTCAGCCGATTGCCCCCGCACATGACGGCGAGGGCGTCGGGCCGTGCGGCTGCCCAACGCTCGAAGCACGTGTGCACGAGCTGGTCCTCCGCGTGCGGCCGGCTCTCACCGATGCCGTGTGCCAGAACGCGCGCGATCTCCTCCTGATCGGCCAGCCCGAGGTCGCCGACCATCGCCTCGGGATCGGCCACAATCGCGCGGACGACGGAAGCCAGCTGGTCGGCGATCCGTGCCGCCTGCCGTGCCGACACCTGCCCGGTGCGGTGGACGACGCTCAGGGCCGGCTCGCCCTGTGCTCCGTGAGCCACATCAAGGTGGAGGGACGAGCCCACCGGTGGGACGCGGAGCCCCACCATGGACAGGCGCAGGTCACCGAGGCGTACCTCTCCCGGAATCTCGGCGCAGGCGAAGGAGAAGGGGACCGGCTCGGTGGCCTTGGTCCCGTCGAAGGAGAACTGGTCCGCAGGCGCCTCGGCCTGCGCCCTGTCGAGGTCCTTGACGAGAGCCACGAAGGGCAGCGCCGCGTCCATCACGGTGAGGAGTGGGACGGGGCTCTCGAAGGTCCCGACCACGTGCTCCAGCTCGTCCAGACCACGGGACGTCGGGAGGACCGCCGTCACGATCCGGTCGTCGCCGGTGAGCCGCCACAGCAGCACCTGCCAGGCCCCGAGCAGCAGCGCGGGCACCGACCGGCGGAGCTGCGAGGCCACCTGCGCCACCGCTGCGGCCTGCGTCCCGTCGAGAGGAACCCGCACCACACCACTGCCGGCGTCCACCCCGGTCTCGAAGGGCATCCGCATCTCACGTGCGGCGGGCAGCTCGCGCCCGAGCCACGTGTCCATCTGGGCCCGGGCCTCGTCGCTGCCGACCTGCTCGTGCAGCCACTCCGCCGCGTCCAGGTACTGCAGTGACACCTCGTCCTGCGCCTGCCCGCCGAGTGCGGCGGCGAAGTCTTCGAAGACCACGGCAAATGACCGGCGGTCGACGAACATCCCGGAGGCCGTCAGCACGAGAACGGACCGGCCGGGGCCCACCATGAGGCGTGCCCGGACCGGGTCGGCGTATCCCCCTCCTGCGGACGGACGATGTGCGTCCTCGTCGGCCCCCCGCTCGACCGCGTCGGCCGCGGCGAGCGCATCGTCCGGAAGGACATCGTCGATCCATTCCGACTCGACGCCGTCATCCACCAGTTGCAGGGGAGTCGCGAGGCCGGACACCGGCACTAGGCGTGAGCGCAACGACTCGTGACGCTCGATCACGGTGCGCACCGCGCGCACGAGCTCGGACCGCTGCGTCGGCCCCTCCAGCGCGATACGGCACTGTGCACGGCGCCCGGCGGCGTGCGACCACACGTGGGCCTGCGGAGGCGAAAGCCGAAAGCCGGCCATCGGCGTACGTTCGAGATCGGGGTCGTTCATCGTTTTGCGATTCTCCATTGATGTCAGCCGACAAAGGCGGGCGGTATCAGCCGTTTTCTGCGACCGATTCCGGAGAGCTCATGTCTCCGAGCGCCACCACGATCTTGCGCGGGCCAACGAACGGACGACGTGAGTGCGCGACGAGCATGTTGTCGATGACCAGCACATCGCCTTCCTGCCACTGGAATGCGCGCGATTCACGGTCCATCAATTCACGAATCTCGTTCACCACGCCGTCCTCGATCACCGAGCCGTCACCCCAGTAGACGTTGCGCGGCATGCCCGCTTCGCCGTAGAGGTCGACGAGTGACTGCCGGGTCTCGGCGTCGAGGCAGGAGACGTGGTGCAGCGCCAGCTGGTTGAAGAAGACCATGTCCCCGGTACGCGGGTGCGGCAGGACCGCGTCGGCCACCCGCCAGGTCTTCAGGGTGCCGTTGGGGCTCCACTCGAACCCCATTCCGGCCTCGGTGCACTTGCGTTCCACCTCGGCCGGATCGTCGGTGCCATAGAAACGGGACCAGCTCACATCGACCGACTCGATGAAGTTTCGGACGTAGCGCAGCTTCTTCGTCTCGAACTGCTCGACCAGCTCCGGGCGAAGCTTGGCGTACACCTTGCGGCAGTCGACGATCGGTGTCTCGCCGCCTTCCCGGGGCGCCACGATGCACGAGAAGAACTGACGCATGGGCCAGGTGTGCAGATGCGAGCTCTCGTTGTGGAAGAGGATCGACTGGTCCTCGGGGTAGGGGGTCGACTTGTAGATCTGGTCGGACTCCCCCTCGCGGGGCAGGTCTCCGTACTCCCGGAAGAGTGTCGGACAGATCGCGCCCGCGGCCTCTTCGAACTGGGCCACCGAGCCGCCGTGGAAGCCTCGCAGCAGCAAGGCCCCGTGGCGGTGGAGGTAGGACTCCACAAGATCCCGGTTCGCTCGGAGCCAGCCGGGCAGATCGACGCCGTCGCCTGCGGGCTCCAGAACGAGGGGCGTCTCCGGCAGGCCGGGCAGGAAGCCCGTTTTCACCGGATTGATCTGCGTGATTTCCACCGAGCGCCGCTTCGCACTGCGCAGCGACTGGAGCCTCGACGTCTTGGAATTCGCCTCGGTCATGTTCCTTAACCTCACCTCGTCGTCGGTCTCCATCCGCAGCGATCCGATGCGCTCTTCCGGCGTATTCGCCGCACTCGCCAGAAGCTGAACGAGGTGCGCCGACATACGTTCCACAGTGGACGCGTCGAAGAGTTCCGCGTTGTAGATGAACGTTCCTACGATTCCCTGTTCCTGTTCTTCCATGAACAGCGTCAGGTCGAATTTCGTATGCAGCGCATCGACTTCGATCGTATGCGCCACGATTCCGGGAAGCTCAAGCGTGATGTTCAGCTTCTGCAGCAGGAAGAGAACCTGGAACAGCGGCGTGTAGCCCGGATTCCGCCCCTGTCGCATTTCGTCGACAAGCGTCAGGAACGGCAGGTCCTGATGCGCGTAGGCGTCGACGGACGTGGCACGCACACGTTCCAGGAGCTCCCTGAAGGTAGGATTCCCCGCCAGGTCGGTACGCAGCACGAGGTTGTTCACGAACATGCCGATCATCTGCTCGAAGACGGCGCGTGTGCGGTTCGCGTTCGTCGTTCCCACTGCGATGTCGGTCGTGCCGGCATAGCGCGAGAGGAGCACCTTGAACGAGGCGAGCAGCACCATAAACAAGGTGGCGCCCTCGCCTCGACCGAGCGCGTCGAGCCGCGCGGACAGCTCCGGGGGGACGACGAAGCGGTGTACGGCGTTGCAGATGTTCTGCTTGTCGGGCCGCGGCCGGTCCGTCGGCAGTTCGAGCAGCGGAGGCAGCCCCGCGAGCTTGCGCCTCCAGTACTGGAGCTGCTCGTCGAAGACCTCACCCTCGAGCCACCGCCGCTGCCACTGCGCGAAGTCCACGTACTGGTGGTCCAGCGGCGGCAGCGACGACGGCTCGTCCCGCGCGAACGACGAGTACAGCGTGACCAGCTCATTGACCAATACACCGAGTGACCAGCCGTCGGAGACGATGTGGTGGATGTTGACGAGGAGTACGTGATCCTCGTCGCTGATCCGCAGCAGTGCCACCCGGATGAGCGGACCGGTTTCCAGGTCGAACACACTGCGCGCATGCTCCTGGGCCAGGTCGTGGATCTGGTTCTCGCGTACCTCGCGAACCGGCAGCTCCACGGTGAAGTCCTCGCGGACCCGCTGCACCGGAGTGCCGTCCACCGAGTGGATGGTGGTGCGCAGCACTTCGTGCCGGCTGATCACCTCGTGCAGGCTGCGCCGCAGCGAGTCGATCTCCAGCCTGCCGACCAGGCGCACCGCGCCCGGAATGTTGTACGTCGCGCCAGGCCCGTTGAACTGCTCGGCGAGCCACAGCGACTGCTGGCCGAACGACAGCGGCAGCACGGCGTCCCGCGAAACGCGCAGCAGCGGGACATCCGTGTGCGCGCCACCGCGCTTCGCCTCGCGCACCTTCTCTGCAAGCCCGGCGACCGTCGGCGCGTCGAACAACGCCTTGACCGCGAGATCCACGGAGAACCGACGGCGGACACGCGCGATCACCTGTGAGGCCAGGAGCGAGTCACCACCGAGGCGGTGGAAGTCGTCGTGCGGACCGACGTCTTCAGTTCCGAAGAGCTGCCGGAAGATGGCGAGGAGTTCAGCCTCGACGTCTTCGCCGGTCCGCGTTCCCTCCGCCTGGCGGGCCTGGCGCAGCGCACGGCGCCGGTCGGCGCGGGCGGCCAGCGCCGCACCGGGGTCCTCGGACGCCACGAAGACGACTCCGGTCCGGCCGAGGGCGCGGTCGACCGAGCACACGTCACCGTCGTCCATCCAGTGAATCGACGTGTTCCCGGTCCGCTCGGGCTGAGGGCCGACGAGAGCATCGAGGAAGCCGCCGACGGCCGCGGACGTCAACGTGCCCTTCCCGCCGCTGACCGACTCCCCCGGGGACACGAACGCGACATGCCGGACTCCGGCGTCGGCAGCCGCGCTGTCGATGGCGAGCGCGGCCTGCGCCTGAGCGGACACTTCAGCCCGAAGCTCTGCCGGTGTCCACTCTGACGAGGCGCCCCCGGCCGTCGGCTCCACGGCGTGGACGATGCCGTCCACGCCGCCGAAGCGTGTCCTGGCGACGGCGATGACCTCGGCGAACTGCTCGGGCGAGGTCAGGTCCGCCGAGGTCACGAGAACCTCGGCCCCGTGCGCTTCGAGCTCGCGGACCTGGTCGATCAGCGTCCGGTTGGCGCCGAGGATCTCCCCGGCCCTGCGTGCCTGATACGCGGCGAACTCCGGAGTGCCGATGGCCTCCGGCTGCTGCGCGAGCACGAGACCGTAGTCCGTCGAGGCCCGCGCGGCCTGGTTCCGGGGGAACGACACGACGTCCGCGAACGGCTGCTCACCCAGTACCCGATCCCAGGTGTCGAGTGAGATCAGCGGCGAACGCGTCCTGACCTCCTCGTCCTCGAAGAACCACCATCCTTCGGCGAGGCCCCACAGCATCTCGACCCACCGCAGGGACACGACGGCCTCCACGAGGCACAGCATGCCGCTCGGGGCGAGGAGGCCCCGCAGATTCCGTGTCGTCTCGTCGATCCGCGGTGTCGCGTGGACCACGTCGAAACCGATGATGACGTCGAAGGAGTACGGGTCGAGGCCCTGGGCCGTGGGGTCCTTGGAGATGTCGAAGACCTGGCAGTGCATGCCGGCGAACCCGTAGTCGGCGGCCGCCTGCCGGGCGCGCCGGACGAAGGAGCTACCGAGGTCGGTGAACGTGTACCGCACGTTTCGCCCTCGCAGCAGCGGGGCGACGAGTCGGGTCAACTGGCCGTTTCCGCCGCCGACTTCCAGAATTCTGAGCGGACGGCCCACGGTGGAGTCGGCCAGTCGGGCCAGCAGCCGGCCCAGGAGGGAGGCGTAGACGCCGTAGTTGCTCCCGTCCAGCAACCCTCGGAAGGCGGTCTCCAGCCGCTTCGGGTCTCCGTCGGGGAAGAGCACCCCGACGGCGTCGATGTCACCGCTCAGCGCTGCCGGGTAGTGACGCACGCAGTGTTCGAGGAACGTGATGGTGTCGTCGAAGCCGGGCAGTTGCTCCAGAGCGGTCCGCGTGTCCACGAAGTCCGCCGCTTCGCGGCCGACGAGGACCTCGATGCGGTCCCCGTCGCGGCGGATGATCCCGTCCTCGCGGAGGACCTCGAGGAAGAAGTCGAGGAACTTGTCGAACTTGGGCAGGATCCGCATCCGGTCGGCGATCTCCGAGCGCCGGTGGACTCGTCCCGGGTTCAGGTCGACACCCGCCGCGACCAGCGCGTCGTACACATACCCGCCGCAGAGCCGGTTCAGCGTCCGCTCGACGCGACCTCGGTCCGGACCCGAGTCCGATGCGGCCGCTATCTCCCGCTCGATCCGGGCGAGCGACTTGGCATCGTCACGTACAGGGGCCGCGACGGCGCCACCGAGTCCGGCTGTGGCCTCGGCCAGAGCACGCCCCCAACCGGTGGAATCGTCAAGCCAGTGCGGCCACTCGTCACGGACGGGTACCGGTCGTCGCCCAACGAGAGTGAGCCGCGACCGGTGAGTCGCCGCGAAGTGGCGGGCCAGACTCGCCGAGACACCGGCGAACCCGCCGGTGACGATGAGGCTCGCCGCCTCTCGGACATGGTCGAGCGGCTCATCGGGCAGAGATCCGTACGTCTCCGTGTAGCGCGCGCCCTCGCGATAGGCGACAACGGCATCGCTCAGCCCTGTCGCGACCTCCATGACGATCCGCTTGGCGGAAGCCGGCAGGTTCTCGTCGATGTCCAGGCAGGCGATGGCGAGTTCCGGGTGGTCGTCCGCGCCAGCCCGGCAGAACCCGCTCAGCGTGCTCTTGGCGACCGAAGGAAGGTCGCCGGGCACCACCGCGTGCAAGCGGTCCGAGACCACGGCGAGCCGCACGGGGGCGTCGGCCATGCGCCCGGCGAGGGCCTGGACCCACGCCGCCGCCTTGCCCAGCCCGTCCCGCTGAGCCGCGTCGAAGTCCTCGGCCTGCCCGCGCGCGCACGTGAGTACGACGGAGCCGGGCAGCCAGCCCTGTTTCTCCAGCGCGTCGAGCAAACTGTCGATGTCCTCGGGGCGCGAGGGATCGATCACATAGCCCTCGTCGGTTTCGGAGAAGGCCGCGCCGCTGCGGACCGAGACCACCGACTGGTTCGCTTCGACAAGCTCGTGCGCCAAGGCGCGCCCGAACTCATCCTCGTCCCCCGCCAGCAGCCATGTGCCGCGTTCCCGGAGCGCGGCATCTGCGACGGCGCCGTCCAACGGGGCCGGTCCCCACCCGGGTACGAAGTGGGCCGCCTCCTGCTGGTCCTGACCGGTAACGGGCTGGACCTCACCGGTGTTCCCGGCAACGACGGACTTCCTCGGGTCCGAGTCGATCCAGTGGCGCTGCCGCTCGAACGGATAGCCGGGCAGCGGAAGGCGGTGACGCCGCTGTCCCTCCCAGAACCCGTCCCACGCGACGGGGACGCCGGCGCAGTACAGGGAACCAAGGGCCGAGAGCAACGCCTCGCCGTCGGTCCTCGCGTCGCTTCCACCACGCCCGGAGGTCACGATCCGCAGTGGATCGACCCCCGTGCGCCGCACCATCGGGGTGAGCGTCCGCCCCGGACCCACCTCCAGGAACAAGTGCTGCGGGTCCTGGGCGATGGTGCGCACGGCATCGGCGAACCGCACCGTGCCACGCATCTGGCGTGCCCAGTACGCGGGATCGCAGATCTCGGCCGCGTCGAGGACCCGACCCGTCAGACACGACACGACGGGAATGCTCGGCGCGTTCCGTTCGACATGCGCGACACGGGCCTCGAAGGCCCGAGCCACGTCGTCGAGCATCGACGAGTGGAACGCGTGTGAGGTGCGCAGACGCCGGTGCTCCACCCCCCGCGCCGCCAACCGCTGTTCGAGTGCCTCGATCGCCTCGTACGGGCCGGAAGCCACGCACTGCCGCGGGTCGTTGACCGCCGCCAGCGAGCAGTCACCCAGCAGGGGTGCGAGCGAAAGCTCGTCGAGGGAGACAGCGACCATCGCTCCGGCCGGCAGATCGTTCATCGCCCGAGCCCGGTCGATGACCAGGTCCAGAGCATCCTCCACCCGGAACACCCCGGCCAGCGTCGCGGCGACGTACTCACCGAGGCTGTGCCCGAGTAGGACGGACGGCTGCACGCCCCAGGCCTGCCACACCCGGGCCATGGCGAGCGAGACGGTGAAGAGCGCGGGCTGGGTGAGCCAGGTCTCGTCGAGCCGTGCCCGCTCACGTTCCTCGGTCGCGGCGGACGGATGGATCACCTCGCGCAGGTCGACGCCGAGCCGCCCCGCGGCGTGCTGGGCGCAGCGGTCGACCTCTCGGCGGAACGTGTCCTCCCCCTCGTACAGGCTCGCGAACATACGCAGCTGCTGCGCGCCCTGCCCCGGGAAGACGAACGCGACCCGGGGCTGGTCCGTTTCCTGCTCCCCGGAGAGCAGAGCCTCAGGAGTCCCCCCTTCGAGCGCGGCGATCGCCTGCGCTCGGCTGCCGCAGACGAACGCACGGCGGTGCGCATAGGCGCGGCGTCCACTGCTGAGAGTGAAGGCGAGATCCGGCAGTGCCGCTTCGTCGGCCTGCTGGAATACCGTCACGAGATCGCGGGTCGCACGATCGAGCGCCTCAGCCGAGCGGGCGGAGACAACGATCAACTGCTCGCTGCGCGACTCCCCCGATGCCTCCCGGACAGGTGCCTCCTCCAGCACCACATGCGCGTTCGTGCCACCGATGCCGAAGGAACTCACGCCGGCGCGGCGGGGAGCGTCGGAGGACGGCCAGGGGCGGCGCCGCGTGTTCACGTAGAAAGGGCTGCTGTCGAAGTCGATCGCGGGATTCGGACGCTTGAAGTGCAGCGTGGGCGGAAGCTCCGCGTGGCGCAGCGTCTGGACGGCCTTGATCAGGCCGCTCACACCCGCGGCCACATCGAGGTGTCCGACGTTCGTCTTGACCGAACCGATCGCGCAGTACTGCTGCTGATCGGTTTTCTCGCGGTACGCCCTTGTGAGGCCCGCGATCTCGATGGGGTCGCCAATGACCGTCCCCGTCCCATGGGCCTCGACGTAGCCGACCGTCTCGGCGGGGACCTCGGCGAACGCGAGTGCGTCGGCGATGACAGCGGCCTGGCCGGTCACGCTGGGAGCGGTGAATCCGGCCTTGGACGCTCCGTCGTTGTTGACGGCCGAACCCCGGAGCACGGCCCATATGTTGTCGCCGTCGGCGTGCGCGTCCTCGAGACGCTTGAGCAGGACGAGTCCCACCCCGCTGCCGAAGATCGTCCCCCCGGCACGGGCGTCGAACGCACGGCAGTGGCCGTCGGGCGAGGAGATTCCGCCCTCGTGGTAGGTGTAGCCGACACCGTTGGGTAGGACCGCGCTGGCACCACCGGCGATCGTGAGATCGCAGTCATAGGCCAGCAGTGCCCTGCAGGCCTGATGGACGGCTACGAGCGAGGTCGAGCATGCGGTGTCGACGCCGATGCTGGGGCCCGTCAGATTGAACTTGTGCGAGATCCGGGTCGGCGCGAAACCCTTGTCGCTGGCGTAGAAGATCCGCTGCATCCCGACCTGTTGCACGATCTCTGGTCTGCTGAGCACATTGTTGACGAGGTACGAAGGGAAACCGACGCCGACGTAGACCCCGGTGAGCTGTTTCAGGCTGTCCGGGTTGTAGCCCGCGTTGTCGAACAACGCCTGCGTGCACTCCAGCAGCATCCTGTGCTGGGGGTCGAGAATCGACGCCTCCATCGGTGTGAGGCCGAAGAACTCGGCGTCGAACCGGTCCATCTCCTCGAGGATGCTTGCCGCCGGCACATAGTGGGGATCGAGGAGCTGCTCCGCCTCGACACCGGCCGCCAGGAGATCGTCCTCCGACAGCCGGGAAATCGATTCGATCCCCTCGGCGATGTTGCGCCAAAACTCCTCTGGATCACCCGCTCCGGGGAAACGGCAGGCCATGCCGATGATCGCGACGTGCTGACTGTCGTCGCTCAAGTGCTGATCGCTCACGAACCCTGCCTCCTGCGCTGCCGTTGACGAACGGCAGCCTTCTGCTTGCTCGCCCGGCTCTCGGCACCTGCGGCCAGCGTCTGGACACCGGTCTCTCCGCCCGCGCTGATATGTGCCGCGAGCCCGGCGATCGTCGGGAAAGTGAACAGGTCGACCAGTTCGACCTGGCCGAGTCCCGCCGTGGTGATACGCGCGTGCATCTTCGCGGCTAGCAGTGAATGGCCACCGACTTCGAAGAAGTTCTCGTGGATGCCGACGCCCTCGCGTTCGAGCAGTTCCTGCCAGATCTTCTGGAGCGAGCTCTCGATCTGGTTGCGCGGCGCCAGATAGGTGCCCCGGCCGCCACCCTTGGCCTCCTTCGCCAGCCTGACGAGCGCGCCACGATCGACCTTGCCGTTCAGCGTCAGCGGCAGACGGTCCACCGCGACAATGCGCGAGGGCACCATGTACTCGGGCAGCTTGTTCCGGGCGTGAGCGCGCACACTCGACTCGTCGTAAGCCGCCGTCTCGCGCGCTACGGCGAACGCGACAAGCCCCATGTCGCCGTCGCGATCCGGTAGGGCGACCACGGTGCAGCTCGCGAGTGCCGGGTGCGAGCCGAGTACGGCCTCGATCTCGCCGAACTCGATACGGAAGCCACGTACCTTCACCTGGTGATCGGCGCGGCCGAGGAACTCGAAGCGGCCGCCGCCCAGGGGACGGACGATGTCGCCCGTCCGGTACATCCTGGCACCCGGCCGGTCGGTGAACGGATCAGGTAGGAACCTCTCGGCGGTCAGCGCGGGCTTGTTCCAATATCCTCGGCCCACGCCGGTCCCGCCGATGTACAGCTCTCCCTGGACTCCGATCGGCACCGGCTTGAGCTGCGCGTCGAGAACATAGAGCCAGGTGTTCACGATGGGGCCGCCGACCGTCACGCGGCCGTGGCTGTCCGGTTCGAGCCGTTGCACCGCCGACCAGACACAGGTCTCCGTTGGGCCGTACATGTTGAATACGTCGGCCATTCCGGCGTCCCGCAATTGCGCGACAAGATCCGGCGGTGACGCGTCTCCTCCGACGAGGAGGGTGCTCAACGTGCTTCCGGCTGATGAACCGCTTTCCCGGTCGAGGAGGAGCAGGCGCGCGAATGCGGGCGTGCACTGCATGTGCGTGACGCCATGCAGTGCGATGGCCTCGGTGAGCGTACGGGATGGCCTGGCAGGGACCTTCGCCAGTGCGCGCTTGACACTCGCGATGTTGCCGAGTGTCTCGAGTGCCACATTGTCGGGGACACCGAAGTCGATGAGGCAGGCGATCTCGTCCACCCCGGTCGCGGCCAATTCGCGGACGAAGGCAGCGCAGGACTCCGGGGTCCCGAACAGCGCGCTGGTGTTGAAGTAGCGCTCGAAGGCATGCTCGACGATCACTTCGCGATGTCGCACGGGATCGAGTCCGAGGCCCTTCGCGATCCCCTGCATCAGATCGATCGAACTGCGGAGATAGTTCTTGAAGGGCTCGCTGACCGCCTCGCGCACAACGTCGATGTCAGGGTGGACGAAGGTGTGCAGCATCAGCGTCACCACACCCTCGTCATGGCCGGCAGCGGTCCGCGCCGCGCGGTAGACACCGATCTTGCGGGCCAGCTCCTGCACGTTCTGCCCCAGCAGGTGGGTCAGGAGGTTCGCGCCGGTCGCACCTGCTCTACGGAATGTCTCGTCGCTGCCCGCGGCCGTCGCCCACACAGGGAGTTCGGGTTGTACGGGACGCGGGAGCGTGCTCACCTCGATGTCGGCACCGACCCCGTTCCGGCGCTGAACGGCCTCCCCACGCCAGAGCCTGCGGACGACATCCATGTCGTCCCACATCGACTCCTTGCGCGAGGAGAATCGTTCCGGTGCGAGAACGAAGTCATTGGGCTGCCATCCTGAGGCAAATGACAGACCGACACGGCCGTCGGACAGATTGTCGACCGCCGCCCATTCCTCCGCGACTCGGAGCGGATCCTGCAGTGGAAGAACGACACTTCCGGCACGTATCTCGACGTTGTCCGTCACAGCCGCGACGGCGCCGGCGAGGACCGAGGGATTCGGGTACGCGCCACCGAACGTGTGGAAATGCCGTTCGGGAACCCATACGGCGCGAAAATCATGGACGTCCGCGAAGCGGGCTCCGTCGAGCAGCAGCCGGTACAGGTCCTTCCCCTTCTGCTCGCCGGAGTCGGCAGCGAAATATAAGAGGCTGAAGTCGACGGGGCGCGGCTGTGCCTCCATGAGCCGCGGAGCAGGAGCCTCTGCCTGGGAGGTCCACAGCCCGGGCTCGATGACGACCTTGTATCCCCGGCAGAGTGTCCAGAGGAGTTCGAGGACGGATATGTCGAAGCAGACGCTCGTCACTGCCAGCCACACGGGCTGCCCGTCAGCGGTCCGGGGTTCGCTCCCCACGGCTCGGTCGAGACCCGCGAACAGGTTGAGAACATTGCGCCGGGTCACCATCACGCCTTTGGGACGGCCGGTGGAACCCGAGGTATAGATGACGTAGGCGAGTGCCTCGGCCGAGTTCCCGTGAAGGGGCTCGGGTTCGAGCCGCTCCGTCTCGCTCTCGAGGCTGTGCAGGGACAGGACGTCTCCGTCGTACGAACTCAGGGCGCGACGTCCCGGCTCGTCCACCACACAGAGCGCCACATCGGCGTCCTCGGCCATATATGCGATCCGGTCCTGCGGGTAGGCAGGATCCAGCGGGACGTAGGCGCCGCCGGCCCGCGCGACCGCGAGCAAGGCCACCACGAGGGCCGCTGACCGTTCGATGCACAGACCGACACGGACTTCCTCCCGCACACCGCGTGCACGGAGCGCCGCGGCGAACCGACCGACGCTGGCTGACAGTTCTTCGTACGTCAGCGCCTCGCCGTCACAAACCAGGGCCGTCGCCCGTGGAGTCCGCAGCACTTGCGCATCGAACTGTTCGAGCCATGTGCGCCCGTCGACGTCGATCCGCGAGCCGCTCGCCTCGTGGATCAGCGCCCGCTGCTCGCCCTGGGACATCGAAGGCAGCGACGAAACACGCGCGTCGGGACGCGCGGCGATCTCACCGAGCAGTGCGAGGTAGCCGCGCGCCAGGCGCTCGACCGTCGAGTCCTCGAACAGGTCAACGTTGTACGTCCATGAGCAGACGAATCGCCCTCCTGCCTGGTGAACGGACAGCACGATGTCGAACGGCGCACCGCGCTGGCCCGACGAGGAGAGCGCCTCCAGCGGCACCGCCTGCCCGGCGGGACGCGTCTGCTGCCACACGTACATCACCTGGAAGAACGGTGAACGACTCGGGTCGCGCAAGGGGCTCAGCCGCTCGACGAGAAGCGGGAAGGGATAGGGGTGGTCAAGAGCGCGCAGGAGTGTCGAGCGCGTGCTGCCGAGGACCTCGGTGAACGTCGGGTCACCCCGCAGATCACCGCGTACGACGACCGGATCGGCGAAGAAGCCCACGGTGTCCTGCGTCTGCGGTGCGCGCCGCCCCGCGGCCGGTGTACCCACGATCACGTCGTCGGATCCGGTGTACTTCTGCAGCAGCACCTGGAACGCCGCCAGAAAGAGCATGTTCGGCGTCGCGTCGAACTCACTCGCGATCCGGGCGAACCTCTGCGACAGCGCGGGGTCCACCTCGACCGAGAGACGGCCACCACGCATGGTCTGGGCCGGCGGACGGGGACGGTCGAACGGCAGGTTCATCACCGGCACACTGCCGCCGAGTTGCTCTCGCCAGAACCCGAGATTCCGTTCCGCCTCGGGCCCGGTGAGCCAGGCGCCCTCACTACGCACATGCTGCACGAACTGCGTCGCGACGGGCCCCGATTGAGCCTCGCCTCCCGCTGTCAGCAGGCGGTAGGCGGTCAGCCATTCGTCGACGATCACGTCGATCGACCAGAGATCCGCGGCGATGTGATGGACGACGATCACCAGCACGGGCCGCTCGTCGTCCGGACCGGTGCGCACCAGCATCGCCCTGACGGGCAGATCACGTTCGAGATCGAAAGGGAGGTCCATGAACGCCTCTACGACGCTCTCGACCGTGTCTTGCGTCGCGGTCTCCTCGGTGAGGATCCGCGTCGGAACCTCACGCGCCGACTGGGTCGGGTCACCCTCCCCCCACGTGTACGTCGTACGCAGGATCGCGTGGCGCCCCACCACTTCGCGCAGGGCGGCGTCCAGTTCCGCCGCATCCATGGCGCTCACGGCACGCGCCGCGAAGGCGAGGTTGTAAGCCGCGCTGTCCGGCGTCACACGCTGGTGAAGAAGGAGGCTCTGCTGGCCGGCGGTGAGGGGGTACGAGCCGGACGGCTCGCTCCCACGCTCCAGGAAGGCCTGAAGCTCGTCCCTACGGCCACGCACCATGTCGAGGAGCTCGGGCGTCAGTGCGTCGCGTGAGCCCCGGCACTGCAGCCGCCCGTTCTCCAGGAACACCCGCACGCCTTGCACGGCTAGCGAACTGAGCAGCTCGGAGGCGCTGTCCGGCTCCTTCATGTCCTTCCCCCTCCCGCTCATCACCCGAGATCAACCTGAATTTCGTCGTCCGCCTCTCGCGTCGCTTCGCGACGGCGGATGAGCTCCGCGCATTCCTCGACCGTATGCACAGTGGCGACATCGGACAGCGTCAGTTCATATCCACTGCTGTCCCTCAGGTCGGCGAGTACGCGGACCGCCCTGAGGGAATCGCCGCCGAGCTCGAAGAACCGGTCGTGGATCCCTACCTTTTCCGCACCGAGGGCCCGCCCCCAGGAATCGGCGACGGCTTGCTCCACCGCATCGCGTGGTGCGGTGTACGGCCTACGGAAACGTGTCTCGCGCGTGTACTCGCCCGCGAGATAGGCGGCCCTGACCGCAGAGCGCTGTAGCTTTCCGCTCGATGTACGGCGGATTCCTCCACGCGGCACGAAGACGATCTCATGCACGGCCACTTCATGGTGTTCACCGATACGAGCACGAATCGTCTCGGTGATCTCGTGGCGGTCGCCCTCCGACATCCTCGGGGTCGCCTCCACAGCCAGTACGAGTTGCTCCTCGTCGCCTTCGTCGACGGAAAAGGCAACACACCGACCACTCCGCCCGGAAGACGGGTAGGCCTCCTCGGCCGTCATCTCCAGGTCATGCGGGTAGTGGTTGCGCCCACGGAGAATGATGAGGTCCTTCAAACGGCCGGTCACGAACAGTTCACCTGCTCGTACGAAGCCGAAGTCGCCGGTGCGCAGGAATGGCCCCTCACCGGTATCGGCGAGGGTTACCCGGAACGTCGACTCGGTTTCCTCACCGCGATTCCAGTAGCCCTGCGCGGCGCTTCCACCACTGACCCATATCTCGCCCACCACACCATCCGGGCAAGGTATGCACGTCTCCGGGTCGACGATCTCCACACGCTGTTCGGGGTCGGCACTGGCACCGCAGCCTACGACGGTGCGTGCCTGCCCTCCCAAAACCGCCTCGACCGCGCGGTTCTGTTCGAGCTCCGCCGCGTCCAGTGACACTACGGAGGATCCTCCGGAGTTTGCGGTCACCACAAGCGTGTTCTCGGCGAGGCCGAACGAAGGATAGAAGGCGTCCCGCCGGAATCCAGCGGGAGCGAATGCCCGGGCGAACCTGTCGAGCGTGTCCGCGCGCACCGGCTCTGCCCCTGAAATGGCGACGCGCCAGTTCGAAAGGTCGAGCGCCGCAACCTCTTCCGGCGCCGACATCGCCGCCCGTGCACACATTTCATAGGCGAAGTCAGGCGCGGCGCTCACATACGCACCGTAGTGAGACATGGCCCGCACCCAGCGCAAGGGATCACGTAGAAAAGCGAGCGGCGTAAAGAGTTGCGCGCGACCTCCACAGAAGAGGGCCATGAGAATTCCGCCGATGAGCCCCATGTCGTGATAGGGCGGCAGCCAGAAGACCCCGTTCATTCTGCCTTCGATGCCGTACACGTCGCGTCCGGCCCGCAGATTCCGCAACAGGTTGCGGTGCGAGAGCATCACGCCCTTCGGGCGGCCCGTCGAGCCGGACGTGTATTGCAGCACGGCAAGGTCTTCGGGCGACGTGCGCGGCGGGACCCAGGAATCCGCGAGGTCCGTGTCCACCGTAGGAGTCACGATCCACTCCACTCCCGCGAGTCCGCCCCATGGAGCGCCTCCCGCCGCGGCCATGGTCTCAGGGTCGACCAGCACGCAGCGCGGTTGGGCGTCTTCCACGATGGCATGTATGCGTTCCCAGCCGCGGTTCAGTCGTGTCTTCTCCGGTGGATACGCGGGTACGGCCACCATTCCGGCCAGCATGCTCGCGTAGACACCGACGATGTAATCGATACCCGGCTGGTTGAGTACGAGAATCCGGTCGCCGCGCTGCGCAGTTCCCTGAATGCGAGCGGCAAGGGCTCGGGAACGTCGGAAGAGTTCCTCGTTCGTCAGCGGCCGCTCGTGAGGTTCATGCCCGCCCGAGAATCTGTCAAGGAAGGTATAAGTGACGCCCGCGGGCTCGTCTTCCGAGCGTCGCTGCAGCAGGACATTCAGATCGGTTTCGGCTCTCACGTTAGTCTGGACGACCCTTCTCAGTGGAAAGCAAAAACATGTCGCCACATTCAAAAACCACGCGCAAGGTCCCACAGGCCGGCACTGATGAGGCTCAGCCTGCGTCTACCGGGCGCGTCTGCTCGCGAAGGCTGAGCGGGCGCATGTCGGTCCACACCTCATTGATATAGCCCAGACAGTCGCTCTTCGGGCCGGAGAAGCCCGCTGCGCGCCAACCGTTCGGAATTGAACGGCCCGTAAACCAGATAGAGTATTGACCTTCATGGTTAACGACGACTTGATAAGTCTTCCCGTCTTCGTTGACGTGGTCGTCCTGCACTCTCGTCAGTCCCCCCAGCTCTCGTGAAGTGCGTATTCCGAAGCCTGTCGAATGCAGAAAACCCTACCTATTGTTGACACAGCTCGACGAGGCTCCGCATCTGCCGTGATTACGTAAAGGTGAACCGTGTCACAGCGATCGCGATCCCCACTTGGAGCGCGACGACGCAGGCGGATCCCTTTGCTCGACCGGTGATACCTTATCGCTGCCTTGCGGGGCGGCAGGCCAGTCAAGACAGTTTCACAGTCACCAAAGCGCAGCAGTACATGCTCCAGCGCAATAGGGGTAAGGAGCAGGGGCAGTGCGTGAACGGCGCGTTCACGCTCATCGTCTACACGGGCCCGCTCAAGTTCCGCTTGCTCGAATCGTCTATTCGGCTGAGTGAACATGCCCTCCCCCAGCGCAAAGGCTGATTTGAGGGAAATTGAGATGCCGGGGCGCTTCTCTGGGAGGTGCGGCTTCGACCATGGATGTGCCATTTATGCTCAATATCGCCTATGCGGAATTTTCAATGCCGGCTGCGACGCATGCTCGTTCGGGCAGCTTGAGCGTCTGAGGCTCGATGCAGCCCTCGTGGATCGCCGTGCCGGTGAGGCTGGTGTTCGCCACCATTGACACCCTCGCAACGGTGCGGTGACTTGCCTGCATCGCGCTACACCGTCCCAGGAGTGACTGATCGGACACATGCTGGTACAGAGCGTATGCGTGATCCACTGCTCACTGAACAGGGAATGCGAAAATCTGCGCGATCTTTTCCCTTGCTCCAGTCACCCAGACACGCGGGTGCAGGGTTGCTGGGCAACGGGCGCCGCTCCCCTCTCGATCGACTCCGTTCCCTTATGGCCAGAAATGTGCACCGCCGGAGCACCCAGTGGGTTCGAGAGGCACACGGTGACAGCCGGCAGCCGTCAGGTAACGGCTTGCAGCACACTGCTTTGAGGTGGACGGTCATCAGGTCACGGCCGGGAAGAACTGCGAAGGAAACCACCACCTCCAGCACTACTTGCCTCCACATGGTCGTGTCGGTTCGGAGCTCTATGGCAACTTTGCTTGATCTAAGGGGAGTTGGCACATCACGCCCGTGATATCACTCTGGTAATGCGTCGCACCGCGAAGGAGTGCGCCAGCTTGGCGAGCCGAGGCCGCATTGGTGCCGCAGGCCGAAGTCGCGTTAGCCTCGATCCTTCATTGGCTGGTCGGCGGTGATCGTCTGGACTGGATGCCCGTTATGTCCTCCCTGTCGGTGAGGCGGGCCGTCGCGTGACGCTGCGGGTGCGCCGGGCTCCACGGGCCCGGGGACTGTTCTCCTTCCCTGCTTGTCGCGGTGGTGACCGGTCGTCAGGGGGCGGCCGGAAGTCTTGTGAGGCGCTGCCATGTCTGGGCGAAGGCTTCGGCCCAGGGCCAGGTGCGGTCGATGTGGATCCGGCGGCGGCGTGCGTGGCGGACGTAGCGGGCCGGCACGCTGTAGAGGCGGTGGCGCATGGTGTCGGGCTCGGCGAGGGCGATCGCGCCAGGGGCGCGCTCCGACGGGGAACAGCCCGGCGAGTGCCGCGGTTAGCCCGCTCCGGTCGGCGACCTGGTGCAGCAGCACCACCCCCGCGTGTCCGACCTGCCCCTTGCCATCGGCGGTCACGGACAGCCGCCGACTCCACCCTGTACGCTTACTGACTTCGGCGTATTAGGGTCAGTTCGATCTGTCGAGAGCGAGGCCCGTCCCGGCGAGGAACCCGTCGAGGATGCTGTGCCGGTACTGCAGCGCCTTGAGCCGCCTGCGGAGCAGAATCTCCAGCTCGCTCAGGGTGTGTGCGGCCAGGTTGGCCAGGCTCCGCTTGATATGCGCCCACAGGCCCTCGACCGGGTTGAGCTCGGGCGCGTACCCGGGCAGCAGGACCACCGTGAGCCATTCCCGCTCGGCCACGAACGCCTTCATTGCCCTGGAGATGTGGGTGCTCAGCCGGTCCCACACCACGATCAGCGGGGCCCTGAGCAGTTGGTGGGCGCCGTCGAGCAGGCGGATGTAGTCCCTCTCGCTCAGCGAGCGGCGCTCGCCATTGCGGCCGGTATGCCGACGCAGCCGGTAGCACAGGCGGGCGGGCAGGCCTGGCCGGAAGCAGAGCAGCCCGGCCACCGAGAGCCGTCCCCGGCTGCGGCCGGACACCTTGACCTTCGGGGTGATGCCGCGCCGGCCCCAGGTGCGGCCCTTGGGCGGACGACCGGTCACGCCCGCTTCGTCCTCGAAGCAGATGAACGCCCCGGTCGCCGCCCGGAGGGTTTTACCTCCTGCCCGGTCACCTCCCGCCACATGGCGACGGCTTCCTCGTCACGCTCAGCGGCGGGTCTGTCCGGCATCTGCACGCTGTAGCCCATCCGGTGCAGCAGCCGGGTCACCCCGGGGAGACGCTGTAGGAGATGTGGAACTTCCGCCCGATCAGCGTGCGCACCCGGGCAGCAGTCCACACCTGATCGTCCGCCCATCCATGCGCGGCCGGCCCCTTTTCCAGCCAGGCGGCGAGCCTGGCCTGCAGGTGCGGGCCGAGCCGGCAGTCGTAGCCCGACGGCCCCTTGGAACGCAGCGCCTCGCGCCCGCCCGTCCTCCAGACGCGACGCCACTGGTAGACGGACTTCTCACTCACCCGTAACTCCCGGGCGATGCACGGGACTTCCACGCCCTTCTCGAAGAGGTCAACGGCCCGCATCCGTACCTCTTCCCGGCGCCTGCGCTGCTCGGAGGTCAGCCCGCCCCCGTCCGGATACCGCATGCCTTCGGCATAGCAGCTCGGACGGACCGCGTCACCGGTCCCGACACAGATACAGACCCCGAAACGCCGAAATCAGTACTCACCAGAAAGGTGCCCTTGATCTCTGCATGGATACGACGTCGCAATCGCATCCTCGCAGGTCAGCAGCACCTTTCGCTAACTCCGCGTCAGATCGCCCTCAAGGGCTGAATACCCGAGGTTGAGACGATCTCTAAGAACCCCTAACGGAAAGCCGCCGTGCCGCCCTCCGCTTCCTGGTGGCTCGGTCCGGCCGCGTATGCCAGCGGAGGGGCGATTGCCTGGGCGTCCGCTCCCTCGCCCACCCATAGCGCGATGAAGAGCGCGGCGGTCGCTTCCAGGAGTCCCGCACGTTCGAGACCACCGCCAGCCACGGGTTCACAGCCCATGTCCCGTACCAACTCACGCACACGCTCGAGGGCAGTCTCGTCGTCTCCGCAGACCGGAACGGCCAGTGGTCGCCCATCGAAGACGGGCGGCCGCATGCGCCACACGCCCTCGTGGCAGAGGTTGAAAGCCTTGACCACGTGGGCTCCCGGTGCCGCGGCAGCCAGTTGCTGCGCGGCTGAGGGGCCTCCTTCCGTCAGCAGCCGGAAGCCCGGCCCAACCGGGTTGGAGCAGTCGAGCAGCACCTTGCCCTCCAGGGCCGCGTCCAGGTCCCCTGCCACGTCTACTCCCGCCCCGAAGGGCAGCGCGGCCAACACCACCTGCCCGGACTCGGCCGCTGCGCGCAGACTGGCAGGCTTCGCGCTGCCTCCGATGCGCGTCGCGAGCCGCTCCGCCTTGTGTGCGTCCCGTCCCCCGATAATCACCTCGTGCCCGGCCCGCACCCAGTGGGTGGCGAGCGCGTCGGCCATGTTGCCCGTGCCCAGTACACCGATTCTCATCACGCGGTCCCTCTCCGTACCTGCTTCGACCGTTCACACCGACGCTAGAAGGCGGTTCGGGCACCATTTGGTACGTGACGACCGACGCCTTCCTCGCCGACTGCCGCGCCCGCCTCGCCTTCGACCTGCTCTCCAACACCTGGAACGCCGTGGTGCTCTGGGCGCTGCGTGACCGTCCCAGGCGCCCGGTCGAACTACGGGAGCGGATCGGGGGCATCAGCTCCAAGGTCCTCACCGAGACTTTGCGGCGGCTGCAGTTCAACGGACTGGTCGACCGGCAGGAATACCCCGACGCGCCATCGCGGGTCGAGTACCAGCTCACCGCTCTGGGCCGGACCTTGCTGGCGCCCATCGACGCCGTCGGTGCATGGGCCTTCGAGTACGGCGATGAGGTTATGGCAGCCCAGGAAGCAGCATGTACTCCCGAGCCGCAGTTCCCTCGTCCAACTTGCTAGACGGGTTAACAGCGTGAGCGCAGACGCCGCCAGCAGATGAGGGCACATCCCAGGATGAGGAAGGCTTCGTGAATGTCGTCGCGGATCTCCCAGCGGATCCGCAGGCGGCGGAACCAGTGCAGGTGAGCGAATGCGCGCTCCACGACCCAGCGTTGGGTGCCCAGTCCGGAACCGTGCTCGGTGCCCCGGCGGGCGATCAGCGGCTTCACACCGAGATCCCAGACCATGCGGCGGTACTTGTCATGGTCGTAGCCGCGGTCGCCCAGCACCATGTCCGGGCGGCGCCGGGGCCGGCCGCGCTTGCCCCGCACCGGCGGCACCGCTTCGAGCAGCGGGATGAGCTGGGTGACATCGTTGCGGTTGCCGCCAGTCAGCGTGGCCGCAAGCGGGATGCCAGTGGCATCGGTGATCAGATGGTGTTTGCTACCGGTTCTGCCCCGGTCAACAGGACTTCGTCCCGTCTTCGAACCCCCCTTCAACGCCCGGATGTGGGAGCCGTCGACGGCTGCCCGGGAGAAGTCCAAAACGTTCGCGCTGCGGAGCTTGGCAAGGAGGACCTCGTGCAACCGGGGCCACACCCCGGCCTCAGACCACTCGGCCAGGCGGCGCCAGCAGGTCATGCCCGAGCCGAAGACGAGTTCCTGCGGCAGATGCTCCCACGAGATCCCGGTGTGCAGGACAAACAGAATGCCCTGGAAGACCAGCCGGTCCGGATGCCGCTTGCGTCCCGGGTGCCGGGCCCGACGCTCGACCTTGGGCAGCAGCGACTCGATCACCGCCCACAGCTCGTCGTCGACTTCCCACGGCTTCGGCCGCACCACCCCGCACCCCCGGATCATCAATCCCGGAGTGATCCAACCCCCTCGAAGATCATTTCGTTAGGAATTCTAACTGTGGGGCGCGAGCAGCTCAGTGTGCAGCGCCAAAGGTGAGCAGGGGCACGTCGTACAGCGCGGGGTTGCGCGGCCGGGTCATGGTCGGCGCGACGACCTCAACCACGAAGAGCTCGCTGAGGAACTGGACCTTGGCGCTCAGTAGGTGGCTGGTGCGGCCGTCAGCCGATTGTGCCTTGAGGCCGGCGGAAACGTGGATATGCGGGAGGACGCCGCCGGTTTCCGGATCGTGGGCGAGGGTGCCAGCGCCGAATGCCTCAACGTTGGTGACGTACGTCTTGGCCCAGACGGGGGCGTCTGGGTCGACCAACTTCTCGCAGGCTCCGACGATTTCCGCTTCGGCGAAGGCGCCGATGAACGAGGGAACGTAGCCCTGGCGTATTCCGTTCTCACGGCAGAACACGGAGAGCATGTCGAAGAAGTCCTCGCCGTGGTCGAAGGTGACGCCGAAGGTGCGGCCGATGGTCAGTTCGTGGGCGCGCATGCGGGAATCCTTAGAGTCTGAAGGCGGGCTGTTGAGCGGCGGGTCATTCTGCGAAGGTTGCGAACGCTTCGGTGATCGTGCTGTGGTCGGCGTCCTGGGCCAGCAGCGCATGGAGCAGGAGCCTCGCCTGGTACGGGCCAAGGTCGTCGGCCGGGATGAGACCGCGGCCGATAAGGTCCTTCTCTGATCCGGGGAAGCTGTACGTTCCGGTCAGGACGGGGCCGTTGCCGATGCGCGAGGCGAGTACCACAGGAATGCGCGAGGCGAGCTCACCCAGTGCCTCGACGAGCGGCTGCGGGACATGGCCAACGCCGAAGCCAGCAACGACGAGGCCGTCGCACTGGCCGTCCCACGCGTGCAGCAGGGTGCCGTCGTCGCCGAGGCTGACGGTGTACAGACCCACGCGCGCGTCACGGCTCGGTGGCTGCACCACACTGTGCCGACGTGGCAGGGGCATTGTCAGGCGTACATGGTCTTCGGCGACGCGGCCGATGGGGCCTGTGCCAGGTGAGGTGAAGGCTGCGGGGCTGGTGCTGTGCGCCTTGCGGACGTGCCGGGCCGCGTGGATCTCGTCGTTCAGGAGGACCAGAGCGCCGGCTCCGCGTAGCTGGGGCTCGGCTGCGGCAAGAATGGCTGCGTACAGGTTGGCAGGTCCGTCGGGTCCGGCCATGGTGGGGTTGCGCATGGCGCCGGTGACGATGAGCGGCTGGTCGCGGCCGTGGTGGAGGTCGAGGAAGAACGCGGTCTCCTCAATGGTGTCCGTGCCCTGCGTGATCACGACTCCGTCGATGTCGCCACCATCGAGGTTCTTGTCGATTGCCGCGCTGAGTTCGGTGAGGTCGTCGAAGGTGAGCGAGGCGCCGGGGACTCGGCGGAAGTCGTGCACACGCAGATGGATGCCGCGGTGGTCCAGGCCGGGGACGGCTGCGAGGAGGTCTTGGGCAGACAGGGCTGGTACGACACCTCCGGTCGTGGGGTCGGTGGTCATGGCGATGGTGCCGCCCAGTGAGTAGACCGCCACCGTTGTTGTCGCGTCGGCCATTGCCCCGACTTCCCTTCCGTACCTGCCCGCTCGCATTTCAGTGGATCTCAGTCGACGGAGATCGTTTGGTGCAGGTTATCGGGTCTCCTCGGGATGGCCGCCAGCCTCGGGCTGTAGTTCAGCGGCCACGTAGGAGCAGGCAATGTCCAGGGCGTCGAGGCTGAGGTGGCGGCTGCGGGGTCTGGCCAGCCCTGTGGTGCCCTCGGCTGCGAGCTGTCGGCAGCGGCGGGTCAGCCACGGGCGGTCGAGGCCGAGGTAGTCCGCGGTTGCTGCCAGCCGTTGTCCAGGCGTCGATCCTGCGGTGATCGTGTGTGCCTGCGCGTGCCCGGTGAGGTCCGTGAACGTCCTCAGCATGGGAGCTGCGGCGGCCAGAGCGGTCTGGGGTGAGGGCTCGGCACGCACCCAAGTAGCGATGGCGGCGCGGTGTCCGGGGACCAGTGCGAAACCGTCCGTCTGCTGGAGGTCTGGCTCGTCGGTGAGCCAGGTCGTGACGCCGTACGACTCCATTAATGCGAGCGCGAGGAACAGCAGAACACGCTCGTACGTAGGCGAGGCAGTGATCTCGGAACGGGGGACGCAGAAGGCGCGCCCGACCCCGCTGTGGGCCCGTCTGGGAGCCATCTCCTGGAGGTAGCGGTGCTTGTGTTGGAAGATCAGCCATGTCGCGGCCTCTTCCCCGCGCTGTTCGCGGGTCCAGAAGACCGGGTCGTCGGCCAGTGCATCGCGCTGTTCGAGGATGAACGAGGCACACATCTGGGAGCCGACGAGCATCTGCGATCCGTCGGCGAGGCTGTCTCGGGCGGGCAGCGTGCCGTTGTGTTCTGACGGGGGCTGCGGTGGAGGAGCCAGCAGATCGTGGAGGGTCGTATCGTCGCCAAGAATGGCGGAATCGAACCCCGCTACAGCCCACAGGATTCCGTAGGTGAGGTCGTCGAGTTCGTAGGCCGCGGGGATGGCGAGGAAGTCGCCCGCCTGGTGCCGGTCGCCTTGGCGTGCGTCCATGACGAAGTGCCGTCGTGTCCCGTCGACGGTGCGGGAGGTGGCGAGCAGTGCCCGGAGCGGCATTCGGCTCCATGCCTCGGTGTCCGTGTTCGGCGAGAGCCACAGCGTGTTGCCGCGGAGTGAGGCGGCCGGTGTGGTTAGCGCGGGCAGCATCGTGGGAGCGAGATTGCGGCCGCCGGGCAGGAGCAGGTGGCCTGGTCCCTCTGTGAGCGTCTCACCGGTGTCCAGGCTTACAGGTGGCTGAGCCCGGCGAGGAAGCGGCAGTGGAGAGATCTCGGGAGGTACCCCGAGGCCGGAGAGGAACTCGGCGATCTTGTCGATATTGGTGAGGCGTCGGCGTCCCGCTTCGAGCATGGAGAGGAACGCTTGGCTGAGCCCCGTGAGCTGAGCGATGTCGTCTTGACGCAGGGATCCATGCTGGCGGATCAGGCGCGTCGCCTTGCTGAAGTCCCAGGAAGCTAAGGCTTGTTGAACGTCGACGTTCCGCCACACGCGTTCTGGTACGAAAGGAGCGGCCGGAACCAGGCTATGTGAGCGAAGGCAAGCCGAGCACAGTGTTCCCGAGTTGTACTGGCTCAGTTGGCAGCCGCACCGTTCACAGCTTCGCGGCGACTGCGCGAGCACCTCTGCCTCCCTGCTGAGCCTGGCCCTGCGGCCTCAACTTCCCCTGGCGAAACCGAAATCACCCCAGTGATATCACCTGGGAAATGTGTGCACAGGACGTTTTCCCATCACTCTGGGACTCACGCAGTGCACAGTGCGGACGAACCGTCCAGAGCGGATCTTTCGGGCGCGCACATGCCCTTCGCGCTGCGAGTTCCCTGTTGTCCGTGAACTCGTCCACCGGAGTCCAAGGTGCCCTCGGCCTTACACGTACGGCTGGCGCAGCCCCTGTCGCTGGGGCGCTCGGCGAAGACAGGATGGCGCCGGCGATCTCGTGGTGACACGCGCGCCTTCTCGGGGGTGGACCGTGGTCGTTAGCCTCTCCGCCGTCGTGCTCCTGGGCGTGATCGTCTTCCTCCTCGTGAAGAAGGCCGGCCTGAACATCGGCCACGCCATCGCGTGCATCTTGTTCGGCTTCTTCCTCGCCGGGAGCTCCGCGGCACCGAGCATCCGGGACGGGGTACAGGGCGCAGTCCAGTTGATCGCAAAGCTCGACTTCTAGATCGACCGTCGGGGGGCAGGCGAGCTTTCGGCTCCCCTCCCTTACCCCTGGGCCCTGACGGTCTCTCCACTACCGGATGTGATCCGAGGATCCTTGATGACGCCGAGACCAGATGCATCTCTGAGCCTGGCCGTGCATATGGTGACCTCTGCCGCACCGCCACCGTCCGCACGTCCCGTGCTGGCGCTGACGGACGGCGAGCGCCTCCGAGTCGTACGAGGAATCGCTCAGCGCGGTGGGCCCCACCTCTTCGTGCACGAGCGTGGCCGCCATGAGTAACCGCAGAGCGGTCCTGGATCGACACCCGGCCCGTGACGACAACCAACTGCGCGTGGTGGTGGAAGACGCAGCGATGGGCCGTTGGGAAGGCGCCCGGGAGTTGCTGACTGCCACGGGACAGGACTGGGACCGGCGCATCTTCCGGCTCCAGGTCCTCGCCCGCGTAGGTGCGCGGCTGACGTTTGCCGACACGTGGGCACAAGCTGAGCCGCGATCTCCGCATGCTCTTGCCCTTCTCGCCAACGTTTTGACCTTGCGTTCCATGGCCAGCGGTCGAGGGCGGGGGCGCGGTGACGCCATGGAGCAGGCATGGGCGACATGTGATGCTGCCGCAGACGCGATGCCAGACGACCCGTCGCCGCACGTTGTCATGCTCGCGTTAACGCGCTTTCACTCGCCGCCCCGTGACCGCGAGTGGCGCACCACGGTGCGACAGCTGTGGCATCAGGTGAAGCTGCGCGATCCGTGGAATCGGGAGGCGCACCATGAACTCCTCACCTACATGTTCCCCTCCTGGCACGGGACGGGAGGAGAGATGTTCCACTGGGTGCAGGAACAGTGCACTCAGGCCCCTCGTGGCCTTCCGGTGCACGTTCTGCCCCTGGTCGCTCTCGCCGAGTCGCACCGGCAGCGGATGGAAGCGGAGGGGCACCGCTATGGACTGACCATCCACCCGTGGACGGACAATCCGTCGACCTGGCAGGCGTGGGACAACTGGTGGTCGCATCGGGCACCGAGGCGGCCTCACGCCGCATTCCACGAGGACGCCAACTACCTCGCCCACGCTCTGTCGTTCGCCAACCGGCACCGCGAAGCCGGAGAGGTCTTCGACGCAATCGGCCCGTACGCCACTGACGTGCCATGGACCTACTGCGGTGACGCCCGAACGCTGTTCGCGCGGCATCGCACCTGGGCCGTCAAAGCCTCCGCGCCGTGATCCGCGCCGCGACCGAAATGCCTCAATCCCGCGTTCATCCTCACCAGTTCATTCCTACCGAGATGAAGGAACCAGCCGAATGCCTTTGGACATGCCGAGCGTCACGCCCTCGGAAGAGGAGCGTCTCGCCGAACTCGGTATCACCCAGACCCTGGACCGTTCCATGTCCGGGCGCCAGAACTTCGCCGTCTCGTTCACGATCATCAGCATCCTGTCCGGCTGCCTGACCATGTACGGCTTCGGCATGAACACCGGCGGCCCTGCCTTGATCATGTGGGGGTGGGTGCTCGTCGGACTGATGACGCTGTTCGTCGGGCTGGCCATGGCGGAGGTCTGCTCGTCATATCCGACCTCGGCCGGCCTCTACTTCTGGGCCCACAAGCTCGCCCCCGCAAGTCCGCGCCCGCCTGGGCATGGTTCACCGGCTGGTTCAACACGCTCGGGCAGGTCGCAGTGACCGCGGGCATCGACTTCGGCGCCGCCTCCTTCCTCAACGCCTACCTCAACCTCCAGTTCGGCTACGCCGCTACCCCCGGCCACACCATCACGCTGTTCGGCCTGATTCTCTTGCTGCACGCGGTGGTGAACACCTTCCGGGTGCGTATCGTCGGCTTCTTCAACACCGCCTCCGTGTGGTGGCACCTGATCGGCGTCGTCGTGATCGTCGGCGCGCTCCTGGCCGTCCCGGACCGGCACCAGTCGCCGCAGTTCGTCTTCACAGAGTTCGTCAACAACACCGGCTGGGGCTCGGCCGTCTATGTGGCTCTGATCGGGCTGCTGATGGCCCAGTACACCTTCACCGGCTACGACGCCTCCGCCCACATGACGGAGGAGACGAAGAACGCCTCCGTGGAGGGACCGAGAGGGATCGTCCGCTCGATCCTCGTCTCCTGGGCGGCCGGGTTCGTCCTTCTGTTCGGCCTGACCTTCGCCATCCAGTCCTACAGCGGCTCCCTGGAATCAGAGACCGGGGTGCCGCCGGCTCAGATCTTCATGGACGCCTTCGGCGCGAGCACCGGCAAGTTGATGCTCCTCATCGTGATCGGCGCCCAGCTGTTCTGCGGCATGGCGTCCGTGACAGCCAACTCCCGGATGATCTACGCCTTCTCACGGGACGGCGCGCTGCCCTTCTCCAAGGTGTGGCACAAGCTCCACCCCGGCACCCGCACTCCCACGAACGCGGTCTGGCTCGCCGCCGGCGGGGCTTTCGTCCTCGGCCTGCCCTACCTCTTCAACACCACCGCGTACGCCGCGGTCACCTCGATCGCCACGATCGGCCTTTACATCGCCTACGTCGTGCCCACCCTCCTGCGTCTGCGCCAGGGCGACACCTTCCGGCGCGGCCCGTGGCACCTGGGCCGATGGTCCAAGCCAGTCGGCGTGATCGCCGTGCTGTGGGTCGCAATGATCACCGTACTGTTCATGCTGCCCCAGGCCAGCCCTGTGACCGTCGAGACGTTCAACTACGCACCCATCGCCGTGGGAGTGGTACTCGCCTTCGCCGGCACCTGGTGGCTCGCCTCCGCCCGGAAGTGGTTCCTCAACCCGGCTCACCCGAGGAACGCTGCACCGCTCCACCCCCTATCGCAGGGAGCCACTCGATAGTGGGGCTGTTATCGGCCAGCCACTGGAGCGGGCCGCTTGGCTGTGGCGGCGAGCGACTATCCCTCGCCGCCACAGCCGTCACCGCCCCGCAGCCCTCGTTCGTCCCCGATAGCGCTCAGGCTCGACGCTGTGGGCGGCGGCCGAGAAAGGCGTGGCCAACGGCTGGCTGTTCACGGCAGCCGCGCTGTCAGTGGCTCCTGGCATCCTGCACCCCCGCACATAACCCTGGGAATCGACATGATCACTCACGGTTGCGGAGGGTCGTTGTCGCGTACAGAAAGGCGCACCGCCATGAAGACCCTGCCCGAGGCGTTCCATGGCCTCATGGCCACAGTGACCGACGCATACAGGGTCACCGCCGAGCACTTCCGGCCCGACGGTCTTCGCGCCTCGGTGTGGGAGATCGAAGGTCCGGACGGCACCCGGTGGTTCGCCAAGCAGCACGCAGGGCCCAAGCTGCACCGTCGGGAGGTGGAGGCGTATCAGAGATGGGTCGGAGTCCTCGGGCCGGACCGTGCCCCCGCCCTGATCGCCTCCGATGCCGAGGCCCGGATGCTGCTGGTCACCGCCGTCCCCGGAGGAAGCCTGGACCGGCTTCGCCTGCCGGCGGAGCAGGAGCGGGAGGCATACCGGCAGGCCGGCCTGCTGCTGGCGGCCTGCATGCCGCGGACACCGGGCAACCTCCGTCAGACGCGGTGGAAGAGGACTGGGACGAGGCGCTCACGAAGCTGCTGGACGGCGCCGCCCGCTATGTGCCCGCGGACGACATCGCACTGCTGCGCTCTCTGGCCCTGCCGGCTCCTGTCAGCCTGGCGAAAGTGGTGGCGCACGGGGATTACATGCCGAAGAACTGGGTGTGGGAGGAGCGGGAACAGCGGCTGCGGATCATCGACTTCGAGCGCACCCAGCTCGAGGCCGCGGCACGCCGGGACCTGAGCCGACTGCACTACCGGATCTTGCATCACCGGCCAGACCTGGCTGCCGCCTTCTACAGCGGATACGGGCGCCCTCTGCCTCCCGAGGAATTGCACGCGCGCATGGCGTACGCCGTCTTGGACGCGCTGGACTCGGTGTGCTGGGGCGTTGCCCACCGCGACATCGGCCTGGTCGACGAAGCCCACGCAATGATCACGAACCTGCGTGCGGAATGCATCCGCCGCGTCCAGGGGCGGTGACCGGCATGCAGGAGGCCGCGCGGTTGCCTCTGCGGCTCCGAACAGCAGCACCATCTGCGATTGAACTTGCGAGCTTCATCGACAAACACCTAGTCAGGACTCTGCGATTCGAATTCGCAGCGTCATTTAGGCGATGGCGCCGATATCGACTTCATGCTTGGCCTAATTTACCGAGCCACACACCACCACGGACAGATCTGCAGCTCAATATCATTGCAGCTTCCCGTCAGCATCTGCGGCTCTATCCGCAGCACCACCACGGCACGCTGAACGTCATTGCCTCGGTCTACCGAAGTGTGCGCACCTCTACGGTCTCAAACCGCAGCACCACCGCGGCCACAGAGGCTCGATGTGGGTGATGACGGGCGTGCACTCACCTCTGCAGTTCCGAATCGCAGCACCACCGCGGATCTTCCTGGGCCAAGAACCTCAGCAAGGGCCCCACACCGCCCTGCGCGAACCGCAGCACCATCACTGCATCAAGCCCGGCGAAGAACTACCCAGCGCGGTGTACTGCCCTACGATCTCGAACCGCAGCACTATTGCGGCGAGGCACCGCCCACCGACGTTACGCAGGTCGACCTCCTGCCTGTGTTCCAAACTTCGGCACCACCGCGGCTCCGCACCGAAGTCCTGGTCGGTCTCCCAGGCGAGTTACCTCTGTGATTCCGAACCGCAGCACCATCACGGCAGCGTCCGCCCGTGCCTGTACACCCCGCACTCGGGAACCATCTCTGCGGTTCCGAACCGCATCACCATCACGGCTGCGGTAACAACCCGACTGAGTCGCCAGGACCGTGACTGCTCCTGTGGTCGGTGGCATATGCGTCTATGGAGCAGGCGGACGGCAGCATAGCGGCGGATCCCGGGATAGCCAATCCGGGGATCCGCCGCTTCATTGGTGCTCCACCGCCGTCCCATGACAGCCACACCGAAAGGCAACATCACAACGACATCCCACATCCCCCACTCCGTCCGCCCTGCCTCCGGCAAGACGCACGACTCGGCGGGTTCCCCGACCGCCACGATGCTCCGTACCAAAGCTCTCGTTGAGCGCATGAAAGCCGCCCCTGTCCCCGAATTACCTCGGAAGCGCGGGCGGCCTTCACATGTCTGACACCTTGTCAGAAAATGCGTCAGGCGTGCGTCATACATGCGTCACGTGCGTCGCTCGTGCGTCACGATATCGCCCGTAACGCCCAGAGCGCACATAATGCACACTCAACGAAACCGCAGGTCAGCGGCCCTTCCCAGCGGGCTCAAGAATCGCCACGCACTCCACATGATGCGTCATGGGAAACAGATCGAACGCCCGCAGCGTCCGCACCTTGTAGCCGCCGTCGCGGAAGTACGCCAGGTCCCGGGCCAGCGCAGCGGGGTCGCAGGCCACGTACGCGATGCGGCGCGCGCCCAGTGAGGAGATGTGTTCGACCGTCTTCCTGCCGGCGCCCGCGCGGGGCGGGTCCAGGACGATGAGGTCGACCTCGGTGATGCCGGTGCGCGGGAGGACGGAATCGACCTTGCCCTGTTCGATGCGGACCCGGTCGAAGCCGGCGAGGTTGTGGCGGGCGTCCTCGACCGCACGCTTGCCGGACTCGATGCCGAGGACCGCGCCCTTCTCGCCGAGGCGGTCGGCGAGGGCGCCGGCGAAGAGGCCCACGCCGCAATAGAGGTCCAGGGCCATCTCGCCCTTGCGCGGCAGCAGGCCCTGCATGACGGCCTTGACCAGGGTGTCGGCGGCCTTCGGGTGCACCTGCCAGAAGCCACCGCTGGCGACCCGGTAGGTGCGGTCGTCGGCGCGCTCACGCACGAACGCGCGGCCGTGGACGCGGTGGATGCCGCCGTCCTTCTCGTCGACGCGCATCACGGAGACGGGCTTGTCGAGTTCGACGAGGGGCAGGCGTGCGCCCGGGCGGGGCTCCAGGATCACCATGCGGTCCTGGGATCCCGTCGCGGCGATCGCCTCCACGGAGGCCATGCCGGACCAGTCCCGGTCCTCGATGCCGAGTTCGCTGACGCCGGGCGCCGCGATCATGCAGTGTTCGATCGGTTCGACCTCGTGGGAGCGGTGGCGGCGCAGCCCGGCATTGCCGTCAGCGTCCACCGCGTACTGCACCCGCGTCCGCCACTGCGGCACCTCCCCCGTGGGCAGCTTGTCGCCCTCGGCAGGCATGACCGTGCCGTCCCAGCCGGCCTGCTCGGGCGTGAGGCCCGCGAGACGCTGGAGCTGCTCGGTGATGACCTCGCCCTTCAGGCGGCGCTGGGCGCCCGGCTTGGCGTGCTGCCAGTCGCAGCCGCCGCAGCGGCCGGGGCCCGCGTAGGGGCAGGGCGCCTCCACCCGGTCCTTGGAGGGGTCCAAGACGCGCACCGCGTCGGCACGCAGGAAGCGTGAGTCCTCCTCGCCCTCGGTCACCCGTGCGACGACCTTCTCTCCCGGCAGGGCGTGCCGGACGAACAGCACCTGGCCCTCGGAGGTGCGGGCGATGCAGTGACCGCCGTGGGCGACGGGGCCGATCTCGACCTCGTACTCCTCCCCCACCAGCGACTTCTTCTGTTCGTGCTGCATGGCGGGGTCGACTCCAAGGGACGGTGAGGGGACGGGCGGCTGCGCGTGCCGGGGTAGCGGTACGGCCGGGCAACAGCCCACCAGTCTACGTGGGTGTCGTCCGGCCGTTCGCCATGCGGGAGGGTCAGCCCTTGGTGCTCGGCTCCCGGGCCTGCTTCTCCGCCGGGGAGACCGGTCCGCGGCGCACCGCGCCGGGCGCGCTCCACTCCTGGCGCCTGCGGGCCCGCTTCTTGGCGACCTCGGAGGACTCCAGCTGGTAGGGCACGGAGGTGACCATGATGCCGGGGGTGAACAGGAGACGGCCCTTGAGGCGGAGCGCGCTCTGGTTGTGCAGGAGGTGCTCGTACCAGTGGCCGACGACGTACTCGGGGATGATCACGCTGACCGCGTCGCGCGGCGACTCGAGGCGCAGCCGCTTGACGTGCTCGATGACGGGCCGGGTGATCTCGCGGTACGGCGAGTCGAGGACCTTCAGCGGTACGTCGATGCCGCGCCGCTCCCACTCGGCCCTGAGGGCCTTGGTCTCCGCAGGATCGACGTTGACGGTGAGTGCCTCGAGGGTGTCCGTGCGCATCAGCTTGGCGTAGGCGATGGCACGCAGCGTGGGCCGGTGGATCTTGGAGACGAGGACGACGGAGTGCACCCGGGAGGGGCGGACCACGTCGTCGGTGGGCTCCTCGGGGGCGGCGATCTCATCGGCCACGCGGTCGTAGTGGCGGCGGATCGCGGTCATCGTCGCGTAGAAGATGCACATGCCCAGCAGGGCGACCCAGGCGCCGTGCGTGAACTTGGTGACGAGGACGACGACGAGGACCAGGCCCGTGAAGAAGGCGCCGAAGGTGTTGATCGCGCGGGAGCGCTTCATGCGGCGGCGCGCGGCGGGGTCGGTCTCGGCGGCCAGGTGGCGGTTCCAGTGCCGCACCATGCCGGTCTGGCTGAGCGTGAAGGAGACGAAGACGCCGACGATGTAGAGCTGGATCAGCCGGGTCGAGTCGGCCCCGTAGATGACGGTCAGCAGCGCGGCGGCGCCGGCGAGGAGCACGATGCCGTTGGAGAAGGCGAGCCGGTCGCCGCGGGTGTGCAGCTGGCGCGGCAGGTAGCGGTCCTGCGCGAGGATCGAGCCGAGCAGCGGGAAGCCGTTGTACGCGGTGTTGGCGGCGAGGAACAGCACGAGTGCGGTGGCCGCCGCGAGAACGACGAACAGGAAGCTGCCCTTGCCGAAGACGGCCTCGGCGACCTGCGAGATCACGGGGTTCTGGACGTAGCCGTGGCCGACGGGGACACCGTGCTGGAGAAGGTCGGTGGCCGGGTTCTCGGCCATGCGGACCTTGGTGCTCATGGCGAGCGCGATGATGCCGCAGAACATGGTGACGGCGAGCCCGCCCATGAGCGCCAGCGTGGTCGCGGCGTTCTTGGACTTGGGCTTGCGGAAGGCCGGCACGCCGTTGCTGATCGCCTCGACGCCGGTGAGCGCGGCACAGCCGGAGGAGAAGGCGCGCAGCAGCAGGAAGACCAGCGCGAAGCCGGCGAGGCCCTGGTGCTCGGCCTTGACGACGAAGCCGGAGGTCGGCGCATGCATGGTGTCGCCGAGGACGAACCCGCGGAACGCGCCCCAGGCGATCATGATGAAGACGCCGGCGACGAAGACGTACGTGGGGATCGCGAAGAGCTTTCCGGACTCCTTGACCCCGCGCAGGTTCATGAGGGTGAGCAGCACGATCACGGCGGTGGCGCAGAGCACCTTGTGCTCGACGACGAACGGGATCGCGGAGCCGAGGTTCTCGATGCCGGAGGCGATGGAGACGGCGACGGTCAGGACGTAGTCGACGAGGAGCGCACTGGCGACGGTGAGGCCGGCCCTCGGCCCCAGGTTGGTGGTCGCCACCTCGTAGTCGCCGCCGCCGCTCGGGTAGGCGTGCACGTTCTGCCGGTAGGAGGCCACCACCGTGAACATCAGCACGACGACCGCGACGGCGATCCACGGGCTGAAGTGGTAGGCCGACACGCCCGCGATCGAGAGGACCAGCAGTACCTCCCCTGGCGCGTATGCGACGGAGGACAGCGGGTCGGAGGCGAAGACGGGGAGGGCGATGCGCTTCGGCAGGAGAGTCTCTCCGAGCCGGTCACTGCGCAGTGCGCGCCCGATCAGGATTCGTTTGGGCACGTCGGTCAGTTTGGACACAGCAGAGGATCGTAAGCGGTCGATGCGGGAGCAGCCCACCCGCCGTCTCAAACAGTGACCCACTCGGCATCGATGGGTGCATTTGCGCAGTCGGACCGGCACTCTCCGAAACCGTGTGCGGGGTCTCCGGCGGGTCGGCCGGTGTCCGGGAGGCCGGTCGCCCGGGCGGGCCGTCTCCGGCCGCCCGGTGGCCGGAAAGGTGCTCGATGCACGAGGGTGCCTGCCGCGGACCGTGCGTGTGTAGCTTGGGCGTCGGTCTGACACTGTTAGGCCTGAGGTCTGAGACCGTTAAGCATCGGACAAAAACGATTGACAGCCGGAAGGACGGTCGTGCACATCGTCATCATGGGCTGCGGGAGAGTGGGTTCCGCTCTCGCCCAGACCCTGGAGCAACAGGGGCACACGGTCGCCGTGATCGACCAGGACCCCACGGCCTTCCGCCGCCTGGGCTCGGGGTTCGGCGGCCGCCGGGTCACCGGGGTCGGTTTCGACCAGGACACCCTGCGTGAGGCCGGTATCGAGGAGGCGGGCGCCTTCGCCGCCGTCTCCAGCGGCGACAACTCGAACATCATCGCCGCGCGCGTCGCCCGGGAGATGTTCGGCATCGAGAACGTCGCGGCCCGGATCTACGACCCCCGGCGCGCCGAGGTCTACCAGCGCCTGGGCATCCCCACGGTCGCCACGGTGCGCTGGACCGCCGACCAGATGCTGCGCCGGCTGCTGCCGTCCGGGGCCGAGCCGCTGTGGCGTGACCCCACGGGTGGTGTGCAGCTCGCCGAGGTGCACGCTTCCTCGGCGTGGGTCGGGCACAAGATCAGCCGGATGCAGGAGGAGACGGGCGTCCGGGTCGCCTTTCTCACACGTCTGGGCGAGGCGATCGTGCCGACGTCCCAGACGGTGCTCCAGGAGGGCGACCTCGTCCACGTGATGATGCGGACGGACGAGGTCGAGAAGGTCGAGGCGGCGTTCGCCCAGGGCCCTGAGGAGGGCGGTCACTGATGAGGGTCGCCATTGCCGGAGCGGGCGCGGTGGGACGTTCCATCGCCGGTGAGCTCCTGGAGAACGGTCACGAGGTCCTGCTCATCGACAAGGCGCCGACGGCCATCTCCGTCGAGCGCGTGCCGCAGGCCGAGTGGCTGCTGGCCGATGCCTGTGAGATCACCTCGCTGGACGAGGCCGCGCTGCAGCGCTGCAACGTGGTGATCGCGGCCACCGGCGACGACAAGGTCAACCTGGTCGTCTCGCTCCTCGCCAAGACGGAGTACGCGGTGCCGCGGGTCGTCGCCCGGGTGAACAACCCGAAGAACGAGTGGCTGTTCAACGAGGCCTGGGGCGTCGACGTCGCCGTCTCCACACCGCGCCTGATGTCGGCCCTGGTCGAGGAGGCGGTGAGCGTCGGCGACCTGGTCCGGCTGCTGCGCTTCAGCCACGGCGACGCCAACCTCGTCGAGCTGACGCTGCCGCCCGAGTCGGCCCTCGCCGGTACCCAGGTGGGTGACGTGGAGTGGCCCGAGGACACCTCCCTGGTCACCATCATCCGCGGCACCCGCGTCCTCGCCCCGAGCCGCGAGGACTCGCTGGAGGCGGGCGACGAGCTCCTCTTCGTCGCGGCCCAGGCCCGCGAGGAGCAGCTGGAGGACCTGCTCTCGGTGCGCCGGGAGGACTGAGCCGACGGCCTGCACATGCCGATGGGGCGCCCGGAGGGTTCCGGGCGCCCCATCGGCGTACAGCGGGTCCGTGTGCGGCGGGAACGGCGGTGAGTGGCCGTGCCGCGCGTGGGTGGGGTCAGCTCTCGCGGCGGTGCCGGCCCGTGGTCTCCCGGCGCTCCTGCTCGGACTGCTCCGCCGACTGCGCCTGCTCCGCCTGCCGGGCCTTCTCGGCCTCCTCCTGAGCCTCCATCTCCGCGAAGACGTCGATGGGAGCGGGGGCCTTGGCGAGGAAGACCCAGGTGAGCCAGACCGCCAGCAGGAACGGCGGGATCTTCAGACCGATCAGCACCCAGCCCAGCTGGGTCGTGTCGGCCCACCAGTACAGCGGGAAGAGGATCGCGCACTTGGCGAGGAGGATCAGACCCCAGGCCCAACTGGCCTTCGCGTAGGCCTTCTTGCGGCCCGGATTGCGGGTGCGCCAGGAGAGGTTCTCCTTGAAGACCGGGCCGAGGATGAGGCCGATCAGGGGGACGCCCGCGAGGGTCGTGATGATGTAGGCGAGTGCCAGGCCGAGCGTGTACAGCATGCCCGGGAGGTAGAAGTCCTTGGCGTTGCCGGTCATCATCGCGAAGACGACACCGAAGGCCACTCCGAAGACGCCGCTGAAGGCGTGCTTGACGGTGTCCCGCATCGCCAGCCGGACCACGACCAGCAGCAGGGAGACGGCGAGAGCCGCGATGGCCGCGAGGTGCAGGTCCTTGTTGACCGTGTAGATCGCCACGAACAGCAGGCCCGGGACGACGGTCTCCACCATGCCCCGCACGCCGCCGAACGCCTCGAGGAGCGCTGCCTCGGTGACCGCCCGGGAGTCGCCCGGTCCCGGGTCCTCCTGGCTGGTCCGCTGATCGGTCGGCTTGTCGAGGGACGTCACCGGCTACTCCCGTCCGAGGGGTCGGAGTTCGTACTTGGGGTTGAAGAGCACGCGGCGGCCCCGGCTCATCGAGATCCGGCCCGATGCGATCAGCCTGCGCCCCGGTTCGATCCCGACGATGGACCGCCGGCCGAGCCACACCACGTCCAGGGCGTCCGAACCGTCGAACAGCTCGGCCTCCAGGGCCGGGACCCCGGCCCGTGGTCGCAGAGTGACCGTGCGCAAGGTACCAGTAACCGTGACGATCTCGCGGTCCTGACAGTCACCGATACGGGTGTAGCCCTCGCCGTCGGCGTCCTCACGCAGCTCCTCGGACTCCAGGTGCTCCTGGGAGGCCGAGATGTCGGACAGCCGGTCGAGCATCCGCCGGAACCGGCCCACCGGCTTTTCGGAGCGAGGAACAGCACTCATACAAGAAGCGTACCGGGGGCCACCCAGGCCGTCAGAACCCCCGTCCGTGGAGCGGCGGCAACGGCCCCCGGCCGCCCGGGCGGGCGGCCCCGTTCACTCGGCTCACGGCCCCGCGGATCACGGCTCCCCCACTGCGGGGCGGTGCGGCGGCACGGCTCCCCCGCTGCACGGCCGCACGGCGGCGCGGCGCCGCCGTCACTGCACGGCGGCACAGCCGCATCACTGCACGGCTGCACGCCCGTGCAGCGCCGCGCAGCAACACCGCTCACCGCTCGAACCGGTATCCCATCCCCGGTTCGGTGATGAAGTGCCGCGGATGCGACGGGTCCGTCTCCAGCTTGCGGCGCAACTGGGCCATGTAGACCCGCAGGTAGTTCGTCTCGGTGCCGTAGGACGGCCCCCACACCTCCTGGAGCAGCTGCTTCTGGCTGACCAGCCGCCCGGAGTTGCGGACCAGGACCTCCAGCAGATGCCACTCGGTGGGGGTCAGACGTACGTCGCGGCCGCCGCGGTTGACCTTCTTGGCGGCCAGGTCGACGGTGAAGCCGTCCGTCTCCACGATCACGTCGTCCTCGCCGCCGCCGGTGGTGGGCTCGGCGCGGCGCACGGCGGCGCGCAGCCGGGCCAGCAGCTCGTCCATGCCGAACGGCTTGGTCACGTAGTCGTCGGCCCCGGCGTCCAGCGCCTCGACCTTCTCGTCAGAGCTGTGCCGCGCGGACAGTACGAGGATGGGGACCCGGGTCCAGCCGCGCAGCCCCCTGATCACCTCGACGCCGTCCATGTCGGGCAGACCGAGGTCGAGGACGACGACGTCGGGGTGGCGGGCGGCGGCGAGCTGGAGGGCGGTGGCCCCGTCGGCCGCCGCGTCCACCTCGTACTTGCGAGCCCTGAGGTTGATCACGAGAGCACGCACGATCTGCGGCTCGTCGTCGACCACGAGCACCCTCGTGGGGGTCCGGGGGTCTGCCCCAGAGGAGCGCGGCATGGACGTCTGCCTTTCTGCCGGTACCGGGTTCCCGGCCGGTGGCGGTGGTGAGATCGTGGTCCGGCCCCGTGCCGTCATGATCCGACCTGGACCGTGAGTCCGGCGTCGGCCGCGGGCCGCCCGGCGGCAGCCCGGAGCGTGAGCACCATGGTGAGTCCGCCGCCGGGCGTGTCCTCGGCGTTGAGCGTGCCGCCCATCGCCTCGGCGAAGCCCCGGGCGACGGCGAGGCCAAGGCCCACACCCGCGCCGCGCGGGGCGTCCCCGTAGCGCTGGAAGGGCTCGAAGATGCGGTCCTTGCCGGCGTCCGGGACGCCCGGCCCCCGGTCGACGACGCGGACCTCCACCCGCTCGCCGAGGGTGCTGGCCGCGACCAGCACGGGCTCGTCGCCGGGGCTGTACTTGACCGCGTTCTCGACGATGTTGGCGACCGCGCGCTCCAGCAGGCCCGGGTCGACGGCGACCATCGGCAGGGTCTCGGGAATCTCCAGGAGGACGCTGTCCTCGGGTACGCCGCCCAGCGCCATCGGCACCACCTCGTCCAGGTCGATCTCGCGGATCAGCGGCGTGACGGTGCCGGTCTGGAGGCGTGACATGTCCAGCAGGTTGCCCACGAGATGGTCCAGGCGGTCCGCGCCGTCCTCGATCGCGGCCAGCAGCTCGGCCTGGTCCTCGTCGGACCACACCACGTCGTCGGAGCGCAGCGACGACACCGACGCCTTGATGCCGGCGAGGGGGGTGCGCAGGTCGTGGCTGACGGCGGCGAGCAGCGCGGTGCGGATGCGGTTGCCCTCGGCCAGCACCTTGGCCTGCTCGGCCTCGGACTGCAGACGGCGGCGCTCCACCACGACGGCGGCCTGAGCGGCGAAGGCGGCGAGCACGCGCCGGTCCTCGGCGGGCAGCACCCGGCCGGTCAGGGCCAGCGCCATGTGGTCGCCGACGGGTACGTCCACGTCGGCGTCCTCCGGCCGCTTCACCCGTCGCGGTCCCACGGCGCCGGCGCACGTCCACGGCGCGACGTCGTTCTCCCGCTCCAGCAGCGCTACGGACTCCATGGCGAAGGTCTCCCGGACGCGTTCGAGCAGCGCCTCCAGGCTGGTCTCGCCGCGCAGCACGCTGCCCGCGAGGAAGGACAGGATCTCCGACTCCGCGCGCAGCCGGGCCGCCTGGTGGGTGCGCCTGGCGGCCAGATCCACCACGGAGGCGACGGACACCGCCACGGCGACGAAGATCGCGATGGCGACGATGTTCTTCGGGTCCGCGACGGTGAGGCGGTGCAGGGGCGGCGTGAAGAAGTAGTTCAGCAGCAGGGACCCGAAGGCCGCGGAGGCGAGGGCCGGCAGCAGACCGCCGAGCAACGCGGCGGCGACCGTCAGGGTGAGGAAGAGCAGCATGTCGTTGGCAAGCCCGAGCTCGACGTCGACATGGGTCAGGACGAGCGCCAGCAGGGCCGCCCCGACGACGCCCACGAGCCAGCCCGCGATGATCCTGGACCGGCCGAGGCGGGCGCCGCGCGCCACGGGCAGCCCGCGGCCCTTGGCGGCCTCCTCGTGGGTGACGATGTGCACGTCGATGTCGGGGCCGGACTCGCGGGCCACGGTGGCTCCGACGCCCGGCCCGAAGACGTACTGCCAGGCCTTGCGGCGCGAGGAGCCGAGGACTATCTGCGTGGCGTTCGCCCCTCGGGCGAAGTCCAGCAGCGCGGTCGGGATGTCGTCGCCTATGACGTGGTGGAAGGTTCCGCCCAGGTCCTCGACGAGGGTGCGCTGGACGGCGAGTTCCTTCGGGGACGCCGAGGTCAGGCCGTCGCTGCGGGCGATGTAGACGGCGAGCACCTCTCCGCCGGCGCCCTTCTCGGCGAGCCGGGCGGCGCGGCGGATCAGCGTACGGCCCTCGGGGCCGCCGGTGAGCCCGACGACGATGCGCTCGCGCGAGCCCCAGACCTTCGAGACACGGTGCTCGCTGCGGTACTCCTGGAGGTATTCGTCGACGCGGTCGGCCACCCACAGCAGCGCGAGCTCGCGCAGCGCGGTGAGGTTGCCGGGCCGGAAGTAGTTCGACAGGGCCGCGTCGACCTTGTCGGACTTGTAGATGTTGCCGTGCGCCATACGGCGGCGCAGCGCCTCGGGCGACATGTCGACAAGTTCGATCTGGTCGGCCCGGCGCACCACCTCGTCGGGCACCGTCTCGCGCTGCCGCACCCCGGTGATCGACTCCACGACGTCGCCGAGGGACTCCAGGTGCTGGATGTTCACCGTCGAGACCACGTCGATGCCCGCGGCGAGCAGTTCCTCGACGTCCTGCCAGCGCTTGGGGTTGCGCGAGCCGGGGATGTTCGTGTGCGCCAGCTCGTCGACCAGGGCGACGGCCGGGGCCCGCCGCAGCACCGCGTCGACGTCCATCTCGGTGAAGCCGGCGCCCCGGTACTCCAGCTCACGGCGCGGGATCTGTTCCAGCCCGTGCAGCATCACCTCGGTGCGCGGCCGGTCGTGGTGTTCCACGAAGGCGACCACGCAGTCCGTGCCGCGCTCCACGCGCCGGTGCGCCTCGGACAGCATGTCGTACGTCTTGCCGACGCCCGGTGCCGCACCGAGGTAGATCCGAAGCTTTCCGCGTGCCATGGCTCCATTGTCTTCCCGTTGTAGCCGCGTACGCTGCGTCGATGCCGCCGCGGCCCCGCCGAGGCTACCGCCGGGGAATACGGCAAATCGGGTGGGTGACGGGAAACGGGGGCTCTTTGACAGAACCCTGACGCGGGGCCTGCCGGATCCACCGCATCGGCCGTTCGGACACGGCGCGCGGAAACCCTGTCCCGGTGAGCCGAAGCCCTGTCCGGCACGTCGGTGTCCTGCAGAGGCCCGCGTCCGGCGGGCCGGGCGGCCCGGCAGGCCGCCTGCGGGGCCCTCGAACCGGGCCCGGACGGGCCTGCGCGGTCAGCCCGCCTCGACGACGGTCCCGTCGCTCAGTTCCAGGACCCGATCGGCCAGTCCGAGCAGGGCCGCGTCGTGCGTGGCCACCAGCGCCGTCACGCCCTCGCTGCGCACCACGGCGCGCAGCAGCTGCATCACGGCGTGGCCGGTCTCGGCGTCGAGCTGGCCGGTGGGTTCGTCGGCGATGATCAGTGACGGCTTGTTGGCGAGCGCGCGGGCGATGGCCACCCGCTGCTGCTGCCCGCCGGAGAGCTCTCCGGGCCGCTGCTCGGCGTGGTCGGCGAGCCCGACGAGGCCGAGCAGCAGCCTGACGCGCTCCTCGCGCTCGCGCGGGTCGGCCCTGCGCAGCCGCAGGGGCACGCCGACGTTCTCGGCAGCCGTGAGGATCGGGATCAGCCCGAAGGACTGGAAGACGAAGCCGATGCGGTCGCGGCGCAGCTCCAGGAGGCCGTTCTCGCCGAGTCCCGAGAGGTCGAGGCCGTCGACGGCGACGGTCCCGCCGTCCGGCTCGTCGAGGCCGCCGACGAGATTGAGCAGGGTCGTCTTGCCCGATCCTGAGCGGCCCTTGAGGGCGACCAGCTCCCCGCGCGGAACGGTGAAGGAGACACCGCGCAGGGCATGGACGGCGGACGCCCCGCTTCCGTAGGAGCGGTGGAGGTTCTCGACGCGCACCATCGGCGCGCTCTCCGGCCGCCCGGCCGCGGCCGCCGCGCCGCGCCCGTTCACACTCTCGGTCATCAACGCCCCCCAGCGCCGAGTCACCCGCCCCGACCGGTGCGGGTCCGTCAACGGCCCGCCCCGGTACCTACCGGAACGGGCCGTTCGATCGAAGAACCGCCGGTCAGCGCACCTCGGTGATCTCGGGTCCGCGCTGCAGCTGTCCCATGCCCCCGGAGAACCGGGAGCTGCTCTGGTCCTCCTGCTGCACGCCCTCGGGCACCATCTGGGCGTCGTTCGGCAGCTTCAGGACGATCGGGTCGCGGGGGGCCATGGGGCCCTCACCGCGGACCACGACGGTGTCCCGGAAGATCTGCTCGAGCAGACCGGCTGCCTGCGGCTGCACCGCGCCCTGCCCGGAGATCACACCGCGCAGGAACCAGCGCGGGCCGTCGACGCCGATGAACCGCACCACCTGGAAGCCGCTCGTGCCGTCCGGCAGCTGCACGGGCACCTGGGCCCGCAGCTCCCAGCCCAGCGGGCCCTCGACCTCGTCGATGACCCCGCCCTGCTGGGTGATGCCGGTGGCGATCTCCTCGCGCACCTCGCGCCAGATGCCCTCGCGCTTGGGAGCCGCGAACGCCTGGAGCTGGACGGCGCTGTCACCCAGCACCACCGTGGCCGCGACGATCGCGTCGCCGGCGACCTCCACCCGCAGCTCCATGCCGTCCACGCCGGGCACGAGGATGCCGCCGAGGTCCACCCGGCCCTCGGCGGGCTGGCGTACTTCGGTGCTGTCCCAGGGACCGTCGGGGCGCGGCTCGGGCTCGAGCCTCACGCGCTCCGGCTCTGCCTCGTCCGCGTCGTCCTCGACGTCGTCGACGACCTGCTCGGCCTCGCTCGCCGCGTCCGCCGCGTCCTCAGCGGAGCCCTTCTTCTTGCGACGTCCGAACACGTCACTGTCCTTCCCGGTCGGATACGACCGAAGCGTATCGATTCCCACCCTTGTGACCGTCCGTGTCGACGGTCGTACCGCCGCCCACGGCGGCGTGACCGCCGGTGGACCCGAAGCCCCCCTCGGCACGCGCCGATTCCGGAAGCTCCGCGACCTCGGAGAAGCGCACCCTCTCCACCTGCTGAACGACCAGTTGGGCGATCCGGTCGAAGCGCTCGAACCGCACGCACTCGCGCGGGTCGAGATTCACCACGATCACCTTGATCTCCCCACGGTACCCGGCATCGACCGTCCCCGGGGCATTCACCAGGGCGACACCGCAGCGGGCGGCCAGACCGGAACGGGGATGAACGAAGGCCGCGTACCCCTCGGGGAGCGCGATGGACACACCGGTGGGCAGCACGGCACGCTCACCGGGCGCCAGCTCGCACGCCCGGGTGGTGCGCAGATCGGCTCCGGCGTCCCCGGGATGCGCATACTGCGGAAGCGGAACGTCCGGGTCGGTCCGCTTGATCAGGACGTCCACCGGCATACGCGTCACGGGTTCACCTCGAAGGCGCGGGTCCGGCGGACCTGGTCGGGATCGCTCATGGCGGCCTGGATCTCCTCCGGGCGGCCGTTCTCGATGAAGTGATCCACCTTGACCTCGATGAACAGCGCCTCGGCACGCACCGCCACGGGGCCGTCGGGCCCGCCGATCCGGCCGGTGGCCCGCGAGTAGATCTTGCGCCCGGCGACGGCCGTGACCTCCGCCTCCAGATGCAGCACGGTGTCCACGGGGACGGGCCGCACGAAGTCGGTCTCCAGGCGGCCGGTCACCGCGATGACCCGCAGCAGCCAGTTCAGCGAACCGAGCGTCTCGTCGAGGGCCGTGGCCAGCACGCCGCCGTGCGCGAGGCCCGGCGCGCCCTGGTGGGCGGTCCGGACGGTGAACTCGGCGGTGACGGTGACACCGTCGCCCGCGCGTGCCTCCAGGTGCAGCCCGTGCGGCTGCTCGCTGCCGCAGCCGAAGCAGTGTCCGTAGTGCGAACCGAGGAGTTCGCCGGGGGCGGGCGCGTCGGGGTGGCGCACCGGCGCTATGGCGTCGGCCGGGGGCGTCAGGCCTGCAGAAGTACCACTCACAGGCGCAGACCTTACCCGCCCGTCAGCCTCCCGCCATCGCCCCTCCTACGGCGCTTCGTACGGCGGCCGCCCCGACACGGGAGCGCGGGCCCGTCCGTGCCAAGCTTGACCGCATGGAACTCTCCCCGCCGCCCTACGAAGAACGCCTGACCGCCCCCCGCTCCTGGTGGGCGATCTCGGTCCTGGCGGGGGTCGCGATGGCGCTCATCCTGCTGCCCTTCGGCACGCTGCCGACGCTCGGCGGCCTGGTCGGGGGGACGGCCGCTGCGGCCGTCGTGACCAGCTCCTACGGTTCCCCGCGCATCCGTGTCGTGGCCGGCTCCCTGGTCGCGGGAGAGGCCCGCATCCCGCTGACGGCACTGGGCGAGGCGCACGTCCTGGACGCGGAGGAGGCCCGCGCGTGGCGCATGCACAAGGCCGACCCGCGTGCCTTCATGCTGCTGCGCAGCTACATCCCCACCGCCCTGCGCGTCGAGATCACCGACCCGGACGACCCGACCCCGTACCTGTATCTGTCGACGCGGGAGCCGCAGCGGCTGGCGGACGCGATCGCCGCGGTGCGCAGCGCCTGAGACCGACGACGGCCCGGAGGGCCGGAGTTCCCCGGCGACGTCGGGGAAGGGGTGGTCCACGGCGCCCGCCGGCCCGTCCCGGCCATGCGGTCCGGTGGCGCCGCACCCAGGTGTTCCGGGATACCGGCCCGTCGAGCGCAGGACCGGGGCGTCGGACGGTCGCGTACGGCCCTACTGCCCCGGGAGAGCGGGGCGGCCCGGGTCGTCGGGGGTCTGCCCCTGCGACGGCCAGGGCCTCTGGGCCTTGCGCAGGTCCTTGCGGATGTGGCCCGCGAGCTTCTTCGTGTCACGGCGGTTCATCAGGGCGCCGACGGCCGCACCCACCATGAAGGGCATCAGGTTGGGCATGTTCCTGACCAGACGCTTGGTGATCTGCTGGCGCATCTCCCGCTTCATCTGGCCGCCCAGCGCGACGTTGATCGTCGACGGCTTGGTCACGTCGACGCCGCGCTCCTCCGCCCAGGAGGTCAGGTAGACGGCGGTGCGGTCCTTCAGTCCGCCCGGCGGGCGCAGCCCGTAGACCTCGTGGAGCTCGGCGACGAGCTTCAGCTCGATCGCGGCGACGCCGGTGATCTCGGCCGCCAGCTCGGCGGGCATCGCGGGCGGCACGGGCATCATCGCGGCAGCGCCGATGCCCGCGCCGACGGTCGAGGTGGCGTTTGCAGCGCCGGAGACGAGCTTGTCCGCAAGCTCTTCCGGGCCGAGCCCCGGGAACTGCTTGCGGAGGGTCGCCAGATCGCGCACGGGAACGCGTGGGGCGTTCTCGATGACGCGGTCGGTGAGATAGCCGACGAAGGCCCTGGCCCGGCTCCCGCCCTTGCGTACGCCCTGTCGGACACCGTCCCGGAGGGCGGTCGTGCGGCGCTTGGTCAGGGGCGCCTCGCGACCTTCCCCAGGCGCCTCAGGGGCCTGGGGATGCCCCCACGGGGCGTCGCCGATGGTCTCCAGGGCATCCGCCATCCCGGCGTCCGCCGCTTCGAGCGAGGCCCCCAGGCCTCGCTCGTCGTCGCGCACACCGTCGGGCGGGACGCCGTCCGCACCGCTCCTGCGGAAGCGGCGCTTCCAAGGCGGATTCGAGCCGGTCACGGCCGGTCCTGCCTCAGTCGCAGTCCTTGCAGATCGGCTGACCGTTCTTCTCACGGGACAGCTGGCTGCGGTGGTGCACCAGGAAGCAGCTCATGCAGGTGAACTCGTCCTGCTGCTTGGGCAGCACCCGGACGGCCAGCTCCTCGTTCGAGAGGTCTGCGCCCGGCAGCTCCATGCCCTCAGCGGCCTCGAAGTCGTCGACGTCGATCGCCGAGGCCGACTTGTCGTTCCGCCGGCCCTTCAGTTCTTCGATGCTGTCCTCGTTGACATCGTCATCCGTCTTGCGTGGGGTGTCGTAATCCGTTGCCATGTCGCTCTCCCCCTCTGGGTGTCTGCGGTGTCTCCAGCGCACGTAACGCGTGAGAGGCCGGACTTGTGCCCGACCCGAGGCGGAGATTTTGCCTCACATCAAGGTCTGTTACTCAATCGACACCCAACCGGACTCCGCACGAGTGATCGGCTTGGATGGCGATCGGGACCGTACACGGTCCGAATGTCGCACTTCACGGGCGCCACCCCGTGTACTTCCCGTGATCAAGACCCCTGAAAACCTGGATTTTCCGGGCTTTCTGCGGGAATCTTCGGTCACGGAGAGTGGGGGGCACGAGTGCCCACGTTGTGATCGATCACACATGGCCACTCGACGTGCACGCCCCGAAAATTCCGCGCAAAGCGAACATCGCGGCGTGTCCGAGACATGGTCTCAGATGGGCAGAGTGACCCGCATCACGAGCCCACCCCCCTCACGCGGCTCCGCGATGATACGGCCCCCGTGGGCACGCGCCACCGACCGGGCGATCGAAAGCCCCAGGCCGACGCCCTTGTCGCTCCCGGTGCGCTCGGTGCGCAGCCGCCGGAAGGGCTCGAAGAGGTTGTCGATCTCGTAGGCCGGCACCACGGGTCCCGTGTTCGTGACCACGAGCACCGCCTGGCCGTGCTGGGCCTCCGTCGTGACCTCGACCCAGCCGTCGTCGGGGACGTTGTACCGGACGGCGTTCTGGACCAGGTTCAGGGCGATCCGCTCGAGCAGTACGCCGTTGCCCTGGACGACCGCCGCACCGCGCGTCCCGCGGATCTGCACACCCTTCTGGTCGGCCTCGACGCGCACCTGTTCGATGGCGCGGGAGGCGACCTCGGCGAGGTCCACCGGCTTGCGCTCCACGATCTGGTTGTCGCTGCGGGCGAGCAGCAGCAGGCCCTCGACCAACTGCTCGCTGCGCTCGTTGGTCGCCAGCAGCGTCTTGCCGAGCTGGTGCAGCTCGGGCGGTGCGGCCGGGTCGGAGAGCTGCACCTCCAGCAGCGTGCGGTTGATCGCGAGCGGGGTGCGCAGCTCGTGCGAGGCGTTCCCGACGAACCGCTGCTGGGCCGAGAAGGCACGCTCAAGGCGGTCCAGCATGTCGTCGAAGGTGTCGGCCAGCTCCTTGAGCTCGTCGTCCGGCCCGTCCAGCTCGATGCGCCGGGACAGGTCGGAGCCGGCCACGCGGCGCGCGGTACGCGTGATGCGGCCGAGCGGCGCCAGCACCCGGCCCGCCATCGCGTACCCGAAGGCGAACGCGATCACGCTGAGGCCGAGCAGGGCCAGCAGCGAGCGGCTGAGCAGGTCGTCCAGCGCCTGCTGGCGCTGGTGGTTCACACAGGCGTTCAGCGCGGCGTTGAAGGAGTCCTGGGACCCGGTCGCGGACACCAGCGTGGGGCAGGCGTCGCTGGAGACCGTCACCTTGCCGGAGACGATCTTGAACGGGAGCTCGTTGCCCACGTGCACCGCCTCCGCCGCGAGCAGATAGATGATCGACAGCAGCAGGATGCCGGCGATCAGGAACATCCCGCCGTACAGCAGCGTGAGCCGTATCCGGATGGTCGGGCGCAGCCACGGGAAGGGCGGTTCGGGCGGCCGGGGATGCCAGGTGGGCCTCGGGGGCGCCGCAGGGGGCGCCGGTGTTGCTGCCATCGGGGTCAGATCCGGTAGCCGGAGCCGGGCACGGTCACGATGACGGCGGGCTCGCCGAGCTTGCGGCGCAGCGTCATCACCGTGACCCGCACGACGTTGGTGAACGGGTCGGTGTTCTCGTCCCAGGCCTTCTCCAGGAGCTGCTCGGCGGAGACCACGGCGCCCTCGCTGCGCATCAGCACCTCCAGCACGGCGAACTCCTTCGGCGCGAGCTGCACCTCCCTGCCGTCGCGGAACACCTCGCGGCGGTTCGGGTCGAGCTTGATGCCGGCGCGCTCCAGGACGGGCGGCAGTGGCACGCTCGTGCGCCGCCCGAGGGCCCGCACGCGCGCGGTCAGCTCGCTGAAGGCGAAGGGCTTGGGGAGGTAGTCGTCGGCGCCGATCTCCAGGCCCTCCACGCGGTCGCTGACGTCTCCGGAGGCGGTGAGCATCAGGACGCGGGTCGGCATGCCCAGCTCGACGATCTTGCGGCAGACGTCGTCGCCGTGCACGAGGGGCAGATCGCGGTCGAGGACGACGACGTCGTAGTCGTTGACCCCGATGCGCTCCAGTGCGGCCGCGCCGTCGTACACGACGTCGACGGCCATGGCCTCCCGGCGCAGTCCGGTGGCCACCGCATCGGCGAGCAGCTGCTCGTCCTCGACGACGAGTACGCGCACGTTCGCGTCCTTTCCTCCGGTCACCTGCGGGCGCTCGGGCGCACGCAGGCACGTTCCAATGGTGTGGTGAGGCATCCATCCTGCCTCTTTCGGCCATAAACCGGCGGTAAGGCGCCGATGGGCGGTCCGAGCGCCCGGGAATGCGGGATTTTCTCGCGCGGTTGAGGTTTCCGCGGAAGGGTGCGGGGGGAGGACGACCTCACACCCGCGATCACGCTTTGCATGTGGTGCGCCACGAACAGCACGGGGCACGTCACGAGCCGCTTCCCGCAGGGCGGTGGGGGCGGGTCCGGTGCGGCCCGCCACGCGGTGGGGAAGCAGCGTACGCCCCACGTCGTGATCGCCCCTTCCCAGGGCACACCCCCGTGCCACCGACCCACGACCCAGGACGAGGGGGCGCAACATGGACGCTTTCACCACAGGTCTCCTGCAGCGCATAAGGGCGACCGAGTCCGACCTCACCCGGGCTCGCGAGTCCGGCGACGACTTCCTTGCCGAGGTCGAGCAGGGCGAGCTGGACGATCTCCACCGGCTCGCCGCGGAACACGGCGTAGAGGTCGGCGCTGCGCGCGCCTGACGCACGACGACGTACGTTCGATCCAGTACGTACGTCCGCAGTACGCACGACGCGGGCCCCGGCGATTCCGTCGCCGGGGCCTTCGCGTGCCCGTTCGGAGCGGCGCCGCGCACCCCGGGGCGCGGGGCCGCGGGACGCGCGGCCCGGCGGCATCAGTCGTGCCAGGCTCCCAGGGCCTCCAGGCGGGCCTGGAGGGGCTCGAAGAGGCCGGGCGGGGCCGCGACGGTCAGCTCGCCGGAGAGGGCCTGTCCGGGGCGTCCGCCGGTCAGGGCGCCCGCTTCCCGGGCGATCAGGTCGCCTGCGGCGAAGTCCCAGGGGTTCAGGCCGCGTTCGTAGTACGCGTCGAGCCTGCCCACCGCCACGTCGCACAGGTCGATCGCGGCCGAGCCGCCCCGGCGGATGTCGCGCACCTCGGGGATCAGCTGCCGGACGACCTCGGCCTGCCGGGCGCGGCGCTCCTTGAGGTACCCGAAACCGGTGGCGAGCAGCGCCTGCTCGAACACGGGTGCGGGGCGGACATGCGCGGACGCGTCGTTGACATAAGCCCCCTCGCCCAGGACCGCACGGTAGGTCTCGCCGCGCATCGGGGCGTGCACCACTCCGACGACGGTCTCGCCGTCCTTGCGTGCGGCTATGGACACGGCCCAGCTCGGCAGGCCGTAGAGGTAGTTCACGGTTCCGTCGATCGGGTCGATGACCCACTGGACGCCGCTGCTGCCCTCGGAGCTGGAACCCTCCTCGCCGAGCACCCCGTCGTCGGGCCGGCGCTCGGCGAGCAGGCCGGTGATCAGCTTCTCGGACGCGATGTCCATGTCGGTGACCACATCGACGGCGCTGCTCTTGGTCGCGGCGACGCCCAGGTCGGCGGGGCGCCCGTCGCGCAGGAAGTCGCCCGCGCGGTGGGCGGCCTCGAGGGCGAGCGCGAGCAGCTCGGCCCTGAGCTGCTGGTCGGTCGGGTCTGTCATCGGGGCTCCTTGGGCCGCTCGTCGGTCGTCGGGGGCTTCCCGGCCTGCGTGCCGGCCATCGGAACGCGTCGGTCGTCCGGGAGTCCCGCGCTCATGCATACGGGCTGTCGGCGCCCGCGGCCGCGGGGCGGGGCGCACGGGCCGGGCAGCACCCCATCGGGCACAGGTCGTGGCTCGCGCCCAGCGCGCCCAGGGCGCAGCGCTCCACGGTCCTGCCGCCCTCGGCGGCCGCCCTCTCCACCACCAGGTCCCGGACCGCCGCAGCGAACCGCGGGTCCGCGCCGACGGTGGCCGAGCGGCGGACCGGCAGACCCAGTTCCCCGGCCTTGGCCATGGCCTCGGTGTCGAGGTCGTACAGGACCTCCATGTGGTCCGAGACGAACCCGATGGGGGCCATCACGACGGCCGGTGCTCCGGCGCCGTGCAGCTCCTCCAGGTGGTCGCAGATGTCCGGCTCCAGCCACGGGATGTGCGGGGCGCCGGAGCGGGACTGGTAGACGAGCCGCCAGGAGTGCTCGACACCGGTCCGCTCGCGCACCGCGTCCGCGATCAGCCGGGCGACCTCCAGGTGCTGCGCGACGTAGGCCCCGCCGTCGCCGTGCTCCTCGACCGGGCCCGACGTGTCGGCTGCGGCCGTGGGGATGGAGTGCGTGGTGAAGGCGAGGTGCGCGCCCTCGCGCACCTCGTCTGGGAGGTCGGCGAGGGAGGCGAGGACGCCCTCGACCATGGGCTCGACGAACCCGGGGTGGTTGAAGTAGTGCCGCAGCTTGTCGATCCGGGGCACCTCGAGGCCTTCGGCCTCCAGGGCCGCCAGCGCGTCGGCCAGGTTCTCGCGGTACTGGCGGCAGCCCGAGTACGAGGCGTAGGCACTCGTGGCGAGAACCAGGATGCGGCGGTGACCGTCGGTCACCATCTCGCGGAGGGTGTCCGTCAGGTACGGCGCCCAGTTGCGGTTGCCCCAGTACACCGGCAGGTCCAGGCCGTGGCCGGCGAAGTCCTTGCGGAGCGCGTCCAGCAGGGCACGGTTCTGGTCGTTGATGGGGCTGACCCCGCCGAAGAGGAAGTAGTGCTGCCCCACTTCCTTCAGCCGTTCCTTGGGGATGCCGCGCCCCCGCGTCACGTTCTCCAGGAACGGGACCACGTCGTCGGGGCCTTCGGGGCCGCCGAACGAGAGCAGCAGCAAGGCGTCGTAGGGGGCGGGATCGAGCGCTTCGGACATGCCTCCGATCCTGCCACCCGCCTCCGACAGCCGGGAAACGGGACCGGCGGGTGAACCGCCCGGGGCCATCGGGCGGGGACCGCCGGGGACGGTCCCGAACGGTCTCCGGGGCGGCTTCCCTCGGTCGTAGGGGCCGGTCGCGCGCCGTCGCCGGGCCCGCGTGGGCCCGCGGGCCCACCGGAGCAGACCTGCTGGAAGCCCCCTGGGGCGGCCGGTCCGCAAACCGGGATGGGCCATGCGGGTGACCCGCCGCGCCAGTAAGCTGTATTGGCCACCTACACGCCTTACTCAGCCCCGGACTGAGGTCCGCAACGGAGCGTTCCTTGCCCAGCCCCTATCGCGCCATATTCGCCTCCCCCGGCACCAAGGGGTTCTCGGCGGCGGGTTTCCTCGGACGGATGCCGCTGTCGATGATGGGCATCGGCGTCGTCACGATGGTCTCCCAGCTCACGGGACGGTACGGCCTCGCGGGCGCCCTGTCCGCCACGATCGCGCTGTCCGCGGCGGCGATCGGCCCGCAGATATCCCGGCTGGTCGACCGGTACGGACAGCGCAGGGTGCTGCGCCCGACGACCCTGGTGACGCTCACCGCGGCGGCCGGGCTGCTGCTGGCGGCGCACTTCTCGCTCGCGGACTGGACGCTGTTCCTGTGCGCCGCGCTGATCGGCTGCTGCCCGAGCATCGGCTCGATGACCCGGGCCCGCTGGGCGGCGCTCTACCGGGACACGCCGCAGCTGCACACCGCCTACGCCTTCGAGTCCGTGGTGGACGAGATCTGCTTCATCTTCGGGCCGATCATCTCCATCGGACTGTCCACGGTGTGGTTCCCCGAGGCGGGGCCGCTGCTGGCCGGGATGTTCCTCGCGGCGGGCGTCTTCTGGCTGACGGCCCAGCACGGCACGGAGCCCGTGCCGCACCCGCACGATCACCACACGGGCGGCTCGGCGCTGCGCTCGACGGGCCTGCGGGTTCTTGTCGCCACCTTCGTGGCGACGGGCGCGATCTTCGGCTCGGTCGACGTGGTGACCGTGGCGTTCGCCGACGAGCAGGGCCACAAGGCAGCCGCGAGCATCGTCCTCGCCCTGTACGCGGCGGGCTCCTGCGCCGCGGGCGCCGTGTTCGGACTGCTGCACTTCACGGGGCAGCCCGCCCGGCGCTGGGTCCTGGGCGTCTGTGCCATGGCCGTGAGTATGATCCCCCTCCAACTGGTCGGGAACCTGACGTTTCTGGCCGTGGCGCTGTTCGTCGCGGGCCTGTCCATCGCACCGACGATGATCACGACGATGGCCCTCGTCGAACAGCACGTACCAGGCGCGAAACTGACCGAGGGCATGACCTGGGTGAGCACCGGGCTCGCGGTCGGGGTCGCGTTCGGCTCCTCCGTGGCCGGCTGGGTGATCGACGCGGCCGGTGCGAAGGCCGGGTACGGGGTGCCGGCGGTTGCCGGCGCCGTCGCGGTGGCGGTGGGTTTCCTGGGGTATCGCCGGCTGAAGCGGCCGGTGCCACAGCGGGGAGGGACCCTCGAGCATGGCGAACGGGAACAGCGGCGCGTGGCGTAACTGGGCGGGGAACGTCACCGCCCGACCGGTACGGGAGGTCGCTCCGGCCTCGGTCGACGAACTGTCCGCCGCCGTACGCAGGGCGGCCGAGGACGGCCTGAAGGTGAAGGCCGTCGGCACCGGGCACTCCTTCACGGCGGCCGCCGCGACCGACGGGGTGCTGATACGACCCCAGCTCCTGACCGGCATCCGTGCCGTCGACCGCGAGGCCGGCACGGTCACGGTGGAGGCGGGCACCCCGCTGAAGCGGCTGAACGTGGCGCTGGCCCGCGAAGGCCTGTCGCTCACGAACATGGGCGACATCATGGAGCAGACCGTCGCCGGCGCCACCAGCACCGGCACGCACGGCACGGGCCGCGACTCGGCCTCCATATCGGCCCAGATCCGCGGTCTTGAACTGGTCACCGCCGACGGCTCGGTCCTCACCTGCTCCGAGAAGGAGAACCCGGAGGTCTTCGCGGCCGCCCGGATCGGCATCGGCGCACTCGGCATCGTCACCGCGATCACCTTCGCCGTGGAGCCGGTCTTCCTGCTCTCCGCGCGGGAGGAGCCGATGACCTTCGAAGGGGTCACGGCCGAGTTCGACGAACTCTTCACCGAGAACGAGCACTTCGAGTTCTACTGGTTCCCGCACACCGGGAACTGCAACACCAAACGGAACAACCGCAGCGCGGGCCCGGCCGCACCGCTCGGCACGGTCGGCAGCTGGTTCGAGGACGAGTTCCTCTCCAACGGCGTCTTCCAGGCGGCCAATTCGCTCGGCCGCGCGGTTCCCGCGGCCATCCCGGCGATCGCGCGGCTCTCCAGCCGCGCCCTGTCCGCCCGCACCTACACGGACATCCCCTACAAGGTCTTCACATCCCCGCGCCGGGTGCGCTTCGTGGAGATGGAGTACGCCGTCCCGCGCGCGGCACTCGTCGAGACGCTGCGTGAGCTCAAGGCCATGGTCGACCGCTCGTCGCTGCGCATCAGCTTCCCGGTGGAGGTCCGCACGGCGCCCGCCGACGACATCGCGCTCTCCACGGCCTCGGACCGCGAAAGCGCGTACATCGCCGTCCACATGTACCGGGGCACGCCGTACCAGGCGTACTTCACGGCCGCCGAGCGGATCTTCACCGCGCACGAGGGGCGACCGCACTGGGGGAAGGTGCACACGCGCGACGCGGAGTACTTCGCCGACGCCTACCCGCGTTTCGGCGAGTTCACGGCCCTGCGCGACCGCCTCGACCCGGACCGTCGCTTCGGCAACGCCTACCTGCGGCGCGTCCTGGGCGACTGACGGCCGTACGGCTACGGGGACGACGGGGTGCTCTGCGCCTCCGGTACGTCGCCGGATGTGCCGTCGCCCGACGACGTGGGGTCCGGCGTCGAAGCGCCGGGGGCGGGAGCCGGTGTCGCACCCTCGCCCCCGGTACCGCTCCCCGAGCCTGGCGTGCGGTCCGGGCCGGGACTCGCCGTCCGGTCGCCGCCGGACGGCGAACCCTCCTGACGCCGGGTGCCCTCGCCCATGGAGGTGCCGTCGCGCGGGGTGGCGTCGCCGCCGGTGCCGTGCCGCGAGGTGCCGGATGAGGGCACCGGGGCGGGCGCCGGACGGGAGTTGTGCCCGGTGAGCGCGTCGCCGATCGTGGTCGCCCTGCCGTCGCCGGTGAAATTCCGGCCGGACGCCAGTTCGTACGTCGTGATGCCGCCCATGGCCACGCCGAACACGAGAGCGGCCCCGACGAGGGGCCGCTTCCAGCTCCGGATCCGCGCCCGGTACACGGTGCCCGCGCCGAACCCGCCCGCGGAGTCCGGCGCCCCGGGCCCGCACCGGCCCGCCGCGGCGTCGGGGCCGTACGGGCCCGGGCCGTCGGGTCCGTACGCGGTTCGGGCGCCGAGCCCGTGCGGATCCGCGGCACCGGACTCCGCGGGCTGCCGGACGTCGGGCACCGGGACCTGCCGGGCACTCGGCTTCGCCTGGACCGCGGCCTCCCGTATCTGCTCACCGGTGCGCCGGAAGAAGTGCTGGAACAGCGAACCGCCGCAGGTGGCCACCACACTGACGACACCGGCGCCGAGGATCGTCCCGTACACACCCAGGTTGGCGGCGAGCTTCGCCGCCACCACCGCCGCGACGGCACTGCCCGCGACCTGAGGGACATTCAGATCAAGCCGCCTCTTCCCGTCGGTGTCGGGCTTCACTCCCATGTGCGCACCACTCCGAACCATGCCTCCCTTTCCGGATGTCACACCTGATCCGGGTGTCGGTCGTCCTACTGCACGAAAAGGGGACGTACGGGCGAAGTGATTAGTTCCGTTTCTGGCGATTCCGTGAAGTGCGCCGCGCGCGAACGGCGCACTTCAGGCGCCCGGGGCGGCCAACTCCCCCCTCCTGCGAGAAGTTCGGCGGCGCGGCGATCCACCCGAGTGGCCCGAATGGAGTACTGTTACGAGCCCTGGGTCCGGTCTCCCGCCAGGGTGCCCGGGGCCTTCCAGGATCACCGGGAGGGGGCTCGTTGCACAGGGTGACGAAGTTCGTCACTTAGCGTTGCGAATAGGTAACCGTGCCATAACGGCGATCCAGGGCCCGTGCCCGACACGCCGGGCAACTCGGCAAGGTTGTGGCAGGCTGCACCCGGGCAGGCCACACTCGACTAGCGGAAGCAGCGACGCACGTGACGTCGGCAGGCACCACCCGGGAGGTCCCCATGCCCGAACTGCGTGTCGTGGCCGTCTCCAATGACGGCACACGGCTGGTGCTGAAGGCTGCGGACAGCACGGAGTACACGCTTCCCATCGACGAACGGCTCCGCGCCGCCGTGCGCGGCGACCGTCCCCGCCTCGGCCAGATCGAGATCGAGGTGGAGAGCCATCTCCGCCCCCGCGACATCCAGGCGCGGATACGTGCCGGCGCCTCCGCCGAGGAGGTCGCCCAGCTCGCCGGAATCCCCGTCGACCGTGTACGCCGGTTCGAGGGACCGGTGCTGGCCGAGCGCGCGTTCATGGCCGAGCGGGCTCGTAAGACGCCCGTGCGCCGGCCCGGCGAGAACACCGGGCCGCAGCTCGGAGAGGCCGTGCAGGAGCGGCTGTTGCTGCGCGGCGCCGAGAAGGACAGCGTCCAGTGGGACTCGTGGCGCCGCGACGACGGCACCTGGGAGGTCCTGCTCGTCTACGCGGTCGCAGGTGAGCCGCACTCGGCGAGCTGGACGTACGACCCGCCCCGCCGTCTGGTCCAGGCGGTCGACGACGAAGCGCGCTCCCTCATCGGCGAGTCCGACGACCTCGCCGCGCCCGAGCCCAGCTTTCCCTTCGTGCCGCGGATCGCGCGACTCCCACGCGACCGGCCGCTGGACCGTGCCCTGGATCGGCAGATCGAGCGGCCGAGCCTCCCCTCGCCCTCGCCGGAGCCCGCCGAGGAGAGCATCCCGGCGGAGCAGGGCCGCGATTCACTGACCAGCCTGCTGGAGGCCGTGCCCAGCTTCCGTGGCGATCTTGTGGTGCCCGAGCGGCCCGCGGCGAACGGTGAGCGCGCTCCGGAGGAGCCGGAGCGGGAGGCCGAGGCCGAGGAGCCGCCGGCGCCCGCCGCCTCGGCAGGGGCCGGATCGGCCTACGCCGACGTGCTCATGCCTCGGTCCGTCAGCGCCCACCGGGACCGGCTCGTCGGTGCGACGGACCGGCAGGCCGAGGCGGACGGGGTCCGTCCCGGACGCCGGGCGGCGGTGCCCAGCTGGGACGAGATCGTGTTCGGGACGCGGCGGAAGAAGCAGGAGTAGGGGCAGGTCCGGGGGCCTTCTCACGTATTGGAAGGCCCCCGGGCCTTCTCACCGCGGACCGGCCCGCACGCCGCGAGCCGGTTCCGCACACCCCGGGACCGCTCCACCTGCCGCGTGACCGGCCGTCACCCGACGCAGGGCTCTCCCGCGCCGGACGAGCCGGACTCGCCGGCCTGTCCGGCGGACACGCCCCGGTCTCGGGTCACTGCGGGTCGGGGCCCGTCGCGACGGGGCGGCTGCCGTCGCGGGACCACTCCGACCAGGAGCCGACATAGAGGGCGGCCGGGATGCCGGCGATCTCCAGCGCCAGGACCTGCTGCGCGGCGGAGACACCGGAGCCGCAGTAGACGCCGACCTCGGAATCGCCCGTCGCGCCGAGGGACTTGAAGCGGGCCGCCAGCTCCTCGGCGGGCCGGTAGCGTCCGTCGTCCCCGACGTTCTCCGCGGTCGGCGCCGAGACGGCCCCGGGGATGTGCCCGGCGACCGGATCGATCGGCTCCACCTCCCCGCGGTACCGCTCCGCGGCCCGTGCGTCGAGCAGGACGCCGGACCGCGCGAGAGCCGCCGCCCCGTCCGCGTCCAGCATGGGCACCGCGCCGGGCGCCGGCACGAACGACCCGGGAGCAGGCTCCGCCGACCCCGACTCCACCGGCCCGGACCATGCACCGAAGCCGCCGTCCAGCACCCGCACGGACGGGTGACCCGCCCACCGCAGCATCCACCACGCACGCGCCGCCGCCCAGCCGAGCCCGCCGTCGTAGACCACGACGTCGCGGTCCGCCGAGACCCCGGCGGCGCGCATCGCCGCGCCGAAGACCCCGGGGTCCGGCAGCGGATGGCGGCCGCCATCACCGGCCGGGGCTGCCAGCTCCCCCTCCAGTTCGACGAAGGCCGCCCCCGGGATGTGCGCCGCCTCGTACTCGGGGCGCAGGCTCGGCGAGCCCAACTGGTAGCGGACGTCGAGAAGTACCGGCGGATTCGGTCCCGCAAGCTCGCTCGCGAGTTCGGCTGCGGAGATGATCGGGTTCATGGCCCCATCCTCGCGCACGGAGCGGCCGTCACGGACGGATCCGGACGACGGTTCGGAGGGGATCATTGATGACCACACGGTGTACAGGACCGGGCACACGGTGTACACCTGATGGACACCACCGGGCCACGGTTGCGAAACGGGCGGTACACAGCGAAACGGGCATCCTCCCCGCGGTGTGCCACGCGAGGTGGCACGGCGCGGCCGGACCGCGCCGCGCGGCAGGTGGTGCGAGCATCTGCACGGCGCGCGCACGCGCGACGGTGAAGGGCGCGTCGGCACGCGCCCATGACGGGGTCGAGGAGAGAGTGACGATGACCGAGGCACGGCGGTCGGCCGGCCGGTGGGACAGCGCGGATCAGGGGCGGCACATCCCCGGGATGCCGTGCTGGGTGAGCCTGATGGTGCACGGCATGACGGCCACCCAGGACTTCTACCACGCCTTGTTCGGCTGGGAGTTCCGGCCCGGCCCGCAGCAGCTCGGCCCGTACGTCCGGGCACTGCTCGACGGCAAGGAGGTGGCCGGGATCGGGCAGCTTCCCCCCGACCGGCATCTGCCGATCGCCTGGACGCCGTACCTCGCCTCCGAGGACGTCGACGCGACCGCCGAGCGGGTACGCCACTGCGGCGGCACCGTCGGGGTCGGCCCGCTGGACGCCGCGGAGGCCGGCCGGATGGCCATCGCGGCCGACCCTGCGGGCGCCGTCTTCGGCATCTGGCAGACCGCGGCCCATCTCGGCATGGCGGTCAGCGGGGTGCCCGGGGCCCCGGCCTGGAGCGAGCTCATCACACGCGAGACGGCGACCGTCGCCAAGTTCTACGAGGCCGTCTTCGGCTACGAGGAGGAGGCCGTCGTCTCCGCCGGCTTCGACTATGTGACGCTGCACCTCCAGGGGCGCCCGGTGGCCGCGGTCCACGGCCTCGGCCGGGCGCTGCCGCGCGACCGCGGGGCACACTGGATGACCTACTTCGAAGTCGCCGACGTGGACGAGGTGGTCGAGCGGATCACCGAGCTGGGCGGCCATGTGGTGAAAGCTGCATGGGACGGCGACCGCGGCCGCGTGGCGACGGTGGCCGACCCGGAGGGCGCGGTGTTCACGGTCGTGACGACGGCGGCCGCCTGACGGCGGGCCGGATGTGGCGGGGGGCCTGCGCGTACGCTCCCGGCCCGAGATCCGCCGACCCGGGTCTCAGTCACCCACCGGGACGTCCACCGGGAGCACGTCCGGTGAGAGTGCTCCCGCGCGCGCGGTCGCCGCGGTCATCCGCCGACGGTGGTGCCGACGGCAGAGCACCTCGTAACCCACCTCGTCCGCCGACTGGTTGACGTCCCCGACGACCACCTGTGCACCTTCGACGACCATGCGGCCCCCGACGGTGCGCGCATTGTGGGTGGCCCGGGCGCCGCACCAGCACAGGGCCTCGACCTGGAGGACCTCGACCCGGTCGGCGATTTCGACGAGACGCTGCGAGCCGGGGAACAGTTTGGAGCGGAAGTCGGTGGTGATGCCGAAGGCGAAGACGTCGATGCCCAGGTCGTCCACGACCCGCGCGAGTTGGTCGATCTGTCCGGGCGCGAGGAACTGCGCCTCGTCCGCGATGACATAGTCCGCCCGCGCCCCCCGGGTGAGCGTCTCGACCAGGTACGCGTAGAAGTCGAGGTCGTCCGCGACCTCCACGGCGTCCGTGACGAGGCCGAGCCGCGAGGAGAGCTTGCCCTCACCCGCCCGGTCGTTCCGCGTGAAGATCATGCCCTGGAGGCCGCGCGCCGAGCGGTTGTGCTCGATCTGCAGAGCCAGGGTGCTCTTTCCGCAGTCCATCGTTCCGGAGAAGAACACCAGCTCGGGCATGGGGAGTCGGGAACCTTTCGGCGTGTGGGGTGGGTGGTCGCAATGGGCGAGGAGCGGTGGCGCACCGCGGGCATCGGATACGCGCACCGGCCCCGGCTTCGTGCTTCCGAGGGTCAGGACCGCACTTCGAGGAGCGGAACCAGCTGCTCCATCGCCGTCATCGAACCGTGGTTGCCGACCATGAGGGACTCCTTCGGCTCCCGCTCCGACGCGATGATCAGCACGTCGTCCCGGGCCGCGGCGACGACGTCGCCGATGCGGCCGTACACCCGCTCGTCGACGGCGGGGCCGAACCAGCCGGCGGCGATGGCCTCGTCGCGTCCGGCCACCCAGAACTGCTCGCCGAGCACCTCGCGCCAGCAGGCCAGGACGTCCGCGTGGGCGCCGGGCACCGCGTAGACATGGCGGGCCCGGCCCTCGCCGCCCAGCAGGGCGACACCGGCGCGCAGCTCCCAGTCCTCGTCGAAGTCGATGCGGTGCTCCTCGTCGAACGGGATGTCGATCATGCCGTGGTCCGCGGTGACGTACAGGGCGGTGCGCGGAGGGAGCTGTTCCGCCAGGCGCTGGACGAGGCGGTCGACGTACATCAGCTGGCCGCGCCAGGCGTCCGATTCGACACCGAACCGGTGGCCGTTGCCGTCCAGCTCGGCGTAGTAGGTGTAGACGAGGGACCGGTCGCCGGCGGCGAGCTGTTCGGCCGCGAGGTCCATGCGGTCCTCGCCGGAGAGGCGTCCGTGGAACGTCCCTCCGCTCAGCGCGACCTGGGTGAGCGGGGTGCTCTGGAAGGCCGGGGAGGACACCTGGGCGGTGTGCACGCCCGCCGCGTCGGCCAGCTGGAAGACCGTGGGGTACGGCTGCCAGGCCCTCGGCTCGGTCCACGGGTTCCAACGGAGCTGGTTCATCAGCGTGCCGGTGTCGGGGTTGCGCACGGTGTAGCCGGGCAGGCCGTGCGCGCCCGGGGGCAGTCCGGTGCCGACCGAGGCGAGCGAGGTCGCGGTGGTGGCGGGGTAGCCGGCGGTGAGGGGGCGCCCGGTGCCGCCGCGCGAGCTTCCCAGCAGCGAGGTCATGAACGGGGCCTCGTCCGGGTGCGCCCTCAGCTGCTCCCAGCCGAGGCCGTCCACGAGGAAGACGCAGGCCCGGTCGGTGGGTGCGAGTTCACCGATCGCGGCGGTCGTGCCGGGCACGCCCATGCCCGCGGCGAGCGTCGGCAGCAGGTCGGCGAGCGAGCCGGAGCCGTACTCGGGCAGGGGCGCCGAGCCTACGGCGAGGGGCTCCGGGTGGGGGACGGCGGCGGGAGAGGGGTAGGACATCAGCGGCCGGTGTCCGCGGTCGCCTCGGAGAGCGCCTGGGCGAAGGCGAGGGTCTGTCGCACCGCGTCCGGGCCGTCACCGGCCTCGCTGACCCGCAGGCTGAGGTCGTCCGCTGTCGCGTTGCCCGTGTAGCCGTGGTCCGCCTCGCAGTTCGGGTCGCCGCACGCGGCGGGCTCCAGGTCGATGCGGGAGACGGCCCCCCAGCCGATGGTGAGGACGACCTCGCGCGGCAGGGTGCCCGGCTTGTACGCCTCCGGGTTCGACACCACGCGGCTGACGACCACGGACGAGATCCGGTCGAGCTTCACGGACTCCGTGGACGTGGTCGCGTACGGCGTCGGGGAGGTGTTGTCGGCCGCCTGCTCATCGGTATGGCTCACGATGAAGCGGGTGCCGGTGAGGACGAGCACCGTCACATGGCGGCGCACCTCGTTGGCGTCGAAGGTGGTCTCCTGATGGACCAGGTACGACGCGATGGCCTCGGTGCCTACCGCGGCCTCCACCGCCTCGGCCACGAGAGCCGGGTAGTAGCCGCTGCGCTCGATCGCCGTGCGCAGCCCCTGGGTCGTCGTACTGGTCTTGGCCATGCCGTCCATCCTACGGCCCGATGAGCGGCCTCAGGTCCCGCCCGGAGGCATGGCGCCCGACCGGGAGCGGGCGGCCGGTGTGCGGGAGCCGGCCGCTCCGCGGGGCCCGGCCGTGTGCGGGGTCCGGCGGCGCTCGGGACACCTGTACCGGGGGTTCGCCGGTGCCCCGGGCGGACCGCACGCGGGGACGCCGGTGCCTGGGCGGCCCTTCCCAGGGCCGGGTGGATGCGGAGGCGGCCGGGGTCCAGGAGCCGGGTGTGTCCGGGGCGGCCGGTGTCCGGAGCGGGCCGTGGGCGGGCGCCGTCCGAGTGCGGGACAGGCCGCACACGGGGGCGCCGGCGCCCCGGCGCGACGGGACGCCCGGCCGTTCAGTACGTGGGCAGGGTGCGTGGTCCGAGGTCGTCGCGGGCGGGCGGCGGCGCGAGACGCACGGTGGCTCCGAGCACGGACACCCCGTGCTGGGCGACCACCACGGGCTCCAGGCCGACGTCCACGACCTCGGGGTGGTCGTGCACCAGGAGCGACACCCGGAGCAGCAGCTCCTCCAGGGCGGCCGTGTCGGCGGGGGCGGCGCCGCGCCAGCCGAAGAGGATCGGCGCGGTGCGGATGGACCGGATCACGGACCTGGCGTCCCGGTCGGTGACCGGGATCAGCCGGTGCGCGGTGTCGCCGAGCAGTTCGGACGCGGCCCCGGCCAGCCCGAAGGACAGCACCGCCCCGGCCGTCGGGTCGATCACGGCCCGCACCACCGTGTCGACCCCGCGCGGCGCCATCGTCTGCACGACCGGCCGCAGCTCCTCGGGCTTGCCGAGACTCTCGGTCAACTCGGCGTAGGCCCGCCGCAGTTGCTCCTCGTCGGCGAGATCGAGCCGGACCCCGCCGAGGTCCGCGCGGTGACGCAGGTGCGGTGCGGTGGTCTTGAGGGCGACGGGGTACCCCAGCCTGCGCGCCGCCTGCGCCGCCTCGTCGGGGCCGGACGCGGCCAGCGTGGGCGTCACGGGCACGCCGTACCGGGCGAGCAGCGCGTTCGCGTCCTCCTCGGCGAGCGTGGCCCCACGGGGGTCGTTGTCCCCGGCGTCGAGCAGCCTTGCGATGAGCCCGGCGGCCCCCGCCTCGTCGACGTCGTCGAACTCGGGCACCTTGCCGGGTTCGGCGTCGTCGCGCCGCCACTGCGCGTACTGCACGGCCTCGGCCAGCGCCCGCACAGCCCGCTCGGCGGCCGGGTAGGCGGGGATGCGGGCGGTGGCCGGCATCGTCCGGGGCGCCTCCGGCGCACGCGTCGAGTCCGGCGTGGGCGGCTGCGCGGGGCCCTGCGCCGCTCCGGGCCGCTCACCCGGTGCCCCGGAACCGGGTGTCGCCCCGGCCCACTCCTGCGAGGCCCGGGAGTCCGGTGCCGTCCCGGGCGCCTCCCCGGTCTCCGTACCGGCCACGGGGCGTCGCTCCTCCGGGGGCGCCTCCATGCCAAGGGGACTCACGTCACCGTGGGAGGCACGAGTGCGGCCTTCCGTGCCCGGCGCCGGGAAACGGAACCTCGGCCCGGTCGTCGTCGCCGCCGACAGCGCCTCCGCCAGCCCGCCCAGCTCGACGTGCACCACGAGCACCGGCTTCGCCGGATGCTGTGCAGCCGCCGCGCGCAGGGCCTCGGCGAGCGCCACGTCATCGGCTCCGCCCTCGCCCACCGCGGGGATCGCCGTGACGACGACGGCGTCGCACGCCTCGTCCTCCAGGGCTTCCGTCAGCGCCGCGTAGAAGTCCTCCGGGGTCGCCGCGGTCGTCAGGTCCCGTGGCCGCAGCGGCCGCAGTCCCTCGGAGAGGCACGCGTCGTACGTCAGCAGCCCGAGCGACTCGGAGTTCCCGAGGATCGCCACTCTGGGGCCCGCCGGCAGCGGCTGCCCGGCCAGCAGCAGGCCCGCGTCGACGAGCTCGGTGATGGTGTCGACCCTGATCACCCCGGCCTGCCGGAGCAGCGCGGACACCGTCGCGTGCGGCAGCCGCGTCGCGGGCACGGCGTGCCCGAGCGGCGCGACGCCGCTGTGCCGTGCGCCCTGCACGACGACGAGCGGCTTGGCGGCCGCGGTGCGCCGCGCGAGCCTGGTGAACTTGCGTGGGTTGCCGATCGATTCGAGGTACATCAGCACGACGTCGGTGTCCGGGTCGTCGTACCAGTACTGGACGACGTCGTTGCCGGAGACGTCCGCACGGTTGCCGGCCGACACGAACGTGGAGACACCGGCGACACCGGTCACTCCCCCGCCGCGCCGGTGCAGCCGGGACAGCAGGGCGATCCCGATCGCGCCGGACTGCGTGAAGAGGCCTATCCGGCCGGGCCGCGGCAGTTCGGGCGCGAGGGATGCGTTGAGCAGCACCTCCGGGGACGTGTTCACGACCCCGAAGGCGTTCGGGCCGACGAGGCGCATGCCGTACGAGCGGACCTGGCGGACGAGGGCACGCTGCCGTTCGCGTCCCTCTGCGCCGCTCTCGGCATATCCCGCGGACAGCACGACGACCCCCTGGACGCCGTGCTCACCGCACTCGGCGACCACGTCGGGCACCCGCTCGGCGGGCACGGCCACGACCGCGAGGTCGACGGGCTCGGCGATCTCGCGCACGGAGCGCCGTACGGGCACCCCGTCCAGCTCGGTCTGCTCCGGCGCGAACGCCTTGTTGACGGCGTACAGGCGGCCCGTGAAGCCCGCTCCTGCGAGGTTGGCGAGGACACTGCGGCCGACCCCGCCCGGAGCGCGGCCCACGCCGATCACGGCGACCGAGCCGGGCCGCAGCAGCCGCGCCACCGAGTGCGCCTCGGCGCGCTGCTCGCGCGCACGCTGCACCGCGAGCGAGGCCTCGGTCGGTTCGAGACCGAATTCCAGGCGTACGACGCCGTCCTCGAAGCTGCGCTTCTGCTCGTAGCCGGCGTCCGTGAACACCTTGATCATCCGGGTGTTGGCGGGCAGCACCTCGGCCGCGAAGCGGCGGATGCCGCGCTCCCGGGCGACGGCCGCGATGTGCTCGAGGAGCGCGGAGGCCACGCCGCGGCCCTGGTGGGCGTCCTGCACCAGGAAGGCGACCTCGGCCTCGTCGGCGGGCGCGCTGGCCGGCAGACCGCGGGCGTCGATGCGGTCGTAGCGGACCGTCCCGATGAACTCGCCGCCGATGGTGGCCGCGAGCCCCACCCGGTCCACGTAGTCGTGGTGGGTGAAGCGGCGCACGTCCTTGGCGGACAGCCGCGGGTACGGCGCGAAGAAGCGGTAGTACTTCGACTCGTCCGAGACCTGTTCGTAGAAGCTGACCAGGCGGTCGGCGTCCTGGGTGGTGATCGGCCTGATCCGGGCGGTGCCGCCGTCGCGCAGCACCACGTCGGCCTCCCAGTGAGCAGGGTATTCATGCCGGTCCGACGGGGTCTGCATGGAGTTAGGGTACGGGCACAACCGGCCATCGCACCGGACCCATCGATCACCCACGACGGTATGCCACACTGGTCTAGACAACCCTGTGAAACCTGAAGGGCAGCATCACATGGCTGAGCGCCGCGTCAACGTCGGCTGGGCCGAGGGTCTCCACGCCCGCCCCGCCTCCATCTTCGTCCGTGCCGCCACCGCCGCGGGTGTCCCCGTGACGATCGCCAAGGCCGACGGCAACCCGGTCAACGCCGCCTCCATGCTCGCGGTGCTCAGCCTGGGCGCCGAGGGCGGCGAGGAGATCGTCCTGGCCTCCGACGCCGAGGGCGCCGAGGCGGCCCTGGACCGTCTGGCCAAGCTGGTCGCCGAGGGGCTCGAGGAGCTCCCCGAGACCGTCTGACGGCCCCACAGATCACGGCGGAGCCGCGCGACCCCCGTCCTTTCGGGGGCACGCGCGGCTCCGCGGTTTTGCGCCCTCGCACGAGCCGGTGCCCGCGGTCGAGTGCGGCGCCGTGCGAGCGGCCGGCAATGGGACGGGAACGAAGTGCGAGCTCGGGAAAGAAGCACGCCCCGACAAAGTGTGGCTGGTAATGGACGGCGCCGGAAAATGCGGCCCGGAAAATGGGCAGCAGAATTCCGCCCACTTCGAATACCTCTTGTATACGGCCCCTCTGTTAAAGACGCAGGCCTGCCGTGTTTACGGCATGTTGCGAACTCCTCACGCGGCCCGCGACGGCGTTCGGGCCGAATCGCAGCCGGTGCGCGGACGACGCCCGTTCGGCGTGCAGCGCGGTGAGGGCGCGTGCCCGCTCCGCGTCCCCGCGCGCCACCGCGTCGAGGATCGCCCCGTGCTCGGCCCAGGACTCCGCCGGGCTCGCCGGCGGATCGACGGAGTACATCCAGGCGATCTTGTGCCGCAGCTGGGTGAGCAGGGCGGTCAGACCCGGGCTGCCCGAGGCCTGCGCGAGTGTCTCGTGGAACCAGCCGTCGAGTGACCGCAGATCCTCGCTGTGCCCGCGCCTGGCGCGCTCCTGACCCAGCCTGACCAGGCCGCGGAGCACTTTGAGGTGCCCGTCCGTGCGCCGCTGCGCGGCACGCGCCGCACCCAGGGGCTCCAGCAGCATGCGGACCTCCAGGACGTCGGCGGCCTCCTCCTCGGTGGGCTCGGCGACGCACGCGCCCGCGTGGCGGCGGGTGACCACGAAGCCCTCCGCCTCCAGGGTGCGCAGCGCTTCGCGCACGGGCACCCTGGAGACCCCGTACCGCCGCGCGAGCACTTCCTCGGTGAGCCGCGTTCCGCGCCCGTGGACACCGGCGACGATGTCGTCCCTGATCGCCGTGCATACCGACTGCGCGGGAATACGCATGACCGGACCTCCGCCTTAACCCCCGCGAAACGCGGTCGATTGACGCTCGTTCAGCGACTCTATTGCAGGGAGCGCGAATTTCCGACGGCGGGCCGGATTCCATGGATATTTTTTGGCCAGGGAGGGGCGGGAACGCGGCGCGAAACCGGAACGCGAAAGCCCCGGCTCGGGGAGCCGGGGCTTTCGGGCGTTCTGCGGGATTCCCGGGGCGCAGGACCGGGGCCCGGGTCAGACGTGCAGGCCGTGTGCGCGCAGATAGGCGACGGGGTCCATGTCGGAGCCGTACTCGGGGCTCGTGCGGGCCTCGAAGTGGAGGTGCGGCCCGGTGACGTTGCCGGTGGCTCCGGAGAGGGCGATCTGCTGCCCCGGCGTGACGGACTGTCCGACGGAGACACCGATCGACGACAGGTGCCCGTACATGGTGTACGTGCCGTCGTGCATCTTGATCACTACTTGATTGCCGTACGCGCCGCCCCAGCCGGTGGTGACGACGGTGCCCGCGCCCACGGAGTGCACGGGGGTGCCGGACGCGGCGTGGAAGTCGACGCCGGTGTGGTGCCCCGAGGACCACAGGGAGCTGCTGGCCTGGTAGCCGGTCGATATGTACGAGCCCGTGACCGGCAGGACGAACCGGTTGAGGCGCCTGCGCTCGGCCTCGCGCGCGGCCCGCTCCTTCTCCGCACGCGCCTTCTTCGCGGCGGCCTCGGCCTTGCGCTTGGCCTCCGCCTCCGCCTTCCGCTGCGCGGCGGCCTCGTGGGCGGCCTGCTTCTGGGCGGCGGCCTGCGCGTCGATCTGCTCCGGCAGCGTGTCGCTGATCGTGATGGCCCGGTTCAGCCCGGTGTCGTCGAGCGTGGGCACGGGGTCCGCAGCGAATGCGGGAGCGGCCAGCCCGGCGACGACCCCGGTGGTGGTGAGGGCCGCGACGCCTGCGACCTGTGTGCTCGTACGTGCCAGACGGCTCGGACGACGATGCTTCCCGGTAGCACGGGTGAACGCCATGAAAGAGGCGGGTCCTTTCCTTCCCTCTCGCCTACCGGGTTAGCTGACGGGTTCGGAGCAGGAAGGTCTCCTACGGGCCCCCCTCGGGAGGGAGCCCGATTCACCCCAGGGACTTCATGGGTCCCCGGCTCCCCTGGCTCGCGCCGTACGGGGACTCGGCGATGACTGCCCGGTGCCGCGGGCGCGGCGTACTGCGTGGCGGACAGTCGCGTTGACGCTACGGGGGGCGTCTTTCAATCGACAAACGGAACACCGGTTTTGTAGTGCATGCCACAGGGCAGACGGGCAGCCTCCCCATCAATTCGGACAAACCGCATGACACATGGGCCCCGGCGACACGTATGCCGCCGGGGCCACCTGCACCACCCGTCCGAGGCTCCTGGACCAGTCGGCCGTCAGGAGCCCCGTCCGCTCGACTAGCCCGTCACCACGGTGACTTCACCGATCCCGAGGGCCTTCACGGGCTCCTCGATCTGTGCCGCGTCACCCACGAGGACGGTCACCAGACGGTCCATCGGGAAGGCGTTCACGACCGCGGCCGTGGCCTCCACGGTGCCCGTGGCGGCGAGGCGGCGGTACATCTCCGCCTGGTGGTCGTCCGGCAGATGCTGTTCGACCTGGTCGGCGAGGGTGCCGGCGACGGCCGCCGCCGTCTCGTACTTGAGCGGCGCGACCCCCACGAGGTTCTGCACGGCGACATCGCGCTCGGCGTCCGTCAGACCGCCCTCCGCGAGCGTGCGCAGCACCTGCCAGAGGTCCGCCAGGGCCGGTCCCGTCGACGCGGTGTCCACGGAACCGGAGATGGCGAGCATCGCGGCGCCCGTCGCCCCTCCCGAGGGAGAGGAGGGCGCGGAGCGCAGCACCTGGGTGAACGCCCGTACGCCGTAGGTGTATCCCTTCTCCTCACGCAGCACGCGGTCCAGCCGCGAGGTGAGGGTGCCGCCGAGGCAGTAGGTGCCGAGCACCTGCGCCGGCCACACGCGGTCGTGCCGGTCCGGCCCGACCCGGCCGATGAGCAGCTGCGTCTGCACGGCCCCGGGGCGGTCCACGATGACGACGCGTCCGGTGTCGTCGGCGGTCACCGGGGGCACCGGGTGGGGCTGCGCCGTACCGCCCGTCCAGGTACCCAGGGTCTCGCCGAGGACGGCGTCCAGGTCGACGCCGGAGAGGTCGCCGACGACGACGGCGGTCGCCGTGGCGGGGTGCACGTGCCGCTCGTAGAAGGCACGCACGGCCGCCGCGTCGATCGGCGCGACGGTCTCCTCGGTGCCCTGGCGCGGGCGCGACATGCGCGAGGACGCCGGGAACAGCTGCCTGGACAGCTCCTTGGCGGCGCGCCGGGCCGGGTTGGCCATCTCGTGCGGGATCTCGTCGAGCCGGTTGTTGACCAGCCGCTCGATCTCGCTCTGCTCGAACGCGGGCGCACGCAGGGCGTCCGCGAGCAGTCCGAGCGCCTTGAGGAGCCGGGAGACGGGCACTTCGAGGGCGATCCGCACACCGGGGTGGTCGGCGTGCGTGTCGAAGGTGGCACCGCAGCGCTCCAGCTCCGCTGCGAACTCCTCTGCGGAGAGCTTGTCGGTGCCCTCGGTAAGGGCCCGGGCCATGATCGTGGCCACGCCGTCGAGCCCTTCGGGCTCGGCGTCGAGGGGGCTGTCGAGGAGCACCTCGACGGCGACCACCTGCTGGCCCGGACGATGGCAGCGCAGCACCGTGAGGCCGTTGTCGAGCGTGGCGCGCTGCGGCGCCGGGAACGCCCAGGGCCTGGCCTCGCCCGGCTGCGGCTGGGGGTGGAACTCCATGGATACGTCCGTCGCGGCGTCGGTCACTTCGCCGCCTCCTCGTCTGCGGTCGCGGCGGTCTCTTCGGGGGCGGCGGTGCTGTCGGCGGACTCGACGGGCTCGTAGACGAGCACCGCGCGGTTGTCGGGGCGCAGGCGGGCCTTGGCGATCTCACGGACCTCGTCGGCGGTGACCTCCAGGACGCGCTTGACCGCGGTCAGCGCGAGCTGGGGGTCACCGAACAGGACCGCGTACCGGCACAGTTCGTCGGCGCGGCCCGCGACGGTGCCCAGCCGGTCCAGCCACTCGCGCTCCAACTGGGCCTGGGCACGCTCCATTTCCTCGGGCGTCGGGCCTTCCTCGGCGAAGCGGGCGAGCTCGTCGTCCACGGCGGCCTCGATGACCGGCACCTCGACGTCGCCGGCGGTCTTCACGTCCAGCCAGCCGAGCGACGGGGCACCGGCCAGGCGCAGCAGCCCGAATCCGGCCGCGACGGCGGTGCGGTCGCGCCGCACGAGGCGGTTGTAGAGACGGGACGACTCGCCGCCGCCGAGCACGGTGAGCGCGAGGTCGGCGGCGTCGCACGCGCGGGTGCCGTCCTCCGGCAGCCGGTAGGCGGCCATCAGGGCACGCGCGGGGACCTCTTCCTCGACGACCTCGCGCAGCTCGCTGCCGATGGTCTCGGGCAGCGAGCCGGAGCGCGGAGCGGGCTTGGCGTGGTGCGCCGGGATGGATCCGAAGTACTTCTCGACCCAGGCGAGCGTCTCCACGGGGTCGATGTCGCCGACCACCGACAGCACGGCGTTGTTCGGCGCGTAGTAGGTGCGGAAGAAGTCCCGCGCGTCCTCGAGGGTGGCCGCGTCCAGGTCGGCCATGGAGCCGATGGGGGTGTGGTGGTACGGGTGGCCGTCGGGGTACGAGAGGGCGGTGAGCTTCTCGAACGCGGTGCCGTAGGGGACGTTGTCGTAGCGCTGGCGCCGCTCGTTCTTGACGACGTCCCGCTGGTTGTCCAGCGACTCCTGGTCGAGCGCGGCGAGCAGCGAGCCCATCCGGTCGGCCTCCAGCCAGAGCGCCAGCTCCAGCTGGTGCGTCGGCATGGTCTCGAAGTAGTTGGTGCGCTCGAAGCTGGTGGTGCCGTTCAGCGAGCCGCCTGCGCCCTGCACCAGCTCGAAGTGGCCGTTTCCCTTGACCTGGCCCGAGCCCTGGAACATCAGGTGCTCGAAGAGGTGGGCGAGGCCGGTACGGCCCTTGACCTCGTGGCGCGAGCCGACGTCGTACCAGAGGCAGACCGCGGCGACCGGGGTCAGGTGGTCCTCGGAGAGCACCACGCGCAGGCCGTTGGCCAGGCGGTGCTCGGTCGCTGTCAGGCCGCCGGAGCCGGCCTGCGCTGTGGCCGTGTGACCCATGGGCATGTACGTCCCTTCGATCGCGAAACTGGGGAATTCCCTGCCTGTCCTGCCACTGTATGCAAGCGTGCTGACACCTGGCGAAGTTCCCGGGCCGGGTACGCCGAGAGCGAGCGGCGGGGAACGCCGGTCCGGGTGAGCCGCCCAGCGCTCCGGGGAGGGCCACGGGGCGGGTCCGCGCACAGCTCGGCCGGCGGCCCGGGTGCGGGTGCGCACGTGGCCGGCCGGGGATACGGGCATCGGCGCAGGTGGAAGCGCGTGCACCGGACGGGACGAGGGCGGGCGGCCCGAGCCGAGCGGGGGTACGCCCCGACCGCCCGTGCGGCCCTGCGGCATCCCGTCCGGCGCCGCCGACGCGGGAAGTCCGGGGAGCACGCGGCGAGGACCCGTGGGCGAGCCGGTACGGTCGGGTCGCGGTCCGCGTTGTCGGCGGGCCGGTCCACAATGGTCGCGTCAGAACCGTTCCCCGTTCCGTTCATGTTGGTGAAGGAGCCGCAGCAGCGATGGCCCGCCGCAGCACGAAGACCCCGCCGCCCGACGACTCGTACGAGGAGAAGATCCTCGACATCGACGTCGTCGACGAGATGCAGGGCTCCTTCCTCGAGTACGCGTACTCGGTGATCTACTCCCGGGCCCTGCCGGACGCCCGGGACGGCATGAAGCCCGTGCAGCGCCGCATCGTCTACCAGATGAACGAGATGGGGCTGCGCCCCGAGCGCGGCTATGTGAAGTGCGCCCGTGTCGTCGGCGAGGTCATGGGCAAGCTGCACCCGCACGGCGACGCGTCGATCTACGACGCCCTGGTGCGCATGGCGCAGCCGTTCTCGATGCGTGTGCCGCTGGTCGACGGGCACGGCAACTTCGGCTCGCTGGGCAATGACGACCCGCCGGCCGCCATGCGGTACACGGAGTGCCGGATGGCCGAGGCGACGAGCCTCATGACGGAGTCCATCGACGAGGACACGGTCGACTTCGCCCCGAACTACGACGGCCAGGAGCAGGAGCCGGTGGCACTGCCCGCCGCCTATCCGAACCTACTGGTCAACGGCGCCTCCGGGATCGCCGTCGGCATGGCGACGAACATGCCGCCGCACAATCTGGGCGAGGTCGTCGCGGCCGCCCGCCATCTGATCCGGCACCCGAACGCCGACCTCGAGACCCTGATGAAGTACGTCCCGGGGCCCGACCTGCCGACCGGCGGCCGCATCGTCGGCCTGGCCGGAATCCGCGACGCGTACGAGACGGGCCGCGGCACCTTCAAGATCCGCGCGACGGTCTCGGTCGAGACGGTGACGGCCCGCCGCAAGGGTCTCGTCGTCACGGAGCTGCCGTTCACGGTGGGGCCCGAGAAGGTCATCTCGAAGATCAAGGACCTGGTCGGCTCGAAGAAGCTCCAGGGCATCGCGGACGTCAAGGACCTCACCGACCGTGAGCACGGGCTGCGTCTGGTCATCGAGATCAAGAACGGCTTCGTCCCCGAGGCCGTCCTGGAGCAGCTGTACAAGCTGACGCCGATGGAGGAGTCCTTCGGCATCAACAATGTGGCGCTCGTCGACGGCCAGCCGCTGACGCTGGGTCTGAAGGAGCTGCTGGAGGTCTATCTCGACCACCGCTTCGAAGTGGTGCGGCGCCGCAGCGAGTTCCGGCGCGGCAAGAGGCGTGACCGGCTGCATCTCGTGGAGGGCCTGCTCGTCGCCCTCGTGGACATCGACGAGGTCATCCGGCTCATCCGCTCCAGCGAGAACTCGGCGCAGGCCAAGGAGCGCCTGATCGAGCGCTTCTCGCTGAGCGACGTGCAGACGCAGTACATCCTCGACACCCCGCTGCGCCGCCTCACCAAGTTCGACCGGCTGGAGCTGGAGTCCGAGCGCGACCGGCTGCGTGCGGAGATCGAGGAGCTGACCCGGATCCTGGATTCGGATGCCGAGCTGCGCAAGCTGGTGGGCTCCGAACTGGCCGCTGTGGCGAAGAAGTTCGGCACCGAGCGGCGCACGGTGCTCCTGGAGTCGGCGGGCGCCCCCGCCACAGCCGTGCCGCTCCAGGTGGCCGACGACCCGTGTCGCGTCCTGCTGTCGTCCACCGGCCTGCTGGCGCGCACGGCCACCGGGGAGCCCCTGCCCGAGGACGGCGGCAAGCGCCACAAGCACGACGTGATCGTCTCGGCCGTCCCCGCGACGCAGCGCGGCGAGGTCGGCGCGGTGACGTCGACGGGTCGGCTGCTGCGCCTGCCGGTCATCGACCTGCCGCAGCTCCCGGAGACCGTTCAGGCGCCCACCCTCTCGGGCGGCGCCCCGATTTCGGAATTCCTCTCCCTGGAGGGTGATGAGAAGGTCGTCTGCTTGACGACGCTCGACGAGTCCTCGCCGGGCCTCGCGCTCGGCACGGAACAGGGCGTGGTGAAGAGGGTGGTGCCCGACTACCCGTCCAACAAGGACGAGTTGGAGGTCATCACCCTCAAGGAGGGCGACCGGATCGTCGGCGCGGTCGAGCTGCGCACCGGCGATGAGGACCTGGTCTTCATCACCGACGACGCCCAACTGCTGCGCTACCAGGCCGCCCAGGTGCGCCCGCAGGGCCGCCCCGCGGGAGGCATGGCCGGCATCAAGCTGGCCCAGGGCGCGAAGGTCATCTCGTTCACGGCGGTCGACCCGTCGGCCGACGCGGTGGTGTTCACGGTCGCGGGCTCGCGGGGCACACTCGACGACTCGGTCCACACGACGGCCAAGCTCACCCCGTTCGACCAGTACCCGCGCAAGGGGCGGGCCACGGGCGGCGTGCGCTGCCAGCGGTTCCTGAAGGGCGAGGACTGTCTGAGCCTGGCCTGGGCGGGCCCCACACCCGCGCGTGCGGCGCAGAAGAGCGGCCTGCCGGTGGAACTGCCGGAGCCCGACCCGCGCCGGGACGGCTCGGGCGTGTCGCTCGCGAAGGCGGTGGCGGCGGTGGCAGGACCGGTATAGGCCCCTCGGGTGCCCGGCGGCGCGAGGGCGGCGCCGGGCACCGGGCAGGCAGGTGTGCCTACGCCGGCTCTCCGGCCAGGTCCTGCTCCTGGTCCTGCTCCCGTGCATGGTCCGGCTCCTGCACGTACCGCAGGACGCCCCACATGGTGCGCTCGTCGGCGGTGTCGTGCAGTTCGCCGTCCTGACAGGCCTCCAGCTCCTTGTGGAGGGCGGTGCCGTCGAACCCGGAGCCGATGAGCACCAGCTGCGTCAGTCGGTCCTCGCCCCGCGCCCACGGCTCCGGGTAGAACCGCAGGAACCGCCCGACGGCATGGACCCCGTACTTGTTCCGCGGGTCCGCGGCGCCGAAGTCGACGTACCCCTTGATGCGGTAGAGCCCGTCGGGCCTGCTGTCCAGGAAGTCCATCAGCCGTCGCGGGTGCATCGGAAGCCGCCCGGTGAAGGACACGCTGTCGTATGCGCTGTGCAGATGCGCCGGCGAGCAGCCCGCGCCGTGGTCGTGGTGCACGTCGCAGTCCCCGTGTCCGGCGCCGCCGTCCTGCTGCCCCGCGCCACAGTCCTCCTGGCCCGCGTCGGCGGCAAGGTCGTCGAAGGACAGCTGCCCGATCCGCTCCCCCACGTCGCGGCGGTCGAAGAGCAGCTCGGGGTCGATGCGCCCGTACGAGGCGGGCACCACGGCCGCCTGCGCGGCGAGATCTCCGACGACGCCGAGAATGCGCTCGCGCGCGGACTCCGTGGTCCGGTCCGCCTTGTTGACCACCACGAGGTCGGCGATGGCCAGATGCCGGTCGACCTCGGGGTGACGCTGCCGTGTCGCGTCGAACTCCGCGGCGTCCACGACCTCGACCAGGCCGCCGTACACGATGCGGGGGTTCTCGCTCGCGAGCACCATGCGCACGAGCTCCTGCGGTTCCGCCAGACCGCTCGCCTCGATCACGACGACGTCGATACGGGCCGAGGGCCGCGTCAGCCGCTCCAGGTACTCGTCGAGCTCGCTCGCGTCGACGGCGCAGCACAGACAGCCGTTGCCGAGCGAGACGGTCGAGTCCCCGAGCTGCCCGGCAACGGCCATGGCGTCGATCTCGATCGACCCGAAGTCGTTGACGATGGCGCCGATGCGGCTGCCTCTGCTGCTGTGCAGCAGGTGGTTGAGAAGTGTGGTCTTTCCGGAGCCCAGGAAACCGGCGATGACGACGACCGGGATCTGCTGCTCGCTCAACGTACGGCCTCTCTCACTTCGACGCTCCTGGTGCCCGGCCCAGGATAGGTGGGCTCGGGCAGGCCGGGGAGCGCCACCGGTCACGGCCCGGGGAGAGGCCCCGGTGCCGGGGCCCGGGAAGAGGCGCCGGCACCGGGCGTGGGAGGAGGCAGCCCTCTCACGCCACAGCGAGAGGCACCGGCTGTGGCGGCACCGGCCCCACGTAATGGGCGGCCGGGCGGATGATCTTGCTGTCCTCGGCCTGCTCCAGGATGTTGGCGCTCCAGCCGACCACACGGGCCGACGCAAAGGTGGGCGTGAACATCTCACGCGGCAGTCCGCAGAGCTCCATGACGACGCCCGCGTAGAACTCCACGTTGGTGTGGAGCTCCCTGCCGGGCTTGAGCTCCGCGAGGATCGCCTCGACCTGCCGCTCCACCTCGACGGCGAACTCGACGAGGGGCCCGCCGAACTGCTCCGCGATCCCGCGCAGCATGCGCGAACGCGGGTCCTCGGTCCGGTAGACGGGGTGGCCGAAGCCCATGATGCGATCCCCGGCGAGCACCCGCTCCCGGATCCACGCGTCGATGCGGTCCGGAGTACCGATCGCGTCGAGGGTGTCCAGGGCCCGGCTCGGGGCACCGCCGTGCAGGGGGCCGGACAGGGCTCCGACGGCCCCGACGAGACACGCCGCGGCATCCGCGCCGGTCGACGTGATGACGCGCGCCGTGAAGGTTGATGCATTGAAGCCATGATCAATGGTTGATATCAAGTATTGCTCGACGGCCCTGGCGCGATCGGGGTCCGGCTCCGAACCGGTCATCATGTACAGGTAGTTGGCGGCATACGACAGATCCTCGCGCGGCTCGACGGGGTCGAGGCCACGGCCGAGCCGGTACAGGGCCGTGAGCAGGGTGGGCACGACGGCGCTCGCGGCGAGCGTATCGGCGAGGCGCTGTCCGGCGTCGATGTCGTACACCGGCCTGAAGCCCCGCGCCGCTCCGAACAGGGACAGCGCGGTGCGCAGTCCGGCAAGCGGCCCCGAGGCACGGGCCCCGGCCGCCGCGATGGCCGGAAGCGCTGAGCGCACCTCGTCGGGCAACCGGCGCAGCGTCGCGGTCCGTCCGGCGAACGCCGCGCCCTGCGCCGCCGTCGGGAGCTCGCCGTGGACCATCAGATGCCAGACGTCCTCGAAGCTGCGGGTCCGGGCGAGCTCGACGGCCGAGTACTGGCGGTAGTGGTAGAAGCCTTCGCGCCCGCGGACGTCACCGAGTGCGGTGTCCGTGACGACGACCCCTGCGAGCCCGCGCGGTACGTCGACGGGGGCGGACGTGGTCCCGTTGATCGGCATGATCTTCCTCTTCCTCCCTGGACTTGATGAGACTGTCCATGCTTGACTCAATCTCTGTCAATATTGATTGAATCAATATGCAGAGACGACCGGACGGATACGGTGGAGCCCATGACGGATCAAGAACGCGCCGAACCACACGGGCCCCGGCGGCTGAGCACCAAGGAGACCGCCGAGCTGCTGGGCGTGAAGCCGGAGACCGTGTACGCGTACGTCAGCCGCGGCCAGCTCAGCAGCCGACGGGGCCCCGGCGGCCGCGGCAGCACCTTCGACGCGGGCGAAGTCGAGTCGCTGGCGCGGCGGAACCGGCGCGAACGGCCCGTGATCCACACCACCGATGGCGGTCTGTCCGTCCGTACGCGCATCACCCTGATCGAGGACGATCGCTACTACTACCGTGGCGTCGACGCCACGGAGCTGGCCGCGCGCCACTCCTACGAGGAGGTCGCCGAGTGGCTGTGGACCGGGGTCCTGCGCCCCGGCGTGGAGTTCACCGCGCCCGAGTCCACGGTCACCGCCGCACGCCGAGCGGTTCAGGCCCTGCCGGCACTGAGCGGCCCCACGGACCGCCTGCGGGTGGCGGCGATCGCCGCGGCGGCCACGGACCCCCTGCGCTTCGACCTCTCCGAAGAGGCGGTCCTGGGGGCCGCGCGGACCCTCATCCCCACACTCGTCGCCGCGCTGCCTCCGGCCCTCCGCTCCCACCGGGACGAGGGCCCGCTCGCCAGGCGCCTGTGGGCGCGGCTCACCGGCAGCAAGCCCGACGAGGCGTCACTGCGGGTGCTGGACACGGCTCTTGCCCTGCTCGTGGACCACGATCTCGCCGCATCCACGCTCGCCGTGCGCGTCGCCGCCTCGGCCCGTGCACACGCCTACGCGGCGATCTCGTCCGGCCTCGGCGTCCTGGAGGGCCCCCTGCACGGCGCGGCGAGCGGCCTCGCCCACCGGATGCTGCTGGAGGTGCTGGACCGCGGCAGCGCCGTGCCCGTCGTCGCCGGCGAACTGCGTGCCGGGCGCCGTGTCCCGGGGCTCGGCCACCGGATCTACCAGGGCGAGGACCCCCGCGCGCGGGCGCTCTTCGCCCTGCTGGAGAGCCTCCCCCAGGCCGCTCCCGCCCTGGAGGCGGCTCGCGACATCGTCGCGACCACCGCCCGCCACACGGATCTGCACGCCAACGTGGATCTCGCTCTGGCCGTGTTCACGGTCTCCTCCGCGATGCGCGAGGAGGCGGGCGAGACCGTCTTCGCGGTGGCGCGCACGGCGGGCTGGATCGCCCACGCCCTGGAGGAGTACCAGGAACGCCCACTGCGCATGCGGCCGAGCGGTCTGTACTCGGGCCCCCGCCCGCCGCAGCCGCTCCCCCGCCCCGAGTGAGGTGCTCCGAGTGAGGCGCCCCGGCCCCGGCTTCACCGACCGGGGGCCGGGTTAGGCTCACCCGCGTGACTACGACGTGTGCGACCGCCTCTCGGGATCTCGACGAACCCCTCGCGGGCACCGCGGCCGTCGCGAGGACCTGGCTGCTGATCGAGCAGCCGGGGCCCTGGGGCGCCAAGGCGCTCACCTCGAGCCATCTGGACCCCGCACTGGGGCGTGCCCTGGAAGCCGCGGCGGAGGGCACGGGCGTGCGCATCGCGCTCATCAGACGGCCGGGGCGGCACGCCGACCACCACACGGCCGGACCACGTCAGGTCTATGCCGCCCACACCGATCCCGGAAATCCATGGGTGCGGGCCACAACCGTCGAGGCGCCCGAAGACGTGCTGAAGCTGGACTTCGCGGCGCTGGGCCGGGGCGAGGAGGAGAGCTTCGAGACCGCGCTGCGGGGTATCGCCCACACCGGCGCACCGCTGGCCCTGGTATGCACCAACGCCAAGCGGGACCGGTGCTGTGCCCTGCTCGGCCGGCCGCTCGCCGCGGAGCTCGCGGCATCCGGAGTGGAGGGCGTCTGGGAGGTCACGCATCTCGGCGGGCACCGCTTCGCACCCACGGTGCTGGTGCTGCCCTTCGGATACGCCTACGGCCGGGTCGCTGCCGACTCCGTGCGGGAGATCCTCGGCGCCGTACGGGCCGGGCGCGTGATCACCGAAGGCTGCCGCGGCAGTTCCGCCTGGGAACGGCCCGGGCAGGCCGCGGAGCTCGCGGTGCGCGCCGTCGCGGGCGAGGACACGGCCGGGGCACTGAACGTGCTGGGGATCGAGGGCGGCGGACCGGGCTGGGACGTGACGGTCGGCCACGAGGACGGGCGGCGCTGGCACGTGACCGTCGAGCGGAGTGCCGCATCGCCGCCGCGCCCGGAGAGCTGCGGCAAGGCACCGGGGTCCCCCGCGCGGATGGATGTGGTGGCGGTCCGCGAAGGGGCCGCGGCCGGTGCCACGGCTCCGGCAGGCACGCGGGAGTCCCCGCAGCCGTAGGACTGCGGGGACTCCCTGTCTCGATGGATCAGTCTCTGCCGTACGTCCCGTGGAACGCGACGCCGTGGATCAATTCTTGACGTTCTTGACGAACTCGGTCGTGTACGTCTTCGTCAGGTCGACCTGGGCGTTCTTGAGGTTGGGGTTGAACGACTTGAGGACGCGCTCAACGGTTGCCGGGCCGTCCTTCGGCATCACTCCGTCCGTGGTGAACATCGGAAGCGTGCTCTTGATCGACTCCGCGTAGAGCTTCCGGCCGCCCTGCGCGTAGTCGGCCGGCATCTTCGCCGCGATCTCCTCCGGGCTGTGCGTGGACATCCACTTGAGCGTCCTGACGAACGCGTTGGCCAGCTTCTGCACGGTCTCCTTGTGGCTGTTGGCCCAGTCCGTGTTCATGTACAGGCTCGACGACGGGTAGGGGCCGCCGAGCGCGGCCTTGGAACCCTCGGCGGTGCGCATGTCGACAAGGACCTTGCCGAGCCCCTTGTCGACGATCTGGGCGACAGTCGGGTCCGTGGTCATGCCGCCCTGGATGGAGCCCTGCTGCAGCGCGGAGATGAATGTCTGGCCGGCGCCGACCGCGACCGGGGTGAACTCGCTCGTCCTGACGCCGCTGTTGACCGCCAGGTACTTCGTCAGGAAGTCGGTCGACGAACCGAGGCTCGTCACACCGAGCTTCTTGCCCTTGAAGTCCTTCGGCGACGTCACCTCGTCGGCCGCCTTCTTCGAGACGACCTCGACCTCGCCGGGGGCGTGCGCCAGCTGCACCACCGACTCGACCTGCTTGCCCTTGACCTGGAGATCGAGCGTGTGGTCGTAGAAGCCGACGACGCCCTGCACCTCGCCCGCGACGAGCGAGGTGGTGGCCTGCACACCGGCGGGCTCGGTGAGGAGCTGGACGTTCAGGCCCTCGTCCTTGAAGTAGCCGAGCCGCTGCGTGAGCATCGCCGGCATGTAGATGACCTTGTCCAGGCCGCCCACCATGATCTTGATCTTTCCGCCGGAGTCCTTCCCGCCGGCCGAGGCCGAGTCGCCGCTGCCGCAACCGGTCAGCGTGATGAGAGCGAGCGCCGTGGTGGCAGCGGCGGCGGAGATGCTGAGACTTCTGCGCATATGGGTCACGTCCTTGTGAGCAGGAAGGGAGAGGGGGCGAGGAACGGAGCAGTGCGGAGGACCGGAGAGGCGGGAGACCGCCCCGGGCGTGCGGTGGAGGCAGCGAGAGCCGTGTGGGGCTCGCGAGGACGGCGGCGCGCGATGCGGGCCGATGGGGCGGACGGGCGTCAGCGGTCCGAACCGGCCTGGACGGGCTTCCAGCGGAACAGCCGCTTCTCCAGCACCGTGAGGAGGGCCTCGGCGAGCAGTGCGACGACGGCGAGGATCACCATCGCGGCGTACACACCCGCGGCGTTGAAGGAGTTCTGCGAGGCCGACACGAGCAGGCCGATGCCCTTGGTGGCGCCGATGTACTCGCCGACGATCGCGCCGATCAGCGCGAAGCCGAAGCTGACGTGCAGACTGGTGAAGATCCACGAGGTGGCCGACGGAATGACGACCTGGAGAGTCACCTGACGGTTGCTGGCACCGAGGATGCGCGAGTTGTTGACCAGGTTGCGGTCGACCTCGCGGGCGCCCTGGAAGGCGTTGAAGAAGACCGGGAAGAAGACGAGGACGACGGCGGATGCGACCTTGGAGGCCGGTCCGAGTCCGAACCAGATGAGGAAGATCGGTGCGAGGACGATCCGTGGGAGGGCGTTGAGGACCTTGATGTAGGGCCCCAGCACATCGGCCATGAAGCGCACCCGGCCGAGCGCGATGCCGAACAGCACACCGCCGGTCACACCGATGACCCAGCCGAGCAGGGCCTCGTACAGCGTGTACCAGATCTGCTCCCACAGAGAGCCCTGAGCCGTGCCGTCGACCGCCCAGGTCCTCATCTGGGCCCAGATCTTCGAGGGCATCGAGAAGTTGAAGGCATCGATGACGCCCGCGCGGGCGAACCACTCCCACAGCCCGATCACGGCCACGAGCAGCAGGACACGGGCTGCGTAGACGACGATCCTGCGGTTGCGGGCCGCCTTCTGGCGGGCCGATGTACGGTCCGTGCCGGCGTCCTTGGCCAGGACGGACGACGTTGCGGTGACGGTCTCAGGCGACATGTGCCGCACCCCTTTCGCGCGTGATGCGGACCTCTTCGCCGAGCGAGGCCCAGATCTCCCGGTAGATCTCCAGGAAGCGCGGCTCCAGCCGCACCGACTCGACCTTGCGCGGACGCGGCAGGTCGATCTCGAAGACCTCCTTGACGGTGGCCGGCCCTGCTGTCATGACCACGACCTTGTCGGCGAGTGCGATGGACTCCTCCAGGTCGTGGGTGACGAAGACGACGGAGGCGCCGGTACCGGCCCACAGCTCCAGCAGTTCGTCGGACATCAGTGCACGGGTCTGCACGTCGAGCGCCGAGAAGGGCTCGTCCATGAGGAGGATCTCGGGGTCGTTCACAAAAGTCGCGGCGAGCGCGACACGCTTGCGCTGACCGCCGGAGAGCTGGTGCGGGTAGCGGTCCTCGAAGGCGGCAAGGCCGACGCGCGCCAGCCACTCACGTGCCTTCTCCTTCGCCTGATCCTTCGGCACGCCCCGGAAACGCGGGCCCGCCATCACGTTCGAGAGCACCGTGCGCCACGGGAAGACGGCGTCCTGCTGGAACACGAAGCCGACCTTGTCCCCGATGCCGCGCACCGGCTCACCGGCCACCAGGACCTCACCCTCGGTGGGCTCCTCCAGGCCGCTGACCAGCGTCAGCGTCGTCGACTTACCGCAACCGGTGGGTCCCACCACCGCGACGAACTCACCGCGTCCGACGGTGAGGTCCAGATCCCGTACGGCCGTGTGGAGCGCCCCCGACGGGGTCCGGAAGGCTTTGCTCGCGCCCCGCAGCTCGATGGCGGGGCCGCTCCGTTCGTTGTTCGTCTGGCTCATGGCCGGGACGGTAGATGTGGCCCCGGCCACAGCGTCAGCCTTGCGGTCACAACCCGTTCTTGTGCCCACAACCCCCTGTTGTGCTCGTTTTGCTCGCGCTACAACAACGAATGCGACACAGGGCCTGGGCAGCGGCGCTGTGGCCTGTTTACGTTGCGTTCACAGTCGGGCAACGACCGGGAGACAGGGGCGACGCATGCGCATCAGGTGGCCGCGCCGCGTCTCCGCGCAGGTCCTGGCCGCACAGCTGGCGATCACGACCGCCGTGACGGGGCTGGTGACGGGGCTGTTTCTGGCCCCACTGAGCTCCCAGCTCGACGAGCAGACGATGCGCCAGGCGCTGTCCATCGCACAGACCACCGCCGAGGAACCCGAGATCGCCCGGGACCTGCAGACCACCCCGCCGAGCCGTACGGGCCCGGTGCAGCGGGAGGCCGAACGGATCCGTGTGGCGACCGGAGCACTCTATGTAGTGATCATGGACACCTCGGGGACACGGTGGTCCCATCGGGATCCGGACCGGATCGGTGAGCCCGTCTCGACCAGTCCGCGCGCGCCCCTCGCGGGCCGGAGCGTCATGGAGATCGACAGCGGCACCCTGGGCCGCTCCGCCCGGGCGAAGGTTCCGCTGCGCGACCACGGCCGGATCGTCGGTGCCGTCTCGGTCGGCATCGCCTACGGCAGCGTGCGCAAGCAGCTGCTGAGCGTGGTGCCCGGCCTGCTGATGTACGCAGGCGCGGCCCTGACCGTCGGCGTCCTGGCCGCGATCGGTGTCTCACGCCGACTGCAACGCCGCACGCACGGCCTGGCGTTCGCCGACATCTCGGCGCTCCTCGACGAGCGCGAGGCCATGCTCCACGGCATACGCGAGGGCGTCGTCGCCCTCGACCGGACGGGCCTGATTCGCCTGATCAACGACGAGGCGGAACGTCTCCTCGGAATCGGCGCCGAGTCCATCGGACGCACCGTCGACGACGCCCTGCCACCCGGCCGCACCACCGATGTGCTGGCCGGCCGGGTGGACGGCGCAGACCTGCTCACCGTCAGCGGCGGCCGTGTCCTGGTGGCCAACCGCATGCCCACCGGCGACGACGGGGCCGTGGTGACCCTGCGCGACCGGACCGAACTGGAGTTGCTCGGCCGTGAGCTGGACTCCACGCACGGCCTCCTGGACGCTCTGCGCGCCCAGGACCACGAGCACGCCAACCGCCTGCACACCCTGCTCGGGCTGCTGGAACTCGGCCTGTACGACGAGGCCGTGGACTTCGTGGCCGAGGTCGCCGAGGGACAGCGCGCCTCCGCCGAACAGGTCGCCGAACGCGTCCACGATCCGCTCGTCTCCGCCCTGCTCGTCGGCAAGGCCGCCATCGCCGCGGAGCGCGGCGCCCTGCTCCACGTCTCCCCCGACACCCTCCTTCCCGACCGGGTCGTCGACCCCCGCGACCTGGTCACCGTGCTCGGCAATCTCATCGACAACGCCCTGGACGCCGCGACCCGCATCGAGGTGGAACTGCTGGCCGAGGGGACCACGGCCGTCCTGCGGGTGAGCGACAACGGTCCCGGCGTCCCGCCGGACATGCGCGAGCGCATCTTCGCCGAGGGCTGGACGACCAAGGAACCGCCCGCGCACCGCGGCCGGGGCCTCGGCCTGGCCCTGGTGCGGCGGCTCGCCGAGCGCTACGGCGGCATGGCGAGGGTCACGGCCCGGGCGGGCGGCGGGGCCGTCTTCACCGTCGTACTGCCGGAGGCGCTGAGCGAATCGATGGCTGCTACTGGAGGGACAGGATGATCGACGTCATGGTCGTGGACGACGACTTCCGCGTCGCAGAGATCAACGCGGCATACGTGGCCAAGGTTCCCGGCTTCCGGGTCACCGCCCGGGCCCACACCGCCGCCCAGGCCCTCGCGACCCTGGAACGCGTCTCCGTGGACCTCGTCCTGCTCGACCACTATCTGCCGGACGAGACGGGCCTGACCCTGGTGCGGCGCATGCGGCAGCTCGGGCACTCCTCCGACGTGATCATGGTGACCGCCGCGCGCGATGTGGCGACCGTCCAGGCCGCGATGCGGTACGGCGCACTCCAGTACCTGGTGAAGCCGTTCAGCTTCGCCGGCCTGCGCGCCAAGCTCGACGCCTACGCGGCGCTGCGCCGCACCCTGGACGGCGTGAGCGGCAGCGGCGAGGCCGGTCAGGAGCAGGTGGACCGCATCTTCGGCGCCCTGCGCACCGCCGACGCCGCTCCCGCCGAGCTGCCCAAGGGCCACTCCGCCCCCACCGCCGACCTCATCCGCGGTGTCCTCGACGCGGCCGCGCAGCCGCTCTCCGCCCACGAGGTCGCCACCCGGGCCGGGATCAGCCGCTCGACGGCTCAGCGCTATCTGAAGTATCTGGAACGCGCGGGCCGTATCACCCTCACCCTGAAATACGGCGACACCGGCCGCCCGGAGCACCGGTACACCTGGGCCAAGGCGCACTGAGGCTCCGCGAGCGGCCGGCGCGATCCCCGCCGCGGACCCGACCGGGCCGCCTGCGCGGCGCGGCGGGCAGGGTGATGCGCCGCAGCTCAGACCGCTCCCGCTCCGGTCAGTGAACGGACCTCGGTCTCCGCATGCCTGGCCTCGTCCGGCGGTTCCGGCGATGTGACGGTGCCCAGCCAGCCCGCGAGAAAGCCCAGGGGGATCGAGACCAGCCCGGGGTTCTCCAGGGGGAAGTACTGGAAGTCCACCCCCGGGAACAGGGACGTGGGGCTCCCGGACACCACCGGGGAGAGCACCACAAGGACGAGTGCAGGAGCCAGGCCGCCGTACACCGCCCAGACCGCACCGCGTGTGGTGAAGCTCCGCCAGAACAGCGTGTACAGCAGCACCGGCAGGTTGGCCGAAGCCGCGACCGCGAAGGCGAGGCCGACGAGGAACGCGACGTTCAGGTCCCGGGCGAGCAGCCCGAGGCCGATGGCGGCCACCCCGATGCCGACGGCGGCGACGCGCGCCACCGCGACCTCACTGTGCTGCCTGGCCCCCCTGCGCCGCAGTGAGGCATACAGGTCGTGGGCCACGGACGCCGACGAGGCGAGAGTGATCCCGGCGACCACCGCGAGGATCGTGGCGAAGGCGACGGCGGCCACGACCGCGAACAGCGCCGTTCCCCCCGTCGAGTCCGCGCCGCCGCCGACGTCGAGCGCCAGCAGCGGGACTGCCGTGTTCCCCGATGCGTTGGAGGCACGCACCGTGTTGGATCCCACGATCGCGGCCGCCCCGAAGCCCAGGACGATCGTCATCAGGTAGAAGCCGCCGATGAGACCGATGGCCCAGACGACCGAGCGGCGGGCGGCCCGCGCGGTCGGCACGGTGTAGAAGCGGGACAGGATGTGGGGCAGTCCTGCGGTGCCGAGCAGGAGCGCGAGGCCCAGGCTGATGAAGTCGAAGCGGGCGGTCCAGCTTCCGCCGTACTTCAGGCCGGGCGCCAGAAAGTCCATGCCGTGTCCGCTGTGCGCGGCCGCGGTACGCAGCAGCTGGTCGAAGTCACCGTGGAAGCGGGCGAGGACGAGCACGGTCAGCGTGATGGTGCCGCCCATCAGGAGCACCGCCTTGACGATCTGGATCCATGTGGTGGCCCGCATCCCTCCCAACGACACGTAGATCACCATCAGTGCGCCGACACAGATCACCGTCCACATCTGCGCCGTCCCGCTCCGGCCACCCAGCAGCAGCGCGACCAAGCTGCCCGCCCCGACCATCTGCGCCACCAGATACAGAACGCTCACGGTCACCGACGAGGTTCCCGCCGCGATGCGCACCGGCCGCTCCGCCATCCGGGCCGCCACCACGTCGGCCAGCGTGAACCGGCCGCAGTTGCGGACGAGTTCGGCCACCAGCAGCAGTACGACGAGCCAGGCGACGAGAAAGCCGACCGAGTACAGCAGCCCGTCGTAGCCGAAGAGGGCGATGAGTCCGGAGATACCGAGGAAGGAGGCGGCCGACATGTAGTCACCCGCGATGGCGAAACCGTTCTCCATGGGCGAGAAGAGGCGGCCGCCTGCGTAGAACTCCTCCGCTGAACCCTGCCGGGTCCGGCTTACCCATGTCGTGATCGCCAGCGTGACCGCGACGAATGCGCTGAACAGCAGTAGGGCCAAGGTCTGGTGATGGGCCGTCAAGACATCCCCCGTGTCAGTTCCTGGGTGTCCCAGCGCAGTTCCAGGGCCGCACGGTCACGGCGGAGTCGGGCATGACGTGCATACGCCCAGGTCAGCAGGAACGTGGAGAGGAACTGTGCAAGGCCGGCCAGCATCGCGACGTTCACCGCGCCGACCACGGGCCGCGCCATCAGCCCCGGCGCGACGGTCGCGGTCACCACATAGGCCACGTACCAGGTGAGGAACACCGCGGCCGCAGGGATCACGAACCGGCGGTAGCGGCGGCGCACTTCCTGGAACGCGGCACTGCGCTGCACCTCCAGGTAGACGGCGGCAGCGTCCCGCCGGGGCGCGGCGGAGTGCCGCGGCCCGGCGTGCGGCGAGGCGCCCGTACCGTCCGAATCGCCCCAGCCGTTGGCGAGTACGTCGTACCACGGGTCGTCCCAGGGAGCGTCCGTGTGTCTTCCGGCAGGCCCCGGGTCGATGTCGGACCCTTCGCGCAGCTCCCCCACGCGCTCGGGGCCACCCCCACGGCACGGGGGTAGATGACTCTTCGATTGCATGCCCAAGGATGGACAGATGGGGAAGATCCCGGACTCATCAAATCTGGCATTTCACCCCATCAGGTGATGGAGCTCCCCGGAGGCTTTGCGAGGCCGTGCACGTAGGCGTACCGGACGGCCTGGGCGCGGTCCTTGAGGCCCGCCTTGGCGAACAGGTTGTTGATGTGGGTCTTCACCGTGGCCGTGGAGACATGGAGCCTGCGGGCGATCTCCTGGTTGGTCAGCCCTTCGGCGATCAGTACGAGCACATCGGTCTCGCGCGCCGTGAGGCCGTCCGGGGGTTCGGCCGGGGGTGCAGGGTGCGGCTCGGGCTGGGAGATCCTTTCCAGCAGCCGTCGTTGGATCTGCGGCGACAGGCCTGCGTCTCCGGAGAGCACGCTGTGCACGGCACGCACGATCTCGTCGCCGCCGGCGTCCTTGGTGAGATAGCCCCGCGCACCGGCCTTGATCGCCGGGAACAGCGACTCGTCGTCGGCGAACGTGGTGAGCACGACGACCTGTGTGCCCGGGTACTCGGCCCGGATGCGCCGCGTCGCCTCCACTCCGTCGCAGCGCGGCATGCGCAGGTCCATCAGCACGACGTCCGGGGCGAGTTCGGCGACGAGAGCGACCGCCTCCTCCCCGTCGCCCGCCGACCCGACCACGTCGATACCGGGCAGCAGCCCCAGCAGCATCACGATTCCCTCGCGCACCACGGTCTGGTCGTCGGCGACGACCACGCGGGCGGTCGGCCCCCCGGAGCCGGTTCCGCTCATGCGGGCACCTTCAACGTCACTGCGAAGCCCTTCTCGTACGGCCCTGCGTGCAGCGTCCCGCCCAGCAGCTCGGCGCGCTCCCGCATCCCCAGCAGACCGTACCCGGATCCGGACTCGGCGAGTTCGCCCGGCTTGCCCCCTGAGTCCCTTACGTCCAAGGTCACCGCGTCCGGGCCGTAGTCGAGCCGTACGTCGATATTGGCGCCCGGGGCGTGCTTGCGGACGTTCGTCAGAGCCTCCTGTGCCACCCGGCGGACCGTCTGCGAAGCCTCCGCCGAGAGCGAGCGCCGCTCGCCCCCGACGGACAGCGCCGCCCGGTCGGCGGCACCCACCAGTTCGCACAGGAAGTCCTCCAGCGGGGACATGTCGCCGCGCAGCGCCGAGAGGGCCTGCCGGGTCTCGTCGAGGCCGTCGCGCGCCATGCCCCGTGCGGCGACCACCCGTTCGAGGATCTGTTCGCGGGGGGCGTCCCGCTCGATGAGCAACCTGGCCGCTTCCAGGTGGACCAGTTGGGCGGAAAGGCTGTGTGCGAGCACGTCGTGGATGTCGCGGGCTATACGGGCCCGCTCGGCCAGCGCGGCGGATGCGGCCTCGGCATCACGCGCCGCCCGCTCCTGGGTGAGGAGCCGCTGCGCGTTGCCCCGGGCCTCGGCGTCGAGCCGCAGAACGTATCCGGCGAGGGCGAGCCCGCCGGCGGTGGCCGCTGTGGTGAGCCAGACGTCGTCGTTCACCGCCGCGTACGCCGCAAGTGCCACGGATGACGCGGGCAGTGCCGCCGCGAGTGGCAGCCGCTCCAGTGCGGCGACCGCGCAGCCGCACCACAGGACGAGCGCCGGAACACGGAAGCCGGCCGCCTGAGCGCCGGTCGCGACGGCGAGGAGCAGCACATACAGGGCCAGCGACGGAACCAGCCGCTGCTGGAGCGTCGTGCGGAAGAAACCCCAGCCGGCTGCGCCGCACAGGGCGACCCCGAGGGCCACCACCGCGCTGCCCCAGCCGTGGATCCGGCCGTTCGAGAAGGTGGACCACAGGAAAATGCCGAGGGTGAGTAGACGCGCGGTCCGGGCGAGCAGACGCCGCGGCCGTGAGACTCCGACGTGGCTCAGCGCCTCCCGCGAGGGCCAGATGGTCCAGGTGTTGGGGGTCACACACGGTCCTTCCGCATCGCCACGGACACGCCGCCACCATAGGCGGCCGGTCCGGTGAACGGCAGACTCACCGACCGGGCCCGCCACATCAGCAGCATCGAGCGCATCAGCAGCGACACCGCGAGCGCCAGCAGGACCGCGCCCGTCCCCTGGTGGATGCCGGCCAGAGTCCCCAGGCCCACCAGGCCGATCCGGAGCGCAATGCCGATCACCCACGCGGCGACCGTCGCCTTGGTGCCGCGTGCCCACACCGTGCCGTCGGGCTCCTTCCATATCCGGCTCGTGGTCGCCCAGGCCGCCCCCATGACCAGGCCGACGACCAGTTCGCCGACGAGGAGCAGCACCGATGTCCCCGGGTGGTGCGGGTCGACGAGCCCGCCCTGGCGCACGGACAGGAACGCCATGACGCAGGGGATGAGCCACCACCGCCGGTCCGCGCCGACCTGCTGGGCCCTGAGCTGGCGGAACACCACCAGGACGACCACAGCGGCGATCACCGCGGCATCGAGGAGCGGGGACATCGAGGCCTCCGAAGGGCGAGAGGAGCTGGACCGCAACGCCTTCGAAGGTACGGAAATGCCCAGGCCGGAGGATCGGAGCCGGGGTGGAACGCGGGTGGATCAGGGGTCTCCACCCTCGGGTGGAGACCCCTGTGGTGCGCGGCGGGCCGCACACCGGTGACGACGGGCTATGCGTCGATGCGCGACCGGTCCAGCATGGCCGCGGAGCTGGTGATGAACTCCTTGCGCGGCGCCACCTCGTTGCCCATCAGCAGGTCGAAGACGTTCTCGGCGGAGTCGAGGTCGGCGATGTTGATCCGGCGCAGGGTGCGGTGGCGCGGATCCATCGTCGTCTCGGCCAGCTGGTCGGCGTCCATCTCACCGAGGCCCTTGTACCGCTGGATCGACTCCTTGTACCGCACGCCCTTGCGCTGGAGCTCCAGCAGCGTCTCGCGCAGTTCACGGTCCGAGTAGGTGTAGATGTACTTGTCCTGGCCCTTCTTGGGCTGGGACAGCTCGATCCGGTGCAGCGGCGGAACCGCGGCGAACACCCGGCCCGCCTCCACCATCGGCCGCATGTACCGCTGGAACAGCGTGAGCAGCAGACAGCGGATGTGCGCGCCGTCCACATCGGCGTCGACAAGGAGGATGATCTTGCCGTAGCGGGCTGCGTCGATGTCGAAGGTGCGGCCGGAGCCGGCTCCTATGACCTGGATGATCGCGCCGCACTCGGCGTTCTTCAGCATGTCCGAGACGGACGACTTCTGGACGTTGAGGATCTTGCCGCGGATCGGCAGCAGGGCCTGGAACTCCGAGTTCCGGGCGAGCTTCGCCGTACCGAGCGCGGAGTCCCCCTCGACGATGAACAGCTCGCTGCGCTCCATGTCGTCGCTGCGGCAGTCGGCGAGCTTCGCCGGGAGCGAGGACGATTCGAGCGCGGTCTTCCGCCGCTGCGCCTCCTTGTGCTGGCGGGCCGCGATGCGAGTGCGGGCCGCGGCGACGACCTTCTCCATCACGGACCGGGCCTGCGCCTTGGCGTCACGCTTGCTGGAGGTCAGGAACGCCTTGAGCTCCTTGGCGATGACGTTGGCGACGATCCGGTTGGCGGCCGAGGTGCCCAGCACCTCCTTGGTCTGTCCCTCGAACTGCGGCTCCGCGAGGCGCACGGTGACGACGGCGGTGAGTCCTTCGAGGGCGTCGTCCTTGACGACGTCGTCCTCGGCGACGCGCAGCAGCTTCTGGGACCTGAGCACCTCGTTCATCGTCCTGGTGACGGAGCGCTCGAATCCGGTGACGTGGGTGCCGCCCTTGGGGGTGGCGATGATGTTGACGAACGACTTGAGCGTGGTGTCGTAGCCGGTGCCCCAGCGCAGGGCGACGTCCACGCCGAGTTCCCGGGTGACCTCCGTCGGCGTCATGTGGCCGCGGTCGTCGAGAACCGGGACGGTCTCCTTGAAGGTTCCGTGTCCCGAGAAGCGGAGCACGTCGCAGACGGGCTTGTCGGCGGCGAGGTACTCGCAGAACTCGCTGATGCCTCCGTCGAAGCGGAAGGACTCCTCGCCCTTGCTGCCGCCCTCGCCGAGTCCGTACTCGTCACGGACCACGATGGTCAGGCCGGGGACCAGGAACGCCGTCTGGCGTGCGCGCTGGTGCAGCGTCTCCAGCGAGAGCTTCGCGTCCTTGAGGAAGATCTGGCGGTCGGCCCAGTAGCGCACGCGGGTGCCGGTGCGGGTCTTGGGGATCTTCTTGGCCTTGCGCAGGCCGCTCTTCACGTCGAAGGAGGCACCCGGGCCCTCACCCGCGAAGGCGCCGGGGACACCGCGCCGGAAGCTGATCGCATGGGTGTTGCCGCCGCGGTCCACCTCGACGTCGAGCCGTGCGGACAGGGCGTTCACGACAGAGGCGCCCACGCCGTGCAGACCGCCCGACGCGGCATAGGAGCCGCCACCGAACTTGCCGCCCGCATGCAGCTTCGTCATCACGACCTCGACGCCGGAGAGGCCGGTCTTCGGCTCCACGTCGACGGGGATGCCTCGACCGTTGTCCCGGACCTCGACACTGCCGTCGTCGTGGAGGACGACCTCGATGTGGTCGCAGTAGCCGCCCAGGGCCTCGTCGACGGAGTTGTCGATGATCTCCCAGAGGCAGTGCATCAGGCCACGGCTGTCGGTCGACCCGATGTACATGCCGGGCCGCTTGCGGACGGCCTCGAGACCCTCCAGGACGAGCAGGTGCCGAGCGGTGTAATTGGAACCGTCCCGGTCTGCTCCGGTCAGCAGCGCTGTGGACGGCACGGACGTCTCGGCGGTCACGCGGTTCGCTCCTCGCTGAATTTCAGGTGGGGCCCTTTGGGGTAAGGGGCCGGCGTCGGTCGCCGGTCAGAGGGTACCGAGGCCTGGTAGAGCCGTTGTAACGCCACCCTCGTCCACACTCAGACTAGTCCAGAGTCATACACCTGTTCGATCCCTCGATGGAGTGAAGCGGATATCACGTTCCCTTCGGCGCATGAACCATTTAGCCTCGGGGCACGTCCTCATGAACAACCGGCGACCGCCGGGAGGACCGATCCGAATAACGCGCGAACCCGTAAGACACGAAGACATGCATTACGGCACATTCGCCGCCAACCGGCAGCAGACAGCCGCCTCGGAGAGAAATTTTCGAGGAAAAGCCACGAGCGGGAACGTTTTCGGCCTGGTTGGATGTTGACCCTGGTACGACAGCTCGTCGAGCTAGAGAAGAGGCGACGTGACTACTGTTCTGACCCCCGCGACCCCCCTGACGGCCGCTGACCGGTGCGACCGCTGCGGCGCCCAGGCCTACCTGCGCGTCGTCCTGTTGAGCGGCGGTGAACTGCTCTTCTGCGCCCACCACGGTCGCAAGTTCGAGCCGGAACTCAAGAAGATCGCCGCCGAGATACAGGACGAGACGGAGCGGCTGACCGCCGTTCCGGCGTCCGCGAACGACGACGAACACTGAGGCCCAGCGCCTACGTCGACGAGCCAGCACCGGCACCAGGCCGGTGACCGGGCGGCCACTCCCCACCACGGAGAGTGGCCGCCCGGTCGTAGCGGCTCGTCCCTATCCGCCGGGTCGCGCCCGAGAGCGCGCCCCGCACCTCCGCGACCGGGAAGCCCGGCGCGCTCAGGACACCGGAGAAGTGTCCGAGAGCACACCGGAAATACGGGTGTACACCCCGGGGCTGTCCGCACGCCCGCAGCCGCTTCCCCACGACACCAGGCCGATCAGACGGCCTCCGGCCACCAGGGGACCGCCGCTGTCGCCCTGGCAGGCGTCATGGCCTCCCTGTGGCACTCCCGCGCACAGCATGGAGTCGGGCAGGTACTTGCCGTCCGGCACCCCCGGGTAGGCCCGCTGACAAGACGAGTCGGGCAGCACCTGAACGTCGGCGGCATGCAGAACCTGCGCATACGACCCCACGCCCGTGGTGTCACCCCATCCGTAGACCTTGGCCTGGGTGCCCTCCCGGTACGCGGGGTCTCCGCGCCCCGCCATGGGGATCACATAGCTCGCCGGCAGCGGCGTCTGGAGCGTCAGCGCCGCCATGTCCCCGGCATTGGTCGCACTGTCGTACCCGGGATTGATCCGTACGCTGCGCACCGCGACCTCGGTACCGTTCGTGGTCCGCAGATCCGTGCGCCCGGCGATGACCTTCAGGTCGCGGACCGAACCCGTCGACCCCCCGAGGACGTCCTCACCGACGCAGTGGGCAGCGGTCAGCACGGTCGACCGGCCGACCACGACTCCACCGCAGAACTGGCCCGCCCTCGTACCGCCGAACCGGTCACGACTGGAGAGCGCCACCACCCACGGACTGTCGGCGATCTGGACCGGGTATCCGCCGACTACGACGCTGTCGGCTACGGCGGGAGCCGGGGAAGCCAAGGGCAGCGCGGCTGACGCGGCCAGTGTGGCCATGACCCCGGTCAGCCTTCGGGCGATGGGACGGCGCATGAGCTCTCCTCACTCTGGGTCGCTATGAGATACCCACAGTGATTCAGGGTGCGTCATGCCGCACCCTCAGGCCTCCCGCCGCTGCCCCGCGAGGACACCGGGCGCCGATTTACCCCTCTCCCTCACCCGGGCACGCCGATGGCCCGACCCCTGACGGGGCCGGGCCATCGGCGTCGCCGGGGCGTGGCTCAGTCGAGGTAGTCGCGCAGCACCTGCGAGCGCGACGGGTGACGGAGCTTCGACATCGTCTTCGACTCGATCTGACGGATACGCTCTCGCGTCACGCCGTAGACCTTGCCGATCTCGTCGAGGGTCTTCGGCTGGCCGTCGGTCAGACCGAAGCGCATGGACACGACACCGGCTTCACGCTCGGAGAGCGTGTCGAGCACGGAGTGCAGCTGCTCCTGGAGCAGCGTGAAGCTGACCGCGTCGGCCGGGACGACCGCTTCGGAGTCCTCGATCAGGTCACCGAATTCGCTGTCGCCGTCCTCGCCCAGCGGTGTGTGCAGGGAGATGGGCTCGCGGCCGTACTTCTGGACCTCGATGACCTTCTCCGGGGTCATGTCGAGTTCCTTGGCCAGCTCCTCCGGAGTGGGCTCACGGCCCAGGTCCTGGAGCATCTGGCGCTGCACGCGCGCGAGCTTGTTGATGACCTCGACCATGTGCACCGGGATACGGATGGTGCGGGCCTGGTCGGCCATGGCGCGGGTGATCGCCTGACGAATCCACCAGGTGGCGTACGTCGAGAACTTGTAGCCCTTGGTGTAGTCGAACTTCTCGACCGCGCGGATCAGACCGAGGTTGCCCTCCTGGATGAGGTCCAGGAAGAGCATGCCGCGGCCGGTGTAGCGCTTGGCCAGGGAGACCACCAGACGGAGGTTGGCCTCCAGGAGGTGGTTCTTGGCGCGGCGGCCGTCCTCGGCGATGATCTCCAGCTCACGCTTGAGCTTCGGGGCAAGCTTGTCGGCGTTGGCGAGCTTGTCCTCGGCGAACAGGCCGGCCTCGATGCGCTTGGCGAGCTCGACCTCCTGCTCGGCGTTGAGCAGGGGGACCTTGCCGATCTGCTTCAGGTAGTCCTTGACCGGGTCGGCGGTGGCACCGGCGGCGGCGACCTGCTGCGCGGGCGCGTCGTCCTCGTCCTCGTCGGACAGGACGAAACCCTGGCTGCCCTCCTCGGCGGGCTCCTCAGCGCCGGGCTTGCCCGGGGTCTCCTCGATGGCCTCCTCGTCGAGGAGCTCGTCGGCGTCCTTCTTGGCGGTGGTCTTCTTGGCCGCCGTCTTCTTGGCGGTCGTCTTCTTCGCGACGGCCTTCTTGGCAGTCGTCTTCTTGGCAGCGGCCTTCTTGGCGGGCGCGGCCTCTTCAGCGGGGGCATCGGTCGCCGCAGCCTCGGGGGCGGCGCTCGGCGTGGTCTTCTTGGCCACGACGGGCTTCGCCGCCACGGTCCTCGTGGCGGTGCGCTTGGCCGGGCTCTTCGCTGCGACGCTCTTTCGTGTGCGCTTGGGCTCCGCGGCACTGACCATCAGCGTCACACCCTCTTCCTCGAGGATCTGGTTGAGGCTGCGCAGTACGTTCTTCCACTGAGTGGCCGGAATCTGGTCAGCTTCGAAGGCCCGACGCACGTCATCGCCGGCGATCTGCCCCTCAGCCTTTCCCCGCTCGATGAGCGCCATGACAGAGACGGACTCGGCGATCTCCGGCGGGAGCGTACGGGATGTGCTGGCCGACACGAACAACCTCTCGGAACGTTGGAAAACGGCTTCCGGCCCGGTCCCGTGTGGACCGGAGCCGACGACCGCCGACTTGGGGATGGGTCGACGGCGTGGGCGGGGGCCGGGAAGTTGCACAGCGCCATGAACGACGGCTGTATTCCCTCCTCGGCTGTCACCTCTTAGGTCATCGCACAGTTCCGAGGAGCGTTACGCCCAATCTGCGTGGCCCGAGTCACACCCCGTAAGCGTTCAAAAGCGCGTAGATACGGGCAGAAGCGGTCACACCGTGGACTCCTGACGGGTACCCGCGATCCCCGCGGCCATGTCGGCTCCACCCCTTCGGCGCATCACCGGACCCGTGGCGGGCCCGCCGGGGCGCCACGACGGGTCCGGTGATGCGTGCGCGAGCTGGTGCGGCGCGCACCCTGCCCCGGAATGCGCCGTGGGCGCTGCCGGAGGCCGGGGCGTTCAGTGCTCGCGAGGGGCGGGAACGACGCGCTCCACCTCGGGGTGGACGGTGAGGAGCTGGCGCATGGCCGCCTCGGCGGCCGCGCCGTCGCCGGCGGCGAGGGCGTCGACGATGCGGGTGTGGTGCCCGAGGGACGCGTCGTGGGGGCGCTCGCAGCCGGTGACGGGGCCGCCGGAGACCTGGAGGGCGGCGGAGACGATCCCGGAGAGGTGCTCGAGCATGCGGTTGCCCGCGACCTGGATGAGCAGGGAGTGGAATTCGGCGTCGGCGCGGGAGAACGTGAGGGAGTCGCCCTGTCCGAGGGCGTGACCCATGATCTCGACCATGTCGCCGAGGCGCTGCTGGACGTCTTCCCGGCCGTGGCCGGCGGCGAGGCGGGCGGCGAGCGGCTCGATGGTCCAGCGCAGTTCGCTCAGCTCCCGGCGCTGGTCGTCGCGCTGCGGCCCGAAGGCCCGCCACTCGATGATGTCCGGGTCCAACAGGTTCCAGTCGCTGACCGGACGCACGCGCGTTCCGACATTGGGGCGGGCACTGACCAGGCCCTTGGCCTCGAGGACGCGGAGGGACTCCCGGACGACGGTACGGGAGACCTCGAATCGCTGGCCGATCTCCTCGGGGACGAGCGGACGGTCCGCACCCAGGTCGCCGGAGACGATCATCTGGCCCAGTTGCTGGACCAGTTGACCGTGCAGGCCACGGCCGCGGCTACCCGCGGCCCGCCGGCCGACGCGGCCCAGCTCGGGGTCCGCGCTCTCCCAGGAAGGGGTGCCGATGCGTTCGATGCCGGAGGCCTCCGCGTAGGGGTATCGGTCGAGTTCGCCCGGTCCGACGAGGCCGGAATCCGCGGAGCGGGCGGTGGTCATCATGGTGTGCGCAAGGGTACTCACGGATCCTTTGTCGGCTCCGCTCCCAAGCGCCTTGAGGTCTTTGGTGAAAAGCACACGAAAGGGTGATCGCTTACCTCGCCGCAATTGACGCCTTATCGGAAAGAAATGGGCGTCGGTCGGGACGGTGTGCTCAGCTCGGGTCCGGAAGGGGTCGGACTCCGGTCAACGGGCCCTGCCACGAAGGGCGGTGAGCAGATACGCGCAGAGCAGTGCGGTCACGGACAGCATCAGCGCACCGCCCACCGGTTGCACGATCATCCGCACGCAGGCCTCCATGTACCGCTCGACACCGAACGGCCACTGCACCAGTGCGAGGTCGCGCAGCCGCGCTGGGAAGCCGGCGGCGGTTCGCACGGAAGGTCCCTCCATGGCCTTCTGTACGAGGGGCACGACGACGATCGGAACGCCGAGCACGGCCGCGAGTCCTGCGGTCGTGGAGCGGAACACCCCGGCGGCGAGCACGCCCGCCCAGGCGCATCCGGCGACGAAGGCGATCCAACTCGCCGACAAGGAGAGCCACTCGCCGGGGACCCCGGTGAGCTCGTGTCCGTAGACGAGCTGGAGCGCCGCCGCGTCGCAGCCGACGGTGAGGAAGGCCAGCAGCAGCGCCGTCCCGGCAGCCACGACGAGCTTGGCGCCGAGCAGTCCCAGGCGCCGCGGAACGGTGCCCCGGTCCGCCGCGAGGGCGGGATGGCGGAACTCGTCACCGAAGGCCAGGGCGCCGAGCAGCCCGGCGCCCAGGGCTGCGGGCGGCAGGGGAAGTTCCGGGGGCCAGGCCGCGAGCAGCCGCGGCTGAGCGGTGTGGCCCGTCCTGGCCAGGAGCACCGAGAGGAGGACCGAGCCGACCAGCACGGCGGCGGCGGTGACGTAGCCGGCGGCGATGCCGGTCGCGCGGCGCAGTTCGTAGCGCAGGGGGCGCAGCGGGCTGCGGGGCGGCCGGACGGAGACGACGGGCCGCGGACTCGGTTCCTCCGGCGCGGGGTCGGGGCCTTCGGCGGGGTCCGCCGGGGCGGCCGGAGCCTCTTCGCCGGCGTACTCGGCCGAGGGCCCCCCGGCCGGTGGGACCGTGGCGCCGTGCGGCGCACCCGGCCCCATGTCACCGACCTCGTCGGCCAGTTGGTGGACGAGGATGCCGTGCCGGAACGCGGTCTCGCCGACAGTGGCGCAGCTGGCTCCGTAGACGGACAGCCGGTTGCCCTCCTCCTCGACCACTTCCAGGGAGCGATGCGCCGTTCTCGCCTCCTTGCTGAGCAGGGCGCCGAGCCTGGCGGCGTACGGGCTGCGTACGGCGACTCTCGGGCGGAGCCGGGTGCGGGCGAATTCGGTGGCCGGCTGGTCCGCGACGAGCCGGCCGCGGTCGAGGGTGACGACGTGATCGGCGTGCTGCGCGGCCTCCCGCGGGTCACCGGTGGTGAACAGGACGGTCCCGCCGTCGTCCGCGTGGTCGCGCAGCACCGCGTGCAGCCACTGACCCTCACGGCCGGACAGTCCGTGGGTGGGGGCGTCCAGGACGAGGGTGTGGGGGTCGGCCAGCAGGGCGCAGGCGAGGCCGAGGCGGCGGTCCAGGCCCCGGGAGAGGGTGCCCAGCCGCTCGTCCCGCAGACTCACCAGGCCCACGATGTCGAGGACTTCGTCGGCGCGCTGCACGGGCACTCCGACCGCCGCGCAGAGCATGCGCAGCTGGCCCCGGACGGTGCGTGCCGGGTGGCCCGGTACGTCGCCCAGGTGGACCCCGACCTCGTGCGAGGGGTGGGGGATGCGGTGCAGCGGCCGGCCTCGGAAGTAGGTGATGCCGCGGCCCTGTTGGAGTTCGAGCATCAGTCTCAGCGCGGTCGACTTGCCCGCGGCCGGGGCTCCGAGCAGGGCGGTGACACGTCCGGGGGGCGCCTCGAACGACACGTCGTCGACGGCGGGTGGGAGCTCCTTGCGGGCATTGCTGGTCAGTCCGATGGCCTGGATCATCGCTTCTCTCGCAGGAGGTGCGACCGCTCGGCGGCCGGGGCCCGCCCGCCCGGATCGGGGACGGACGGACCCCGTAGGTACCACAGCAAGATATCGTGACAATTCCGACTTTTCGGTCAGGACTGTCCGCCAGGGGCGTCGCGGGTCCCCGCATCGCCGTCGGCGCGGCGGGGCCGGATCAGACCTCGGGCCGCAGCATCGGCGGGTTGAGCAGCGTGGCACCGCCGGCCCGGAACAGCTGCGCAGGGCGGCCGCCCTGCCGCGTGGTGGTCCCGCCGGTGGGAACGAGGAAGCCCGGGGTGCCCGTCACCTTGCGGTGGAAGTTGCGCGGGTCGAGAACGACACCCCACACCGCCTCGTAGACGCGGCGCAGCTCCCCGACGGTGAACTCGGGCGGGCAGAACGCCGTGGCCAGCGAGGAATACTCGATCTTGGACCGCGCACGCTCCACGCCGTCGGCCAGGATCTGGGCGTGATCGAAGGCGAGTGGCGCGGCCTGCTCGCCCTCTCTGGCGTATCCGCCCTGGTTGAGCAGTTCCCCGACGGGCGCCCAGCGGGCGCTGTGCGCGTCACCGCCCGCCCGGGGTGCCGGGAGGTCCGGGGCGAGTGCGAGGTGCGCCACGCTGACGACGCGCATCCTCGGGTCGCGCTCGGGGTCGCCGTAAGTGGCGAGCTGTTCCAGGTGGGCACCGTTGTCCTGCGCCGGTGCGGACGGGTCGTGGACGCAGAGGCCGGTCTCCTCGACCAGCTCGCGCGCCGCTGCCGCGGCCAGGTCCTCGTCGGCCCGTACGAAGCCACCGGGCAGCGCCCAACGCCCCTGGAAGGGCGGCTCACCACGCCGGACCGCCAGTGCACACAGGGCGTGACGGCGCACGGTCAGCACGACCAGGTCGACGGTGACAGCAAAGGGCGGGAAGGCCGACGGGTCGTAGGGCATGCCGCGATCATAGTCGTCTCCCTGACGATAAACACTCCCTTCCCGGATCGCTTCCGTTTTCTCTTCCCCCGCTTCACCCGAGGTGGCACGGCTCCCGAGCGGGCCGGGGCAAGGCGTTCACACTCCCAGTTGAAGGCCCTGCGCCGCCTCCTCCACCATGGCGAGTCCGCGCCGCGTCACCCTCACCGAGAACGGCGCTCCCGCCACCCGTAGCCCGGTCAGTCCGACCTCCCCCAGCGGCGCGCCGCTCAGGGGACGCAGCGTGACGGTCCCGGCGGGGACGTCCGGGCGGATCCCCACCAGCGTCATCAGGATCTGCACGCCCGCGGCCGCTGCGGTGGCCGCGGGACGACAGGCGGCCGGGTGCGGCAGCGGGGCGCCGCCCTCGGTGCGCGGCTCCCCCGCGAACATCTCGGGAAGCCGGTGGCCGAAGGCATCGGACGCGGCGAGCAGGCCCCGGACGAGCACACAGGCCTCTTCCTCGTGCCCTGCCGCGGCCAGACCTGCGGCGGCTGTCGCCGTCTCCTGCACCCGCACGGCCCCGGCCCGGTGTCCGAACGGGTTGTACAAGGCCTCGCGGGCGCCGAGGCCGCGCAGCCCCCAGCCCGAGTCGATGGCGGGCCCGCCGAGCAGGCGGGCGAGCTGTTCCGTCTGTGCCTTGTCCAGCAACCCCTGCGCGAAGGCTCCGTCTCCGAGGAGGCCGGTGTCGAGGAGGGGAACGGCACCGCAGCCGAGGTGCGTGATCGGACGCCCGTCGTGTCCGAGTGCCGCCGCGGGTCTGCCGCCGCCCGGGCCCTCGGTCCAGAAGTCCTCCCTGAATCTCGTGCGCAGTTCCCCGGCCCACTGCCGCAGTTCGTCGGCGCCCTCGCGGCCACAGGCCTCCAACAGATCGGCGCCGAGCAGCGCGGCGCGATGGGCGTGCGCCTGGGTGTCACAGCGCACCATCCCTCCGGGACGCCGGTCGGCCAGGTATCCCCGGTCGTCGACCGTGACGCGCAGCCAGGCCAGGCAGCGTTCCGCGGTCGGCAGCAGCCCCTCCGTCTCATGGTCGGGCAACCCCCAGCGACGCGCCTCCGCCAGCAGCACCGGGAACATCAGTGTCGCCTCGACGGCCGTCGATCCGGGCGGCAGATGTGGTCCGGAGTCCCGCATCGGGCCGGGGATCAGGCCCGTCCGCGGGCCCGCGGTCTCCTGGGTGCGGGCGAGGGTGCGCAGTGTCCCGGCCGCGAGCCGGGTGCCGAGCGGCAGGGCCATGCGCGCCGCCGTCAGGGCCTCGGCCGCCGCAAGGCCCGGGCGCCACGGGACTCCCCCGGCGAGGTGGACATCGCCCGGATGCGCGTGATCACGCAGCAGCAGGGCCCGCAAGTCCGCCACGCAGACGTCCAGGAGGCCGCGCACCCGGTGGTCGTCGCCGGTGGCCCGGGCCGCGGCGAGGGCCGCCGGGGCCCCTCGGGCCGCGGGACGGGGCGCGGCACCACGCCCCGTCCTCACCTTCAGTTCGAGGGTCCGGGAGCCACCGGGTGGCAGCTCCAGTTCCCAGCGCAGCAGTCCGGCGGAGGCAACCGCGTCGAGTGGGGGCGGGTCGGCCGTGACCGCGGCGTCGCCGTGGGGCGAGACCCAGCGCAGGCCGCTGCCGTGGACGGTGGCAGGCAGCTCTGCCGGCGTCCGGCCGGCAGCCACCGCACCCAGATCGGCCAGGTCCGTGCCGAGCGACACCTCGACGGGCAAGCGCAGTGCGCGGTCGGCCGTGCTGCGCAGGGTGATGCGTTCGGTGCCGTTGGCGTGCCGGATGCACTCGACGATCACGTCGGGGTCCGGGCCCGAGTCGGCGGTCGTGCGCAGGGTCGCCACGAAGCGGACGGCATCGGCGGAGACCGGGCCCGCGCGGGCGATGAGGGGTTGCCGTCCCGCCACCGTCAGACGGCAGCGCGAGAGGAGACGGCGTCCGGCTCTGTAGAAGCCCTCCAGCCCCTGGCCCGTCAACTGCCCCTGTTCCGTGCAGATCACGAGCCCGGGGAGGGCGACTCCGATCAGGGCGGTGTGCACCGGGGGCAGCTGCCCCGGGCGGCTCGGCGGCCTGCCCGGCCGTGGCACCAGCGACGTGCCGGGCCGGGCCGCAATCGCGGGCAGTGCGGGCCGCAACTGGTTCCGGCCCGCGCCGTCGGCTCCAGCGGCAGGGATGAGGGGAGGCATGCGGCGCCTTCTTGTGTGGTCGCGTCGGGTCGGGGGGATGGCAGCGACTCCGGGGTACCGGGGTCGCTGCCCCGTCCGGCGACGCCTGGGCCTGCCTCGCCGCGACCCCGCGTGCCTGCGTCGGCCCGGGGCGGGGCACCGGCGTGGCCCGGCGTCACCGCGGGCCACACAGGTGAACGCAGCGAGCCCACGCCAGGTCACGCCCGCGTCCTGGTGTGACCGGGGCGTCGCCGCGTCGGCGGTCGCCTCCGGGGAGCGTCCTTCGCCGTATTCCTGTTGCCCTGTGGCCCCCGCGCGCCTTCGCCGCTGATCGGCCGGGGCCTGCGCCGCCGAGTCGGCCGGCCTTCCCCGGAGACGGACCGATCGTGGTCGCCGGGACCGGCCGGGCCGGCCAGGGGCTGATCCGGTGACGTGCCTGCGGCAGCCGGTTCGGCCGGGGCCTCGGGAGCGGGAGGGATCCCGGAAGCGGCTCGGTCGGCGTCCCCCGGCCGCAGGCATCGCCTGATCGCCTCCGGGTCGAGACCGTCGTTGCACGCTTCGTGCAGGAGCCGGGCGAAGAGGTATGCAGGGTCCGCGCCGAGCGCCATGGCCAGGGCCTCGCGTGCCTCGAGTTCGTCCCCGCATGACCAGGCGACCCAGCCCGCCAGCGTGAGCGGCGGCGCCGCGAACTCGCCGTAGGGACCGACGCACCGCCGCGCCAGTGTGCGCCACAATCGCAGGGCCGGACCGGCGTCGTCGCCTTCCATCCACTCGGCCGCACGGTCACGCGTCATACGGTCCTGGAGGCCGAGGATCAGTGCGGCTGCTTCGTCGTGCGCGACGAGCCGGTCGTCCCGCCGGTCCGCCTCGCGTGTGCCGCCGACCGGTGGTACCGCCGCCAGCCGCGCCATGATCCGGCCCGCAAGCCCGATGGTCTCGTCGCCGACGACGGAACTCTGGGTGCTGTCCAGCATTCGCGGTACGAGCGTCGAACCGGCAGCGTCCAGCGCGGCCTTCTGACCGGTTGCGGCAGCCGGCTCCCAGGGACTGAGCCGACGGCGGAAGTCCTTCAGCGAGCCCCGCACCTGGAGCCCCGCGTAGGTGGCCGCCGCCGCGAGGACGGAGGTGCCGGGCAGCCCCATGGGCATCCCTGCCGGAGGGCAGCACCGCTCACCGGGGCAGCAGTAGGACCAGAACCGGCCGTCGGAGATGCACAACGCCTCGATGACCGGAACGTCCAGACTGCCGCATGCGATACGCAGCAGCTGGGCCAGCGGGCGAAGGCGCTCCATGACCTGTTGTCCGGATTCCGCATCGGCCGGGTCCTGACAGAGGAAGGCGACGACGGCCTCCGGCCTGCTTCCCGCACGGCGTTCGCCCACCGTCACGAGGCAGCGCGCGAGCTCTTCCGCGACGGACGGCCAGTCCTCGTCGCGTGCGGGGATCCCGAGTCTGGCCCGGGCTCCGAACCGTCCCTGCCCGCTGCGGTCGTGCACGGCGACGAGCACGATGCTGTCCTCGGGCCGGTACCCGAGCAAGTACGGCAGGGCATCGGCGAGTTCCCCGGCCGAGCGCAGAGTGATCTGTTCCGCCCCGGACGCCCCGGCGTCCTGGCCACGGGGGTTCGGTTCCTCCTCGGGCATCCGCCGATGGACAGGTACGTGGGCGCCGGCGCTGAACAAGGGAACGGCCACGCCTTTGTCCGGTGCGGGCTCGGTACCGGTGTAGCCGTGCACCCGGGGCTCCGACCCGGTGCTGGGGGACTCGGCCCCGGCGCTGGCGAACTCGGTCCCGGCGCGCTCCGGAGCCAGGGCCTCTGCCGGGTCCTCGACCCGTGGGTCCGCCGCCTCTGGGTCCGAGCCCGCCGGACGTGCCGCGAGTTCAGGGCGAGCCTCGGAGTGCTCCTCCCCCTCGCGGCGGCAGGCAGCTTCCATGTCGTCGCCGTGACCGAGCGGCCCGGCGGCTTCGCTGTGATTCGTCATGCGGCGACGATCGCGCGGAATCATGGATTCCGGTTGCCCCTGTGGACAAGTCAAGTCAGGGACACGACAGGAGTTTTCCACAGCTTCCGGCCCTCGGTCGCACGATGCCGGCTCCAGCGGGTTCCATGGACGGCATGAGCGGCGGGCGCCATGGACTGTGCGGGAGGGGGCGGGCCGCACTCGACATGATCACGCTGGCCCGCGGGGCGGGTCCGCGGTCCTTGCTCGGCCGCAGGACCCGGGGTGCCTCGGCGTGACGGTCTTGGCCACCTCGCCCCACTCGCCGACCGTCCTGATCTCGACGGCCCTCCCGGTCTGCTCGACGATCCGTTCTCCGGTGCCGTGATCGACCGAGGCAGGATCGTGCTTCCGGGCGGCCCGGGGCTGAATGCCCGCGCCCATGACCACAGCGACTCCGGTTTGGGAGAGAACTGACATGCAATACCGCTGCGCCGTACTCGACGACTTCCAGAACGCCGCCATGGTGTCCGCCGACTGGTCTCCCCTGGCGGACCAGGTGGAGGTCGTGACCTTCTCGGAGCACTTCGGCACCGAGGACGAACTGGCCGCCGCCCTTGCGGACTTCGACGTCGTCGTCACCCTGCGCGAGCGGGTTCCCTTCCCGGGCTCCCTCCTCGCGCGTCTGCCCCGGCTGAAGCTGCTGATCGCCTCCGGGATGCGCAACTCCGTGATCGACTACGCCGCTGCGAGGACGCACGACGTGACCGTGTGCGGTACGGCCAGCTCATCGACCCCGCCCCTGGAACTGACCTGGGCGCTGCTGCTCGGCCTCGCCCGCGGCATCGTCGAGGAGAACAACGCCCTGCGCGGCGGCGGCCCCTGGCAGAGCACCGTGGGTGCCGACCTGCACGGCCGGCGCCTCGGCCTTCTCGGACTCGGCAAGATCGGCAGCCGCGTCGCCCAGGTCGGCCTCGCCTTCGGCATGGAGGTCACTGCCTGGAGCCAGAACCTCACCAAGGAGCGCGCCGACGAGGTCGGCGTGCGGCTGGCCCCGTCCAAGGAGGAGCTCCTCGTGGACAGCGACTTCGTCTCCGTGCATCTCGCGCTCGGCGACCGCACGCGCGGTCTGCTCGGCGCCGCCGAACTCGCCCTCCTCAAGCCGACCGCCTATCTGATCAACACCTCCCGGGCCGCGATCGTGGACCAGGCGGCGCTGCTCGACGCACTGCACGAGGGCCGGATCGCCGGTGCCGGAGTCGATGTCTTCGACGTCGAGCCGCTGCCCGCCGACCACCCGATGCGCACCGCCCCGCGCCTGCTGGCCACGCCGCACCTGGGCTATGTGAGCCGGGCCAACTACGAGCGCTACTACGGCCAGGCCGTCGAGGACATCCGGGCCTGGCTCGACGGCTCACCCGTTCGCGTCCTCGGCTGACCGCCGCGTCGGCAGGGCCCGGCCTCCCGGGCCCGGCCGGCGCGGCGCAGGCCCCGGCTCGCACATCCGCGCCACGCCCGTGCCCTTGGCCCATGTCCGTCCTGCATCCGATCGGAGAGCACACCATGAGCACACCCCGCCGCATGATGAAACCCGGCGTCTTCCTTCCCGCGCCGGGCCACCGCATCGCCGCGCCGACGCCCCGGGCTTTCCGGCCGAGTGGCACTCCGCGAGCGGGCGCGACGACCCACCCCCGGACCCTCGGCCCGCCGACACTTCCACCGAGCCCCGGGCCCTCGGCTCACCGGCCGGAGCCGGGTCGCCCCTCGCCCATTTGCCCGGCCCCCGCCCCCGTCCTGTTGTATGGGGGCATGGAGCACAAGCCGAACCAGGACCTCCGCGCCGCGGCGGACGGGATCCTCGCCCAGCTCGTCGGGGACACGACCGGCCGGGCCCGGCTGCGCGAGGACCAGTGGCGGGCGATCGAGGCCCTGGTCGCCGACAAGCGCAGGGCCCTGGTCGTGCAGCGCACCGGATGGGGCAAGTCCGCGGTGTACTTCGTCGCCACCGCGCTGCTGCGCGCCCGGGGCAGCGGCCCGACCGTGATCGTCTCGCCGCTGCTCGCGCTCATGCGGAACCAGGTGGAGGCGGCGGCGCGGGCCGGAATCCACGCCCGCACCATCAACTCCTCCAACACCGAGGACTGGGAGACCATCCAGGCCGAGGTCTCGGCGGGCGAGGTCGATGTGCTGCTGGTGAGTCCCGAGCGGCTCAACAACCCCGACTTCCGCGACCAGGTGCTGCCCGAGCTCGCCGCGGCGACGGGCCTGCTGGTCGTGGACGAGGCCCACTGCATCTCCGACTGGGGCCACGACTTCCGTCCCGACTACCGACGGCTGCGCACCATGCTCGCCGACCTCCCGTCCGGCGTGCCGGTGCTTGCCACCACGGCCACCGCCAACGCCCGGGTGACCGCCGACGTCGCCGAGCAGCTGGGCACGGGGAGCGGTTCGGACGCACTGGTGCTGCGCGGCCGGCTCGACCGGGACAGCCTCAGCCTCGCCGTGCTGGACCTCCCCGACGCTGCGCACCGGCTGGCCTGGCTCGCCGATCACCTCGACGAGCTGCCCGGCTCCGGAATCATCTACACGCTGACCGTCGCGGCCGCCGAGGAGGTCACGTCGTATCTGCGGCGGCGCGGCCACACCGTCGCCTCGTACACCGGCAAGACGGAGAACGCGGACCGGCAGCAGGCCGAGGCGGACCTGCTCGCCAACCGGGTCAAGGCCCTGGTCGCCACCTCCGCGCTCGGCATGGGCTTCGACAAGCCCGACCTCGGCTTCGTGGTCCACCTCGGTTCGCCCTCCTCGCCCATCGCCTACTACCAGCAGGTCGGCCGCGCCGGCCGTGGCGTCGAACACGCGGAGGTGCTCCTGCTGCCCGGTCGCGAGGACCAGGCGATCTGGGACTACTTCACCTCCGTGGCCTTTCCGCCCGAGGAACTGGTCCGCCGCACGCTGGACGTCCTCGCCCATGCGGACCGGCCGCTCTCGCTGCCGGCGCTCGAACCGCTCGTGGAGCTGCGCCGCTCACGGCTGGAGACCATGCTGAAGGTCCTGGACGTGGACGGCGCAGTTCGCCGGGTGAAGGGCGGATGGATCACCACGGGCGCTGCCTGGGTGTACGACACCGAGCGGTACGCCTGGGTGGCCAAGCAGCGGGAGGCCGAGCAGCAGGCGATGCGCGAGTACGCCGCAACCGGCGACTGCCGGATGGAGTTCCTGCAACGCCAGCTGGACGACGAGGCTGCCGCGCCCTGCGGCCGGTGCGACAATTGTGCAGGCGCCCGGTTCGTCCCCGATGTGTCGTCCACCGCACTCGGTGGTGCGCAGCACGAGCTGAAGCGCAGCGGGGTCGACGTCGAACCGCGCAAGATGTGGCCGACCGGGATGAGCGCGGTCGGCATCGACCTCAAGGGCCGTATCCCGACGGGCGAACAGGCGCAGCCGGGGCGCGCCCTCGGCAGGCTTTCCGACATTGGCTGGGGCAACCGGCTGCGGCCGATGCTCGCGCCGGGTGCGCCGGACGGCCCGGTGCCCGACGACGTCCTCGGCGCCGTCGTGGAGGTGCTTGCCGAATGGGCCAAGGGTCCGGGCGGCTGGGCCACGGGTGAGCCGGGGGCGCCGGCCCGGCCGGCCGGTGTGGTGACCATGCCGTCCCGCACCCGCCCGCAGCTGATCCAGGCCCTGGGTGCCCGTATCGCCGAGATCGGTCGTCTGCCGCTGCTGGGCTCACTGTCCTACGCCGAGGGGACGGGCCATCGACCGGCGCCCCGTTCCAACAGCGCACAGCGGTTGCGTGCCCTCAGCGGGGCGCTCGAGGCACCCCCCTCGCTCGTGGAGGCGCTGCGCGACGCCGACGGGCCCGTCCTGCTGGTCGACGACGCCACCGAGACCGGCTGGACCCTCGCGGTGGCGGCGCGGGTCCTGCGCCGGGCGGGAGCGTCGGGTGTGCTGCCGCTGGTGCTCGCCGTGCAGAGTTGATCCGTCCCGCTCGGGGCGGCCCGCACTCACGGCTCACAGCCCACGGCTCACGGCTCGCGGCTCACGGCTCACGGCTCACGGCTCACGGCTCACGGCTCACGGCTCACAGCCCACGGTTGACGCCTCAGCAGACGTCGGCGTCCGGCCAAATCCGCCCCGGAGAACGGGAATCCGATTTTCCTTCCCTCCCCGCGCGGTGGGCATGCGTCGCACGGCGGCAACCTGGGCAGGGATATAGACGGCGCATCGCCTGATTCCGGTCGACGGTCTCAATTGCTCGTTGCCGCGATCCTGCGCGGCGGGAAGAATTGGACCAGCTCCCCTGCGGCTCGCCGAGGTCTGGTAGGGCTGCGCCGTGGTGCGCTCCCAAGCCCGACCCCTGCCCTCAGTGTGGGCGTGTAGCCGAAGGGAGGACCGTGACCTTCGGATTCGCTGCGTCCAAGGCGGCGTCGATGACCGCGTCGTCGACGTCCGACTCATCCGTCGACTCCGCCAACCGACTCGCCCGGATGCTCGAACCTGCGGAATGGGCGGCCGCGGGCATCCCGCTGCTGCGCAACCCGCGCGAGGTCGTCACCGACCTCCACTCGCGGCATCGCCCCTCGGCGATGACCGCCGTGGTGGCCGTGCTCGACCCCGATGAGCGGCTCAGGGCGAGCGCCTCGTTCAGTCGGCGTGCCTACGCGGTGGACGGCTGGGCGTTCCGGAACGCGCTGCTGGCCCAGCTGCGCCGGGTCATCCCGCACGATCTGCGGCGGCGCACTCCGGTGCGTACGGCCGTGCTGCTCTACTGCCGTGACGGGGACGCGCGTTGGACGGAGGAGGACGGAGCCTGGATGTGGGGGCTGCGTGACGCATGCACACTGCACGGGCTGCGCTGCGGTGCGTACATCACGCTGACCCGTGACGGCTGGCAGGTCCTCGGCGAGGGACGCGGAGGGCGCCGGCCGAGCGCACTGTCGTCGCCGGAACCCCTGGCAGGTGGCGAGCCACCACGGCCACGTACCGGAGGCGTCGCCTCCGAGGTACTGCGCCGCGCGGCCGCCCGCTGACCCGCCGCCCAGGGAACGTTCTGCCGATGGCGCCGGGCCCACGGAGTCCGGCACGCGCAGCTGTCGCGTTGCAGACGCGCGGCACGAAAGCCCCCTGACACACCTCAGGGGGCGCGGTGGTCACCGCACCCCTCTCGAGACGTGCACGGCAGACACGCGGGGCAGGACCCCGCGTGGCTGCCGAAGTCAGACCCCCGCGCCCAGCACCGAGTTGGTCCGCTGCGGGTCGCCGCAGACGATCAGCAGAGCACCGGCCTTGGTCAGGGCCAGTGGCAGGGCGGTGCCGGTGGTTCCGTCGTCCCCGTTGACCGCGACGACGACCACGGAGCGGGGCGCGGCACGGCCGACGGCTGCGGCGTCGGCGTAGAAGATGTCGTCGCCCGCATCGTGCTGAGCCCAGTAGGCGGCCTCTCCGAAGGAGAGTTCGTGGGCCGCCCAGGGGTGCGGCTCGCCCGTGGTGATCACCAGGATGTCACCGGGTGCACGGCCCGAGTCGAGCAGCAGGTCGACGGCCTCTTCGGCGGCGTCGAGCGCTCCCTCGGCAGAGGCCGGGATGAGCTGGACCTGCGGCTTCGCGGACGAAGCGGCCGGGGCGGGGACGGTCGGCTCGGCCGGGGCGGGCGGCCCCGGCTTGGTGGCGTTCGCCTCGCGCGGCGTGCGCTGCGCGGGAGGCATCGGCCGGACAGGACCCGGGCGGCCGGGACGCGGCGGAGCCGCGGGGCGGGGTCCGGGTACGGGGCGGGGGGTCGGCGCGCTGCGGCCGCTGGCCGGAGTGGCGCGGGGACCCTGGGCACTCTCGTGAATCTGAGGCTCCTCGGGAATGAGAGGCATGAGCTGATATTTATCAAACGCCGGTGCGACACGCGTCAGCGGGTGGCACACAAGTGCGACCGGAATCGTCAGAAATCAAAACCGAGCTGGCCCTCGATTTCCGGAACGACGCCGTCCGCCCAGCTGCGGGCCTTCTTGAGGTGCCGCCACTGGGGCAGCCCATCAAGATACGCCCATGACAACCGGTGATAGGGGGTGGGGCCCCACTTCTCCAGTGCGGCCTTGTGCACCGGCGAGGGATAGCCGGCGTTGGCCACGAAGTCGAAGTCTGCATGGTCGATGCCCAGTTCGGCCATCATTTTGTCGCGACGGACCTTGGCGATCACCGATGCCGCAGCAACGGCCACGCAGGAACGGTCACCCTTGATCACCGTACGGACCTGCCAGGGGGCCCCGAGATAGTTGTGCTTCCCGTCGAGGATGACCGCGTCCGGACGGACCGGAAGGCCCTCCAGGGCGCGTACGGCGGCGAGCCGCAGTGCGGCCGTCATCCCCTGTCCGTCGATCTCCTCCGGCGAGGCGTGACCGAGGGCGTACGCCGTGACCCAGCCCTCCAGCACACCCGCCAGCTCGGTACGGCGCTTGGGGGTGAGGAGTTTGGAGTCGGTGAGACCCTCGGGCGGCCGGCGCAGACCGGTGATCGCCGCGCAGACCGTGACCGGACCCGCCCATGCACCGCGTCCCACTTCGTCGATTCCGGCGATGATCTTCGCTCCGGTGGTGGCTCGCAGGGAGCGCTCGACGGTGTGGGTGGGAGGTACGTACGGCATGGCGCAGCTAGCCTACGACGCCGGACGGGCCGTGCGACACCCCCGCCCCTGGTGCAGGCAGGGTTCGGCCGGTTCCGCCCCCTGGCAGCCGCTCGGCCGGCATCTCTCCGTGCACGCACCCCCGGCCTTCCCGCGCACGCACCCCCGGCCTTCCCGTGCGGGAGCGCCGGCCCTCGCGTGCAGGCGCGTCAGCCCCCCACGCGGGAGGCGCGGCCCTTCCGTGCCGCGGCCCCGGCCTCCCGCCCGCGCGGGCCCCGGTCCTCGTGCGGCCCGAGGAGCGGAACCATCACCTGATCGATCATCTGCTCCAAATCGGTCTCGCCCCATTCGCTGCCGCACACTTTGGCGCGGTACATCATCATCGCCGGAATCACGTCGTAGACATACGCGCTCTCGGCACAGGAACGCACTTCGCCGCGCTCGATTCCGCGGCGCACCACGTCCTTGATGAGCTCCACGGTCGGCTGTACGACACCTTCGACGATCACGGCATGGAAGCGCTCCGCCGTGGCCGTATCGCATTCGTGAAGTACGGAGCGAAGGGCGAAACCGGGGCGCGAGTACATGGCGTCGCGGACCTGCCGGCACAGGGCCAGCAGGTCCGCCCGGACGGTGCCGCAGTCCGGGGCACCGTCGAGCTGCGGCAGCCCGGACTGGAGTGCGTCGGCGACGAGGTCCTCCTTGGAGGGCCACCGCCGGTAGACGGCGGCCTTTCCGGTCTGGGCGCCCGCGGCCACGCCTTCCATCGTGAGGCCGCTCCAGCCGACCGTACTGAGCTGCTCCAGCGCCGAGTCGAGGATCGCGCGTTCGAGCACGGCGCCACGGCGGCGTGGGGATGCCCCTTGAGCGGGGGCGGCCGTCCAGCGCGAAGTATCCATCAGCTTCTCTCCGTTGAGCGGTTGTGCGGGGCGTACGGAATCGGAGTCCGCACGTCCGGAAGTGACTTCAGTGAACGGTTGCGTTCACTGTCGTTGACTCACTACCGTTGACGTCGCAGTGAACGGGATCGTTCACTATCGCAGTCGCGGGGGATCCATCATGACGACCTCTCAGTTAATTAAGGATCAACGGCCCGAAGAGGCCCGCCGGGAGGGGCGCCCCGGCATCGCTCTCGCCGTCATCGCAGCCTGCCAACTCATGGTGGTACTCGATGCGACGATTGTGAACATCGCGCTCCCGCACATTCAGGACGCATTGAAGTTCTCGACCACGGATCTCACCTGGGTCGTCAGCGCGTACACGCTCACCTTCGGCGGCCTGCTGCTGCTCGGCGGGCGCGCCGGTGACATCCTCGGCCGCCGCCGCGTCTTCATGACGGGCATCCTGCTCTTCACACTGGCCTCGCTGCTGGGCGGCCTGGCCCAGGAACCCTGGCAGTTGCTGGCCGCGCGCGCCCTGCAGGGCGTCGGTGGCGCGATCGCGTCGCCCACGGCGCTGGCACTCATCACGACGACGTTCCCCGAGGGTCCGGAGCGCAATCGGGCCTTCGGCGTGTTCGCGGCGGTCTCCGCCGGCGGTGGCGCCATCGGGCTGCTGACGGGCGGCATGCTCACCGAGTGGCTGGACTGGCGCTGGGTGCTCTTCGTGAACGTCCCCATCGGTGTCCTGATCGCCGTCCTGGCCCCGCTGTACATATCCGAGTCGGAGCGCCATCCCGGGCGCTTCGACATCGCGGGTGCGCTCACCTCGACGGCGGGCATGGCCTCGCTGGTGTACGGCTTCATCCGTGCCGCCGAGGAGGGCTGGCGGGACTCGCTCACGCTGGGCTCGTTCGGCGCCGCCGTGGTGCTGCTCCTCGCCTTCGCCGCGGTCGAGAGCCGGGCCAGGGAGCCGATCACCCCGCTCCGGATGTTCGCCGACCGCAACCGCTCCGGCACCTATCTGATCATGCTGAGCCTGGCGGCCGCGATGTTCGGCATGTTCTTCTTCATCGTCCTGTTCGTTCAGAACGTGCTGGGCTACACACCGATCGAGGCGGGCCTCGCCTTCCTGCCGGTGACGGCCGCGATCGTGACCGGTGCGGGTCTGTCGCAGCGGCTGCTGCCGGTGCTGGGGCCCAAGCCGTTCATGGTCACCGGCTCAACGCTCGTGGTGGTGGGTCTGGGCTGGCTGACGTTGATCAGCCCGGACAGTTCGTACGTCGGCGGGGTGCTCGGCCCGATGCTGCTGTTCGGGTTCGGTATGGGCCTGAACTTCGTGACCCTGACACTCACCGCGGTGTCCGGTGTCGCGCAGCACGAAGCGGGCGCGGCCTCCGGTCTGCTCAACGCGATGCAGCAGGTGGGCGGCTCGCTGGGACTGTCGATCCTGACCACGGTGTTCGGCACGGCCGGCCGCGACGAGGCGAAGAAGCAGCTGCCCGACTTCCTGGCGCACGCCTCGCCCGAGCAGCAGGCCGCGTTCGCCAAGAAGCACGAGCTGCCCGCGCCTTGGGGCCACGACGTGCTGGCCCACGGCATCGCCACGGCCTTCGTACCGGCCGTCGCGATGGCGGTGCTTGCGCTGGCCACGGCGGCCGTGGTGATCCGGGTCCGCAAGAGCGACCTGGAGGCGCTGGCCGGCACCGCGGGTCCCGCGGGGGGCTGACATCCGGCCTCGCGGAACGCACGGGGGTCGTTCCACGAGTCGGAGATGCCGGTGGTCGTGTGCCCGGGTTTGAGCTCTGGGCATGCGACCACCGGCGGCACAACGGTCGCCACGGTCGCCGAGGGCATCGGCACACCGGAGCGTGGTCGCGGAATCCGCCGGGCCGACGCCCCGGCGTCGGTCTCTAGGCGCCGGTCCGCAGTGCCGGCATCCACTCCGGCAGCGGCTCGGTGCGTTCGGACCACTGCTCGGGCGGCGCCCCGGCCGGGTCGGATGCGACCACACCGCCCACGATCGCGCAGGTCGTGTCCACGTCCCCGCCGACCCTGGCCGTCCCCCAGAAGGCGCCCTCGTAGTCGCCGAGACTGCGTGCCGCGGACCAGAGGGCGAACGGCACGGTGTCATGGGCGCTGGTGCGGCGGCCGCAGCCGAGCACCGCGGCGACGGTGGTCGCGTCGCCGTAGTCGAGCATGTCCCGGGCCCGGCGGAGTCCGGCACCCACGGCGCTGCGCGGCACGAGCGCGATCACGCCGTCGAGCAGGTCCTCCGCGGTGGGCGGGCCCGCGGGGTTGGCCACCAGCGCTGCCGCGGCCGCGACGGCCATCGCCCCGACCACCGCCTCGCGGTGCTGGTGCGTGGGGTAGGCGGAGATCTCCGCCTGGTGCGTCGCCTGCTCGGGGTCGTCCGCGTACCAGGCGCCCAGCGGTGCGATCCGCATCGCGGCGCCATTGCCCCACGAGCCCTGGCCCTTGAACAGCGCCGAGGCGAGTTCGCGCCAGTCGCCGCCCTCGCGCACGAGCCGCAGCAGCCGGTTCACGGCCGGCCCGTAGCCGCGGTCGAAGTCGTGGTGCTCGGCGAAGGACAGCGCGAGCGCGTCCTGGTCGATGCGGTGGTGTGCGGCGAGGACCGAGACGACGGAGCAGGCCATCTCCGTGTCGTCGGTCCACTGCCAGACACCGGTGGGTGTCTCGCGCCGCTTGAGCAGCGGGAAGTGCGCCGGTACGAAGAACTGCGAGCCCAGCGCGTCCCCCACGGCCAGTCCACGCAGGCTGGCCAGGGCACGGTCCAGGCGTCGGTCGTAATGATCGGGAGCGGAGTCAGAGGTCATCGCACTGCCACCTTATCCGGTGACGTCGTAGCGCTCCGGCCTGCGCCAGCGGTCGAAGGGCCGGTCCAGGGTGTACTTGCCGTTCGGACCGAGCTCCAGCATGCGGATCTCCCCGTTCCCCGGGTTCGACAGGCACTCGAAGACCGCGACCGACCAGTGGAACCAGCGCATGCAGAACAGCCGCATGGTGATGCCGTGGGTGACCAGCAGGACGTTCGGCGGATGGTCGGGCGCCTCGAAGCTGCGGTAGAGGCTCTCCAGGAACGCGCCGACCCGGTCGTAGACGTCCGCGCCCGACTCGCCCTGGGCGAAGCGGTAGAAGAAGTGCCCGTAGGTGTCCCGGTACGACTTCTGCTGCACCACGTCGTCCCGGTCCTGCCAGTTCCCCCAGTCCTGCTCCCGCAGGCGCGGCTCCTCCCGGACCCGTACGAGCTCCGGGTCGAGGCGGAAGGCGCGGTACGTCTGCAGCGTGCGGCGGTAGGGCGAGACGTAGACGCTGACGCGTTCCCTGCCGAACAGCTCGCGCAGCCGTACGCCCGCCGCCTCCGCCTGGAACCAGCCGCGCTCGGTCAGCTCCAGCGCGTGGTCGGGCACCCGCTCGTACACGGTGTCATCGGCGTTCCCCACCGACTCTCCGTGCCGGACGAGGACGATGCGCCGTGGTCGTGCCATGGGGCCACCATAGAGCGGCTTCGTTTCCGTCGGGGATGCATCCGGGCTCCATCCGGCGGAAGGCGGCCCCGGGCCGTGGATCCGGGCTGCATCCGGCGGGCAGGGGCCTGGGGAGGGCCACCCCCTGCGGCATCCGCGGCAGACGCGCAGGCGTGGTCCGGGGTACCCCCGTGCTCACACCGTCCAGGACGGCTCCAGGTCGACTATGTCCCCGGTCAGCGCCGCCACGTCCGCCTCGGTCTGGGCGCGCAGGGAGAGCCGTTCGACCCGTTCGGTGCGGTACTTGCCGTGCTCGGCGGCCGAGTGCCACATGGAGAGCACCAGGAACTCGTGGCCCGGAGCCTCGCCGAACAGTCCCCGCACCATGCCCGGCGAGCCGGCCATCGCGGGATTCCAGACCTTCTCCTGCATCAGGGCGAAGTGCTCGGCGCGGTGCGCGTGGATCCGGCAGTGCGCCACTCTGACGAGATCGGCGTCCGTGAAGCGCGGCTCGAAGCCGGTTTTCACGTCGAAACGATGATCGAACAGTTTGGCCTGGACGTCCTTGAACGTGCCAGCCTGCGCCGCGGCCAGCCGGTCGTGGGAGCGCGCCATGAACGAGTCGTAGAAGGCACGGCTCTCCCAGAACGCGAAGATGTGCGCCACCCCCGGCCTTCTCTGGCTCCACCCACCGCCCTGCCCCCGGAACCCCGGCTCCCCCAGAAGCCCCGCCCACTTCCGCTGTCCCCGTTCGAAGCCTCGGCGGTCCAGAACGGTGCAGCGAATCCACTTGACCAGCACCGCGCCATCGTAAGGCCAGGGAGCGTGGCACAGGTCACCCTCGCGGGGGAGTGCATTCGAACCGGCACCTCGGCGCACGCGCCGGTGCGCGCCCCACGCACCACGATCGCGCCTCCCCAGCGATCCGGAGGCCGGTTTTCGGTGCGTGGGATCATGGACAACGGGCATGCACGACACTGCAGTTGACCGAACAGACGACGGAGGGGGACATGATGAGCGGCTTTAACAAGGGGCTCACCAAGGTCGAGGTGGCGATCAAGTGGGACCCCGCCCCGGCCGGCGCACCGCCCCATGATCTAGACCTCGTCGCGGCCACCTACACCGCGGACGCGCCTCACGGGGATCCGGCCTACCTCGTCCACTTCGACAGCCGTTCGCCCGACGGGACCATCGGGCTGGACCGGGACAGCCGCACGGGCCAGGGCTTCGGATTCGACGAGGTCATGACCCTGGAGCTGGACCGGCTGTCGTCGGCGTACACCCGGGTGGTGGTGGGCGTGGCGATACAGCAGCCCGGTGTGCGCCGGACCTTCGGCGACATCGCGAACACGGGGGTCCGGGTGCGTGCGGGACACGACGACCTGGCGACCGACGACTTCGGCTCCGTCGGCGGCGCGACCGCGGCGACCGTCGCGGAATTCAGCAGGGACGCCGACGGCGAGTGGCGGTTCCGCCCGGCTCTGCGGGGCTTCGACACGGACCCGGTGTCCTTCGCACGTTCGATGGGCCGCCCCTCCCTTTGAGCCCCGGGCTACCGGTGGGGATCGATCGATCCCGGGGTGCGGCATTCCTCGTGTGCGCGGTCGCATCCGGCTCGCCCGCGTCGCACCGGATACGCCGCCCTGGTCGTGGGCAAGACGAAGGGGACCGGCCTTCGGCCGGTCCCCTTCGTGAACTGCTGGTCAGCCGTCTGCGCGGACTAGGCCGGACGTTGCATCCGACGCACGTCCCCCAGGGTACTGGTGGAGATCACTTGTTCCTGGCGTGCACTATTCCTCGACATCCGGCTCTCGATCGGGGAACGCACGCAGCCTCAGCTGTGGCGCCCTGTGGTCGGCGAGCCACCGCATCCGGTTGTCATCCGCTGTGAACCCGGCGCGTGCGGTCTGGGTCCATTCCTCTCGGTCGAGGACTTCGAGGTAGGTCGCCCGGAGCGCCTCCTGCTGCGCCGCAGTACACCCCGCAGCATCCGGAGGCTCCGTAGTCAGGTGCTGAGTGAGCACCGCGATCGTGAAGTAGCGCTCGATGGTCGGGCTGAGCGAACCCACATGGCGAGCATGACCTTCCAGGACCACTCCTGAATGGGGGTAGCGAGCGAGGGTGAGACCCATCCCCCCGCAGTCGGTCATCAAATGGAGTAGCCGACCGATGTGGTCGACCATCTCGCTGTCGGTCTCCAGGTCTGCAAGTGCCTCATGGAGTCTCGCGACCGTGGCGACCGTGCCGGCGAAGTATCCGTTGAGGAAGTCGCCGTCGCAGGCCCTGCGAAGCAGCCATCGTCGGGCAGCTGGGTCGTCGAGTCTGCAGAGAGCCTCAACGACGTAGACGCGTCCCCAGCCAGTGACTCGCTCGGCGAGCCAGAGCAGGGCTTCGACTCCTCCGAGCTGACTCTCGAAAGCGTGCGCCGCCAGTGGCCCAAATCGGTTGGACAGCAGCCCGATCGTTTGAATCAACGGGATGTCGTCAGCCGTTCCCACAGCAGCGACCAGGGCCAGCCCAACGGTGACCGAGCATCGGTCGGTACCGTACCGGACCAGCCAGCGGCCCGTCCGGCGAACGCGTTCTCTGTCCACCCGCTCAGCCGCAGCAGCGATGTGCTCGTTGGGGTGAATCGGGACGTAGACGTCGTGGAAAGCGTCGGCCAATTCGCTGGGATGGGCGGAGGCGCTCGCGAAGTGCGCGTCCAGGACGAGCGCCGCGTCCTTGCCGGCCAAGCGCCGGTCCTCAGGTGTGCGCGGGCCTTTCCGATGACGGTGCAAGCCGTCGTCGGGGTACGGCTCCCCGTCGCGATGAAGCGGCTCTCCGGGAGCCAGCTGATGCAGCCGGAGGGCATGGTCGAACAGTGTTGTCGGTGATCCGGGCAGTCCTATCCCGGTCGTCTCGCTCATCGGCGGACGGAGGACTCGATTCTCTTGATCATGGCTCGGAGCATGTCATGCCAGGGCCACTGCCACAAGCCGCTATCAGCACCCGCCACGGTTCGCCGCTTCGGTGGACCGCAACATCGTTGAATCAGTTACGCGGCGCCGCTGACCAACGCATATGGGCTGGCCGCCCCAGGTGCAGGCCCGGGGCGGCCAGGTGTCACTTCTTCTTGCCGGACTTCGTCTGCGACAGTGCACTGCCTGCCACGGACTTCTGCGCCGGGGTCGACTTGGGGCTGTTCAGCTGCTTTCTCCGAACGCAGTCGTGGTGCACCGACCGCAGAAGGGAGGGGCGTCAGCCCAGGGCCGACGCCCCTCCCTCACAGAGAACACGCTTGGGGTTCAGCTACGTCGAATGTTGCATCCGACGCAATTCCGCCCAGTTTCAGCTGCAGCCGCTGGTCGAGCCGCAGCCCTCGCAGATGTAGCAGGAACCGGCGCGCTGCATCTTCGTCCCGCAGGAGAAGCACAGCGGGGCGTCGGCCTGGATGCCCAGCTGCATCTCGACGAGCTCGGCGCTGGTGTGCGCCTGCTGCGGGGCCTGCTTCGCGGCCTCGGTCTCCGCCTTGGGCGTGACGACGGCCTTCGGGGCCTCGATCTGACGCGGTGCGGACTGCGCCAGTCCCTCCACGTCGACGTCGTCGTCGAGGGCCGGCTCATACGAACCGGTCTCCAGGTGACGCTGGCGCTCATCCGCGGAGTGGATGCCGAGCGCCGAACGGGTCTCGAAGGGCAGGAAGTCCAGCGCCAGCCGGCGGAAGATGTAGTCGACGATCGACTGCGCCATCCGCACGTCCGGGTCGTCCGTCATACCGGCCGGCTCGAAGCGCATGTTGGTGAACTTCGAGACGTACGTCTCCAGCGGGACGCCGTACTGCAGACCGACGGAGACGGCGATGGAGAAGGCGTCCATCATGCCCGCGAGCGTCGAGCCCTGCTTGGACATCTTCAGGAAGACCTCGCCGAGACCGTCGTCCGGGTAGGAGTTCGCCGTCATGTAGCCCTCGGCGCCGCCCACCGTGAAGGAGGTGGTGATGCCGGGACGCCCCTTGGGGAGGCGCTTGCGGACCGGGCGGTACTCGACGACCTTCTCGACGGCCTCGCGGATCGTCGCCTCGGTCTTCGCGGTGACCTCGGTCTTCTCCTGCTCCTTCTTCTTGGCGGAGAGGGGCTGGCCGACCTTGCAGTTGTCGCGGTAGATCGCGAGCGCCTTGACGCCCATCTTCCAGGCCTCGAAGTAGACCTCCTCGACGTCCTCGACGGTGGCGGTCTCGGGGAGGTTGACCGTCTTGGAGAGGGCGCCGGAGATCCACGGCTGGATCGCGGCCATCATGCGGACGTGGCCCATCGCGGAGATGGAGCGCTCGCCCATGGCGCAGTCGAAGACCTCGTAGTGCTCGTGCTTGAGGCCGGGGGCGTCGATCACATTGCCGTGCTCGGCGATGTGGGCGACGACCGCCTCGATCTGCTCCTCCTGGTAGCCCAGCCGGCGCAGGGCCTGCGGCACGGTGCCGTTGACGATCTGCATCGAGCCGCCGCCGACCAGCTTCTTGAACTTGACCAGCGCGAGGTCGGGCTCCAGGCCGGTGGTGTCGCAGGACATCGCGAGACCGATGGTGCCGGTCGGGGCGATGACGGAGGCCTGCGAGTTGCGGAAGCCGTTCCTCTCGCCGAGACGGACCACGTCCTGCCAGGCCTCCGTGGCGGCGGCCCAGATGGGGGTGTCCAGGTCGTCCATGCGGACGGCCGTGCCGTTGGCGTCGGCGTGCTGCTTCATGACGCGCAGGTGCGGCTCGGCGTTGCGGGCGTAGCCGTCGTACGGGCCGACGACCGCGGCCAGCTCGGCGGAACGCCGGTACGAGGTGCCGGTCATCAGCGAGGTGATGGCTCCCGCGAGGGCGCGGCCGCCGTCCGAGTCGTACGCGTGGCCGGTCGCCATCAGCAGGGCGCCCAGGTTGGCGTAGCCGATGCCCAGCTGGCGGAAGGCGCGGGTGTTCTCGCCGATCTTCTGGGTCGGGAAGTCCGCGAAGCAGATGGAGATGTCCATCGCGGTGATGACCAGCTCGACGACCTTCGCGAAGCGCTCGACGTCGAAGGACTGGTGGCCCTTGCCGTCGTCCTTCAGGAACTTCATCAGGTTCAGCGAGGCGAGGTTGCAGGACGTGTTGTCCAGGTGCATGTACTCGCTGCACGGGTTCGAGCCGTTGATGCGGCCGGACTCGGGGCAGGTGTGCCAGTGGTTGATGGTGTCGTCGTACTGGATGCCCGGGTCGGCGCAGGCCCAGGCGGCCTCGGCCATCTTGCGGAAGAGCGACTTGGCGTCGACGTCCTCGATGACCTCGCCGGTCATCCGGGCACGCAGGCCGAACGTGCCGCCGGCCTCGACGGCCTTCATGAACTCGTCGTTCACACGGACCGAGTTGTTAGCGTTCTGGTACTGGACGGAGGTGATGTCATCTCCGCCGAGGTCCATGTCGAAGCCCGCGTCGCGGAGGGCGCGGATCTTCTCCTCCTCCTTGACCTTGGTCTCGATGAAGTCCTCGATGTCCGGGTGGTCGACGTCGAGGATGACCATCTTGGCCGCGCGGCGCGTGGCACCACCGGACTTGATCGTTCCTGCAGAGGCGTCGGCACCGCGCATGAAGGAGACCGGGCCGGAGGCGTTGCCGCCGGAGGACAGCAGTTCCTTGGAGGAGCGGATGCGGGAGAGGTTCAGGCCGGCACCGGAGCCGCCCTTGAAGATCATGCCCTCTTCCTTGTACCAGTCGAGGATCGACTCCATGGAGTCGTCGACGGCCAGGATGAAGCAGGCGGAGACCTGCTGGGGCTGCGGCGTTCCGACGTTGAACCACACCGGGGAGTTGAAGCTGAAGATCTGGTGCAGGAGGGCGTGGGCGAGCTCGTGCTCGAAGATCTCGGCGTCGGCGGGCGAGGCGAAGTACTTGTGGTCCTCACCGGCCTTCCGGTACGTCTTCACGATGCGGTCGATGAGCTGCTTCAGGCTCACCTCGCGCTGGGGGGTGCCGACGGCACCGCGGAAGTACTTGCTGGTGACGATGTTGACCGCGTTCACCGACCAGAAGTCGGGGAACTCGACGCCACGCTGCTCGAAGTTGACCGAGCCGTCGCGCCAGTTGGTCATGACGACGTCACGGCGCTCCCAGGCCACCTCGTCGTACGGGTGTACGCCGGGAGTGGTGTGGATGCGCTCGATACGCAGCCCCTTGCCGGCCTTGGTGCCCTTGGCTCGGGAACCTCGTGCCGGGCCGCTCGCCGTCTCTGTCATGCCGCCTCCCTCTATCGGGCTAAAACGCCCTGAAGTGCCCCGTTCTTCCCGTGGCACGGTGTGTCTCTTGCGCCGGGGCACCGCTCTCGCCGCCCCCAGCAGGTCCTGATCGCCGCCGTTCGGCCGGTCCGTCCTGCGGTCCGGCCCGCCGGTCACTCGGCGGCGGTGGCGGGCACGGGAACGTCGACCGTCCCTCCGGGCCCGCTCCCGTCCGCTCCGCGTTCCGCGCCCGCACCCTGCGCGTCCGCGACGGACTGCTGCGCCCGCTCTTCCCTGAGTTCCGCGATGGCGGCCTCGAAGTCCTCCAGCGAGTCGAACGCCCGGTACACGGACGCGAAGCGCAGATAGGCCACGAGGTCGAGTTCCTGCAGCGGGCCGAGTATGGCCAGCCCCACGTCGTGGGTGGTCAGCTCGGCGCTGCCGGTGGCGCGCACCGCCTCCTCGACCCGCTGGCCGAGCTGGGCGAGGGCGTCCTCGGTGACAGGCCGTCCCTGGCACGCCTTGCGCACGCCGTTGATGACCTTGGTGCGGCTGAAGGGTTCCGTCACGCCGCTGCGCTTGACCACCATCAGCGAGCACGTCTCCACCGTCGTGAAACGACGGGAGCAGTCGGGGCACTGGCGGCGCCTGCGGATCGACGTGCCGTCGTCGGTGGTGCGACTGTCGACGACGCGGCTGTCGGGGTGCCTGCAGAAGGGGCAGTGCATAACGTCCATCCCTCCTTCACAGCACGACTCATTGGCCTCGCTGAACCTCATGGGCCCCTCGAAGCAGCCCCAAGCATAGGCGATGCTCCCGACCCCGAAGGACCGGGGACCACAACTTGTGGGCTACAGCTGTAATCCAACCACTACATCTGGGGTTTGCCCGTAAATTCGCCCCGGCGCGTGTCGGATCGTCCGGGGACACGGGCAGCCGCTGGGCGCGGAGGCGAGCGCGACGCGCGCCGCGTCGGGAAGGGGGCCGGTACCGGTCCGGCCGGGCCGTGAATGGCAGACTGGGAACCCCCGGTCGGGGTGGCTCGATCCCGGCGGTGACCCGGCGGTGAAGGGTACCGCAATGAGCCGAATCGACCGGGAACGTCGAGTGGCGCGAGCGGCGCGTGGAATGCGAAGCGGCACTCACTACACCTACGCACATGATCACGTCACACAATCCGCGATTTTTCACTCGAACGTGTGTTTGGCGCAACCTTTCGAAAGCAACTACCGTTGGCAAACTAGGGAGAACATTCGAGAGGGGCCGACGTGACCACCACCGCAGACAGTGCCACCATCACTGCCCAGGACCGCTCCCAGGGCCGACTCGAGGCGGTGCATGCCATGAATGACGCAGCCACGAACCACGAGGGGCCCAAGCCCGCCCGCTCGCTCCCCGGCCGGCCCCCAGGCATCCGGGCTGACAGCACCGGCCTCACCGACCGGCAGCGTCGTGTCATCGAGGTCATCCGGGACTCCGTGCAGCGGCGCGGCTACCCGCCGTCCATGCGTGAGATCGGGCAGGCGGTCGGCCTCTCCAGCACCTCGTCGGTGGCCCATCAGCTGATGGCGCTCGAGCGGAAGGGCTTCCTCCGCCGCGACCCGCACCGGCCGCGTGCGTACGAGGTCCGTGGCTCCGACCAGGCGGCCCCGGTCCAGCCCACCGACACCGCCGGCAAGCCCGCCGCCTCGTACGTTCCGCTGGTGGGCCGTATCGCCGCCGGTGGCCCCATCCTCGCCGAGGAGTCCGTCGAGGATGTGTTCCCCCTCCCCCGGCAGCTGGTCGGCGACGGCGAGCTGTTCGTCCTGAAGGTCGTCGGCGACTCGATGATCGAGGCCGCGATCTGCGACGGCGACTGGGTCACGGTCCGCCGCCAGCCGGTCGCCGAGAACGGCGACATCGTCGCGGCCATGCTCGAAGGCGAGGCCACCGTGAAGCGCTTCAAGCGCGAGGACGGCCACGTCTGGCTCCTCCCGCACAACTCCGCGTACCAGCCCATCCCCGGCGACGAGGCCACGATCCTCGGCAAGGTGGTGGCGGTCCTGCGACGGGTCTGACCCCGCCCCCGACCGGGCCCCGGAACCAACTGCGCCGGTTCCGGGGCCCTGTGCTGTTCCGGGGCCCTTGCTCGTCGGAGGCCCTGGGCCGTTCCGGGCAGAAGGATCGTCCACGCATCCCGCGCCACCGGTTCCCCGGAGGGTGCCCCGGTTCCCGCATGGCTCCCGGCCCCGTCCTGTACGGGTCATCGCGGCCCGGGCCGCCGGCCCGCACCACCCGGACCCGGCGCCCGGGCACCCCTGGGCACCGGGTTCCCCGCCTCCTTCGGCTACTTCCCGTCGGCTGCCGCCGCATCGATCGCGGCCAGCGAGCGGCGGACCTGATTGCGATCCGTGGTGTACCAGAAGTCGGGCAGCGAGGCCTTCAGATAGCTGCCGTAGCGGGCCGTGGCCAGCCGGGGATCCAGCACGGCAACCACCCCGCGGTCGCCCGACGCCCGGACGAGCCGGCCCGCCCCCTGCGCCATCAGCAGTGCGGCGTGGGTGGCGGCGACAGCCATGAACCCATTGCCCCCGGCGTCCTCGACGGCCTTCTGGCGTGCGCTCATCAGCGGGTCGTCCGGGCGCGGGAACGGGATCTTGTCCATGACCACGAGCTGGCAGCTCGCCCCCGGGACGTCCACGCCCTGCCACAGCGAGAGCGTGCCGAACAGACAGGTCCGGGGATCGGCGGCGAAGTTCTTGATCAGCTCGCCCAGCGTCTCCTCCCCCTGCAACAGGATCGGGAACTCCGGGATGCGCGAGCGCAGCTCCTCGGCGGCCGACTGGGCCGCCCGCATGGAGGAGAAGAGCCCCAGGGTCCGGCCGCCCGCCGCCTGGATCAGCTCGGTCAGCTCGTCGAGCATGTCGCCCCGCTCGCCGTCCCGCGCGGGCCGGGCCAGATGCTTGGCGACATAGAGGATGCCCTGCTTGCGGTAGTCGAAGGGCGACCCCACGTCGACGCCCTTCCACACGGGAAGGTCCTCGGAGTCCGTACCCGGCTGCCCTGCCGTGCCCTCCGGGGCGAGGCCGAGGGACGCCCCGACGCCGTTGAAGTCGCCGCCGAGCTTGAGCGTCGCGGAGGTGAGCACCACCGAGCGGTCGGCGAACAGCTTCTCCCGCAGCAGACCCGACACGGACATGGGGGCGACACGCAGAGAGGCGCCGAAGCGGTCGTGGCGCTCGTACCAGACGACGTCGTACTCGGAGCCGTTGGTGATCCGCTCCGCGACGTCGTGCACGGTCTCGACCGAGGCGAGTGCCTGCTTGCGTACGGCGTCCTCGTCCTGGACGGACCGGTCGCGCGTGGACCCCAGGGCCGAGACGACATTGCGGGCGGCGTCCCGCAGGGCCATCAGGGCGTACCCGAGGTCCTCGGGGATCTCCTCCAGCCGGCCCGGGAGCGCCAGCTCCATGAGCCGCTCGAAGCCCTCGGCCGCGGTCTGGAGCTGGTCGGCGACCTTCTCGTCGACCAGTTTGGCGGAACGGCGCACCGCGCGGTTGACCTGGCCGGGTGTGAGCTCGCCGGTCGCGACCCCCGTGACCCGGGAGACCAGCTCGTGTGCCTCGTCGACGATCAGCACCTCGTGCTGCGGGAGGACCGGGGCGCCCTCGATCGCGTCGATGGCGAGCAGCGCGTGATTGGTGACGATCACCTCGGAGAGCTTGGCGCGCTCCCTGGCCATTTCCGCGAAGCACTCCGCGCCGTAGGCACAGCGGCTGGCGCCGACGCACTCGCGGGAGGACACGGACACCTGGGACCAGGCGCGGTCCGAGACACCGGGGGTGAGGTCGTCCCGGTCGCCGGTCTCGGTCTCGTCCGCCCAGTCCCGCATCCGCAGCAGGTCCTGGCCCAGTTTGCTGGTCGGTGCGGCCGCCTCGAACTGGTCGAAGAGGCCGTCCTCCTCGTCCTGGGGCACGCCCTCGTGGAGCCGGTGCAGACACAGATAGTTGGACCGGCCCTTGAGCATGGCGAACTCGGGCCGCCGGCGCAGCAGGGGGTGCAGCGCGTCCACCGTGCGCGGAAGGTCCCGCTCCACCAGCTGGCGCTGAAGGGCCAGCGTGGCGGTGGCCACGACGACCTTCTCCCCGTGCGCCAGCGCCGGCACCAGGTAGCCCAGCGACTTACCGGTGCCGGTGCCTGCCTGGACCAGCAGGTGGGAGCCGTCGTCGATCGCTTCGGCGACGGCTTCGGCCATGGTCACCTGGCCGGGCCGCTCCGTACCGCCGACGGCGGCGACGGCGGCGTGCAGGAGCTCGGGGAGAGAGGGCTTCGTCATAGACCGACAAGGTTACGGGCCGCCACCGACACCACAGCCGTCACGGCCGGTGCAACGGGTTGGGCACCGTGCCGTGCACGGCGGCGTGCGGGCGCTCGGGGCGGTCCCGGTAGCCGTCCATGTGCAGCCGGTTGCGGTTCAGGCAGAGCCGCTCGATACGGGGCGTGAACAGGTCGAACGCCTCGTAGCGCTCCTTCATCTCCGGGAAGCGTGCCTGGTGGCGCAGGATCTCCGAGCGCACCAGCGTCCAGAATTCGGCCTCGGAGACACCCAGCTGCTCCTCGCACAGGGGTGCGAGGTAGCGGAAGACGCCGACGAACAGCCCCGAATGGATGAACTGCGTGAGGAAGGAGGGCGGCTCGGTGAGGAGGACGGCGCGCACGTCGTCGGGCATGGACGCGTGCTCCGGGAGCGGCTCGGCGCTGACGTTGACGTCGTCGACGAAGTCCTTGACGGCCAGCCTGACCGGTACGTCCCGGTCGTCGAACACGACGATGACGTTCTCCCCGTGCGGCGAGAACACGGTGCCGTAGCGGTACAGGAAGTGCAGCAGCGGCGGCAGCAGGGCGGCGAAGAGATGCTGAAGCCAGATGCGCGGCGCGACTCCGGAGCGGGCGACGAGTTCCGCCGTGAAGGCGCGCCCCCGAGGGTCGGTGTGCAGCAGCGAGGCGAGGGTGCGCCCGCGCTCGCCCGGGGCGAGCTGACGGCCGAGCGGCTCGCGCCAGATGGCACCCAGCAGCTCCTTGTACTGGTACGGCACCTCGGGCAGTCCGTCGTAGACAGGGTGCCCGACGGTGACGGAGGCGACCTCCCCGAGGAGGATGACGCCGCACTCGTCGCGCAGGAAGGGGTCACGGTCCCGCAGACCGTGCATCCACGCGGTGACGGCGGGCGCCGCGAGGGTGCGCTCGACGGGGAGGCCCCGCCAGACGAGCGTGTTGAGGACGGACAGCGGCAGTTTCACGGTGTGCCGGTCCGGCCGGGAGATGTTGAGGAACGTGCGGATCGACTGCTGGGGCAGCCGCTCGTCACCGTCGGACGGCAGCGGGACGATGGCGCCCGACGCGACATGGGGGGCGAAGAGCGGCAGCACGACGTCGTCCCACTGCCAGGGGTGCACCGGAAGGTAGAGGTAGTCCTGCGGGTCCAGGCCTCGGTCGCGAAGTGCGGAGGCGAAGGCGTCCCGGGTGTCCTGGGCGAGCTCGCCCGCGTACAACTGCTCGGCCGTGTCGAGTCCCTTGACGCCCCGGTATGCCGCGAGGGCGGAGTGGACCGCGATCCACGGCAGCCGCACGGGCGTACGGGCCTCGGGGGCCCAGCGCCCGGCGTCGCTCGCGGAAAACCCGACGCGACCCTTGTTGAGCACGAGCCAGGGGTGGCCGGTCTGGTGGCCCTCCAGCCGCGCGTAGTCGAGGTCGGCGAGCCGGGCGGCGGGCAGCGCCGCGTGGTCGAGGCGGGTGTCGGCGGCGAGTGTGGCGGTCAGTTCGCGGATCGCGTGGCCGAGCGTCGCGCCGTCGACGTCGAGCGTCCGGCGGGCGCGGATGAGGAAGTCGACGGGGTCGGTGAGGAGACGCGGCGGCGCTTCGCCCTCCGTGAGCGTGATGCTGTCCGGATCGACCCGCCAGCCGTCGTAGGCGCTGCGGAGCGCCCGGAAGGAGAGCCGGTCGGTCTCGGCGTCGAGGGTGATGCCGTAGGCCGGTGCCCGGTCCGGCGAATGGATTCCGCATGCCGGGCCGGCGCCGCCCGGCCCTCCCGCCCCGGCATCGCCCTCGTCCGTCCGCGCCGGCTCCTGTGCAGCTGGGACGGCCTGCGCCAGCGGCACGGGCCGGATGATCTCCTCGTACGCGAACTCACCGATCATCTTCGCAAGCAGTCTGCGCCCCGCCCGGTCCCAGCCGTCCCGGGTCAGCTCGGACGGGTCGTACAGCGCGGGCGGTTCGCCGGAAGTCGGGGCAACGGACGAATTCGGCACGGGAACTCCTCGACAGGGGGACCTGGGCTTGGGGGTGTCCTACGGATCACGCCGGGCGCGCGGGGCCCGGCACGCACGTCTGCCGCGTTGTCGTCGGTCCCCGACGCGCCGCGCCGAGTCCTTCTCCGCCGTGCAACTGCGCGCACCGGAACCCCCTCCCCTCATCCGATCCGATCCGTACGACACCCCTGAGCGAGCGACGCTACTCGGAGTGATCGGGCGAGAACAGTCCGCTCGGGGTCCGGTCGCGGATCATGAGCGCGGCCCGTTTGTCGGGGAGGTCGATCTCCGCCGAGAAGCGGAAGCCTGCGCTGAGGAACGCCGAGACGGAGGGGGTGTTGCGCAGATCGGGTTCCGCGACGACACGCCCACAGGCCCGGCGATGGTCGAGTACGAGACCGGCGACGGCTCTCAGCAGCGTGGTGCCCAGCCCTCGGCCCCTGTCGGAGACACCGCCGATGAGGAGATGGACGCCCGTGTCGTGCGGGCGGGACGGGTAGTGGAGGGCCAGGGGGTCGAGATCCGCACGGTAGATCTCCCAGTAGCTCATGGGGGTGCCGTCGAGGACGCCGAGACAGGGAACGCTGCGTCCGTCGCCCTGGAGTTGGGGTCGCAGATGGTCCTCGGTGACGGACGGGGGCCCTGCCAGATCCCAGAAGGCCGCCACCGCCGGGTCGTTCATCCAGCCGCTGATCATGGGCAGATCGCGTTCGACGCGGACCGGGACGAGGTGGAAGACACCGGCCGGGGTGGTGGCGGGGCCCCAGTCCGCCACGTCGTCCAGCAGGTCTTCGGAGTTCAGGGAGGCCAGTGCGCGGTCCGCGGAGTCGGCGGTCCCGTTGAAGAGGGCCAGCAGCTCGTCGGGCAGCCGCAGGTCGAGGGTGTCCTCGCAGGCGGGCTCGGCCCCTGCGTCGGTGCCGGTGTCGTTGGGGGGCACGGCGACGCTCCTCTCAGGCGGTGGGGTGGGTCGTGGTCCTCAGGGATGGAGGGGGTTGGAGATGGTGACGTAGACGGACTGGGTGTCCACCGGGCCGACGAGTTCGTCGAGGCCGTGCAACCGGGTCAGCAGATTGGCCTTGCAGCGCAGGACCGGTGAGTCGAGCAGCCGGGCCGGCAGCGGCGACCGCAGCTTGTCGCGTCCGGTGGCGACGTCGGTGAGGAAGCGCCGGAAGGCGGCGAGCAGCAGGGGTTCGTCGGCCAGCCGCTGGGATCCGAAGGCGCCGATGAGACCGAGGACGTTGTTGATGGCGAGGTAGTAGGCGAGGCGTTCGTCGGTGACCTCGTCGGAGACGAAGGTGTCGCTGTGGACGCCGATTCCGGGGAGCCGCTTGTCGAGTTCGTCCCGCCGGGAGGCGCGGAAGTAGTAGCCCTGGTTGTCGCGGTACCGGCCGCCCGTGGGCCATCCCTCGGGGTCGAGCAGCAGCACGGTGTTCTGCTGGTGGGCCTCCAGGGCCACACCGGCCTCGCTGTCGAACCAGAGCACCGGGCGCACCACGTGTTCCAGGTAGCGCAGGAACCACTCGGTGGCGACGGCTCCGCGGGTGCGGCCGGTACGTCCGGCGAGCCGGGTGACGATCTCGGCGAGCCGCGACCGCATGGGTGCCTGGCCCTGTCCCGCCGCGCCGGCCGCCGGCCGGGGCGAGACGAGTCCCGCGATGCAGTTGGCGTCGTCCCCTGGGCGGAACGGGTTGTGCCGGATCATCACGTCGAGACCGGGCACGGGCTCGCCGTCCGCGCCCGTGACGGCCAGCCACGCCGGGTCGCGGATGATGTCGAACCCGGGGTGGGCCGCCTGCCACTGCTCGGAGAGGCCGCTGCGCAGGAGCCGGTGGACCTCGACGCCCCGGTGGAGTTCCTTGTGGAGGTTCTCCCGACGGGAGTTGGTGATGCGCAGGCCGAGCGACAGTTTGAGCATGGCCGGTGCGCCGGGGCGGTACAGCGTGCGGACGGAGGAGGTGGGGTACCAGGGGTCACCGTGGGGGCCGAGGTCGCGCAGCAGCCCGGAGTCGAGGAGTGCGGCGGCCTCCGGCCGGTGGGCGATGTCCCGGATCTGCCAGGGGTGCACCGGCAGCGCCGCGTACCCCTCGGGCAGCGCGAGGGTGGGGCCGGCGAGGTCGGCGGCGAGCTGTTCGGCGGGGACAGCGCGGCCGCGGTCGGTCCAGGCGGAGTCGGATGCGCGCACCGAGCGGTGCACGGCCAGCCAGTGCAGAGGGAAGGACCCGCGCAACTCCGGTGAGTAGAGGCGCAGTTCCCCTTCGGAGAGCTCCTCGCGGCTCTTCGGGGTGGGATGCAGCGGATGGCCGAGGAGGAGTGACTGCTCGGCGGAGAGGAAGAGATCGCCTCCGGCGGGGTCGTCCGCTTCGATGGCGGCGTCCGCGGTCGCCGGGCTCCGGCGTTCGTCGAGGAAGACGGCGGTACGGCGCAGCGAGTCGGCGACGCGGCCCACCAGGTCTCCCCCGGAGGCTCCGTCGTCGTGTGCGGTCTCACGGGTGAACAGGGCGGCGAGGGTGACGGCGTCCACCGGCGGCGCCCCCTCGGGGCCGTCCTCGAGGTGGGGCGGCCCGAAGCGGTGCCAACCGCTCGCCGACCAGTACTGCACCGGCACGAGGAGTGCGGTGCCACTGGCGGTGAGGGGGACGCGCAGGGTGCCGTGCTCCGGGGCGGCGATGTCGTTCTCCCGCACCCAGCAGCGGAGGAGGTTCTCGACGGCTGCCGCCTGTGCGGCGGTGTGCGGGTCGGGGTGGTCGAGCAGGTCGGCGGTGATGCCGTGCAGGTGTTCGGCCGCGGTGCCCCCTCCCTGCTGCCGCGGGACCGAACCGGGCTCCGTCGCCACCGAGGTCGGTGTGGTGCACGTTCCTCGCACGGGGGCGTGGGGACGGTCGTCGGGTGCGGGGGTGGCGTTCAAGACGGCTTCCTCATGGGGGTGCTCGGGCTCGCGGGACGGGCCGGGGGCGTGCTGATGGCGGGCGGTTCCTGGTGGTGCGGGTACGGACGCCCTGTGGTGGTGCCGGGGTGTGGGGGGGTGAACGGCTTCCGGATGATCGGCGCTTCGAGTCTCCGTCAGATGTCTCGGATTCCAGTGATTTTCAGAATTTTTCTACGATATGAGAGGTCATCTGCTACATGGTGGCTTCGCTGCCTCGGCAGCCGCAGGGGCGGGTCGCCGCGCCCTGCCGCATGTTCAGAGGTGCTGCTCACGCACCACTGCTTCCAGGGCGTCGGCGAGGCGGTCGACCACCGCGGTGGCCTGTTCGTCGGTGAGGGTGAGAGGCGGCAGGAGCCGCACGACGGCGGCGTGCCGGCCGCCGAGTTCGACGATGAGGCCGCGGTCCAGGCAGGCGCGCTGCAGGGATCTGGCGAGTTCGGGAGCCGGGGGCGGCGGTCCCGGGGCCGTGAGGTCCGCGGCGGTGGGGTCGACGAGCTCGACGCCGATCATCAGACCGCGGCCGCGGACGTCACCGAGGCACGGATGGGTGGCGGCCAGGCCCTGCAGCCGGCCGAGCATCCGGGCGCCGAGCACGGCGGCGCGCTCGGCGAGACGGTTCTCGCGGACGTGGGCGAGGGTCGCCGCGCCGGCGGCCATGGCCAGCTGGTTGCCGCGGAAGGTACCGGCGTGGGCGCCCGGCTCCCAGACGTCGAGGTCGTCGCGGTAGACCACGACGGCCAGGGGGAGGCTGCCGCCGATCGCCTTGGACATCACCATGACGTCCGGGACGATCCCGCTGTGCTCGACGGCCCAGAAGGCACCGGTGCGGCCCACTCCGGACTGCACCTCGTCGACGACGAGGGGGATGTCCCGGGCCTCGGTGATCCGGCGCATCCGGCGCATCCAGTCGTCCGGCGCGGGGATCACGCCCCCCTCCCCCTGGACCGGCTCGAGGATCATTCCGGCGGGCAGCGGGACCCCGGACTTCGGGTCGTCGAGGAGGTTCTCGGTCCAGTGGGCGGCGAGTTCGGCGCCGCGCGGCCCGCCGGTTCCGAAGGGGCAGCGGTAGTCCTGGGGGAACGGCAGCCGGGTGACCCGTACGTCCTGGGCGCCGCCCGAAGCCTCCAGCGCACCGGCCGTCATCCCGTGGTAGGCGCCGGTGAAGGCGAGCAGACCGGTGCGCCCCGTCGCCGTCCGCACGAGCTTGAGCGCTGCCTCCACGGCGTCGGTGCCGGCCGGCCCGCAGAACTGGACGCGGGCACGCTCGGCGAACGCGGGCGGGAGCGTGCGGAACAGCTCCGTCGTGAAGGCGTCCTTGACCGGTGTGGCGAGGTCGAGGACGTGCAACGGGGCGCCGGAGTCGAGGACTTTGCGGATGGCTTCGAGGACCACGGGGTGGTTGTGACCGAGGGCGAGCGTGCCCGCGCCGGAGAGGCAGTCGAGGTAGCGCCGGCCGTCGGCACCCTCGATGGTCAGGCCACGGGCCCGCACGGGGACGATCGGCAGGGCGCGCGCGTAGGTGCGTGCCGCCGATTCGCGTGCGGACTGGCGGCGCAGGATGCCCTCGTGTGCGGCGGGCGCCGCCGCGGGCGCAGGCTCGGTCACGGCCACGACTGCTGGTCCTCCCCTTGTCCATGGGTGAGTTCTCGCCGTTGTCGTCGCTCGCCGTCCGGTGGCGAGTGGGCGAGGCGGGGTGAACACCGGACGCTGGTACCCCGTACGTACCAACGACGGTGACCGCGGGGGATCACGGGCAGAGGGAAGATCCTTGCCGTGACGGAACCGTTGCGGTTCCGTCGGCGGTCCCGGACGGCATCGGCATAGGGTGGTGGGCCGTTCAGCGGACCGGCCGTCGACACGGCAGACCGCGCGCCGTTCACCCTGCTCGGCCGCGCGGAGTTCTCTTACTTCAGGGGGAGTCACCATGCGTTCGATACGCCCGCTCGTCAGCGCCCGCCGTGGGAGGGGCGCGCGGCGCAGAGGTTCCGTGGCGGCGTCCGTCGCCCTGGGCGCCGCACTGGCTCTGACCGCCACGGCCTGCGGTCCGGGTGACAGTGACGCGGGCGCCAAGGCGACCCCCACGGCGTCCCACGCGGGCGACGACAAGATCAGGATCCCGGACGACATCCGCAAGCGGCTCAAGGAGCACGGGATCGATCTGGACAAGTGGAAGCACGGCGACTGGAAGAACTGGAACCGGGACAGGTGGCTGCGTGAGGCGCAGGACTTCGTCAACCCGATCATCGACGGGCTCTGGAACCCGGACCGGATGCGGCGGGCCGAGGACCCCGACAAGGGGGTCCAGGAGAACGACATCTCGGGCGACCAGGGGGTGACCGACCGGACGCCGCTCCCGGTCGTCGCGAAGAGTGTCCGGACTCCGTACCACGACAGCGCGGCCGAGGCGGGGAAGGTCTTCTTCGACTCCCCCGAGGGCACCATGGTCTGTTCGGCGACGGTGGTCGAGGACCCGGCGCACCCGGGCAAGTCCAATCTCGTGTGGACGGCCGGCCACTGTGTGCACGCCGGCAAGAAGGGCGGCTGGTACCGCAACATCGCCTTCGTGCCCGCGTACAACAACCAGTCCATGTCGGGCGCACAGCTGAAGAACGCCACGCGCGAGCAGGTCGCTCCCTACGGCGTGTGGTGGGGCAACTGGGCGCAGACGTCGGCGCAGTGGATCGAGCAGGGTGGTCCGACCGGCGGGCAGGGCGCGCCCTACGACTTCGCGGTCATCCATGTGACGCCGGAGAAGGGCGGTGACGGCAAGTCGCTGGAGGAGACCGTGGGTTCGGCGCTTCCGGTGAACTTCAACGCGCCCGCCGTGCCGCAGATCCCGCGGATGACGGCCGAGGGCTACCCGGCCGCGCCGCCGTACGACGGGCAGAAGCTGTACCAGTGCGCCGACAGGCCCGGGCGGCTGTCGATCGTGAAGAACGAGCCGACCATGTACCGGATCGGGTGCACGATGACCGGCGGCGCCTCGGGCGGCGGCTGGGTGTCGCCGGGTGCGGACGGCAGGCCGGCCCTGGTGTCGAACACGTCGATCGGCCCGGTGACCTCGGGCTGGCTGGCCGGTCCGCACCTGGGCAAGGAGGCCAAGGGCGTCTACCAGTCGGTGAGCAGGAAGTTCGCCGGGCAGTGAGCGGAGCGGGCGGCCCCTGGGCCGGGGTCCGGGGGCGCCGCCCCGGCCGGGGCCCGCGGGCCGCCCGCACATGACCGAGGCCCCGTACCCGAATTGCTCGGGGACGGGGCCTCCTTCATGTCCTGGGCCCGGCTCGGCCGACCGGCCGGCCCGGGGTCAGCGGGCCGCTGCCGGCATGTACGGCGCCAGCTCGGCCGCCAGCTCCTCGTGCACCCGCGCCTTGAGCAGGGTGCCCTCCGGGGTGTGCTCCTCGGAGATCACCTCGCCCTCGTCGTGGGCGCGGGCGACGAGCTTGCCGTGCGTGTAGGGCACGAGCGCCTCGACCTCGACCTCGGGGCGGGGCAGCTCGACGTCGATGAGCGCGCGCAGTTCGTCGATGCCCTGGCCGGTGCGGGCCGAGACGGCGATGGAACGCTTCTCGATCCGCATCAGCCGCTGGAGCACCAGCGGATCGGCCGCGTCGGCCTTGTTGATCACGACGATCTCGGGCACGCCGGTGGCGCCGACGTCGCGGACCACCTCACGGACGGCTGCCAGCTGCTCCTCGGGCGCCGGGTGCGACCCGTCCACCACGTGCAGGATCAGATCGGCGTCGCCGACCTCCTCCATCGTGGAGCGGAACGCCTCGACGAGGTGGTGCGGCAGATGGCGTACGAAGCCGACGGTGTCGGCCAGCGTGTAGCGCCGCCCGCTGGGCGTCTCGGCCCGGCGCACGGTGGGGTCGAGGGTGGCGAACAGTGCGTTCTCCACGAGCACGCCCGCTCCGGTGAGCCGGTTGAGCAGCGAGGACTTGCCGGCGTTGGTGTATCCGGCGATGGCGACCGAGGGCACCTTGTTGCGGCGCCGCTCCTGGCGCTTGATCTCGCGGCCGGTCTTCATCTCCGCGATCTCCCGGCGCATCTTCGCCATCTTCTCGCGGATCCGTCGCCGGTCCGTCTCGATCTTCGTCTCACCGGGACCACGGGTGGCGAGGCCGCCGCCCTTGCCGCCGCCCATCTGCCGGGACAGCGACTGACCCCAGCCGCGCAGCCGCGGCAGCATGTACTGCATCTGCGCGAGGGCCACCTGCGCCTTGCCCTCACGGGACTTGGCGTGCTGGGCGAAGATGTCGAGGATCAGCGCCGTGCGGTCGATGACCTTGACCTTGACGACGTCCTCGAGGTGGATCAGCTGACCCGGTGAGAGCTCACCGTCGCAGATGACCGTGTCGGCGCCGGTCTCGAGCACGATGTCGAGCAGCTCCCTGGCCTTGCCGGAGCCGATGTAGGTCGCGGCGTCCGGCTTGTCCCGGCGCTGGATGACGCCGTCGAGCACGAGCGCGCCCGCGGTCTCCGCGAGGGCGGCCAGCTCGGCGAGGGAGTTCTCGGCGTCCTGGACGGTCCCCGAGGTCCACACACCGACGAGCACGACCCGCTCCAGCCGGAGCTGGCGGTACTCGACCTCGGTGACGTCCTCGAGCTCGGTGGAGAGTCCCGCGACCCGGCGCAGCGCCGCGCGGTCGGAGCGGTCGAACTGTTCGCCGTCCCGCTCTCCGTCGATCTCGTGGCTCCAGGCGACGTCCTCTTCCATCAGGGCATCGGCCCGAAGACCTTCGGTGTAGTTCCGATCAACGCTCTGTGCGTCCTGGGAAGGGGAAGAAGAGGAGGTCATTGGGTCCTTACGTCGTTGGGGAATCCGGATCGCGACGGGCTCCCGCCCGTCATCGTGGTCAACGTCCGGGGCCGCCGGGAGATTCCCCGGCCGCCGCCCGTCCCGGGGCCCGGCCCCGGACGACGGGGCCGGCCGCGCCGCCGACCCGATGATGGTCGCACGGCACGGCCCGTCTCGTCACCTGATTACCGGCCGCTCCGCGAGGGGCCCGCCCGGGCCCCTCCCCCGCCCGTCCCCCGGCGCCGCGCCGGGCGTCAGTGGCGCTTCTTGCCGCGGGGTGACGTGCCGTGGCCTGCGGGGTGCGCGGCCTTCGTCCCGGACTTCCAGCCCGGGTGCCCCGGCATCGCCGGGGTCTTCGCGCCGTACAGCCAGCCCTTGAAGAAACCGGTGAGATCGCGGCCCGCGACGTCGGACGCGAGGTGCACGAAGTCCTGGGTCGTGGCGGTACCGTCACGGTACGTGCTCACCCACTGCCGCTCCAGCTGCTCGAAGGCGCTCTGGCCGATCTCCTGGCGCAGGGCGTAGAGGACGAGCGCGCTGCCGTCGTAGACGACGGGACGGAAGATGCTGATCTTCTGGCCGGGCTGCGGGGGCTTGGGGGCGGCGGGGGGCCCGCCGGCCGCGCGCCAGGCGTCCGACTGCTGGTAGGCGGCCTTCATCCGGTCCTCCATCGGCCGGTCCGCGTGCTCCTGGGCGTACAGGGCCTCGTACCAGGTGGCGTGCCCTTCGTTCAGCCACACGTCGGACCAGCTGTGGGGGCTGACGCTGTCGCCGAACCACTGGTGGGCCAGCTCGTGCACCATGATCGAGTCGACGTACCACGCGGGGTACTCGGGCCGGGTGAAGACCTCCTTCTCGAAGAGCGAGAGCGTCTGGGTCTCGAGTTCGAAGCCGGTCTGCGCCTCGGCGATCACCAGGCCGTAGGCCTCGAAGGGGTAGGCCCCGACCTTCCCCTCCAGCCAGCCGATCTGTGCGGGCGTCTTCTCCAGCCACGGCTCCAGGACCTCACGGTCCTTGGTGGGGACCACATCGCGTACCGGCAGACCGCCGGGCCCCGTGCGGTGCAGCACGGTGGAGCTGCCGATGGAGACCTGCGCCAGCTCGGTGGCCATGGGGTGTGCGCTGCGGTACGTCCAGGTGGTCGTGGCGCCGCTGCGGGTGGTGCCGGTGGGCAGCCCGTTGGCTACGGCGGTGAGGTCCTTGGGCGCGGTGATGCGGAAGGTGAACAGGGCCTTGTCGGAGGGGTGGTCGTTGCAGGGGAACACCCGGTGCGCGACATCGGCCTGGTTGGCCATCGCCAGACCGTCCTTGGTCTGCACCCAGCCGCCTTCCGCGCCCTTCTCGGGCCGGGGGTCGCTGGTGTGCCGCACGGTGATGCGCAGCAGGCCGCCCGCGGGCACCGGTACGGCGGGAGTGACGACCAGGTCCTCGTCGGCGGTCTCGAAGCGTGCGGGTGCTCCGTTCACCTCGACGGAGCCGACCGTGCCGTGTGCGAAGTCGAGGTTGAGGTGGTCGAGTCGCTCGGTGGCGCGGGCGTCGATCCGGGTGACCGCGGTGAGCGGCTTGGTGTTGGAGCCCGGGTAGGTGAAGTCGAGGTCGTAGGAGGTGACGTCGTACCCGGGGTTGCCCAAGTGGGGGAAGAGCCGGTCTCCGATGCCGAGCGGGGTGGCGGGGTCGGGCGCGCTCGCCGCGACGAGGGAGGCGGTCGCGACGGCGGCGATGAGCGCCGTCCCGATCCGACCGGCCCGGCGGGGCGGCCGCGACACTCCTCCCGGTCGGGCGGGCAGCGGGGCCTTGGGGCACGGGGTGAGCAGCATGACCTACCGCTATCAGCGCGCACCCACCGCGTGGTGACGACGCGCGCCGGGCCCACCCGAACGAGGCACGGTGTGCGGGCCCGGCGTGATCCGTACGACAAGCCCTAGCGGGCCGCCGTCGTCCGGTGCCGGGTGCGGCTCACGTCGTACACGCCGGCGACGTCCCGCATCGCGCGCATGAGCACGGGAAGGTGGGCGGCGTCCGGCAGTTGCAGCGTGTAGGTGTGCCGTACGCGCTGCTGGTCGGGGGGTTCGACGATCGCGGACACGATGGCGACGCCCTCCAGCGCGATGACTTCGGTGAGGTCGGCGAGCAGGTGCGGCCGGCCGAACGACTCGACGACGAGCGTGACCCGGTACTCGGAGGTGTCCCCCCAGCGCACGCCCACCTCCGGGCGCCCCAGTTCCTTCATGCGCGCCACCGCGGGACACTCCACGCGGTGCACGGTGACCACGCCGCCGCGGACGGCGAAGGCGGTGACGTCGTCGGGCGGCACCGGTGTACAGCACCCGGCGAGCCGCACGGCGGCCCCGGGGCGGTCGACGACGGCGCCGGCGGTGACGGGCCGGACGGCGGGCGGCCGGGACGGGGCGTGCGGCGCGTGGGTGGCGTGCGGGCTCTGGCGGCGTGCCGGCTGCTCGGCGGGCGGCACCGGGACGGGGTGGGCGGCGAGCCAGCGTCCGATGGCGATCCGTGCGGCGGGGGTGCGCACATGGTCCAGCCACTCCTTGGAGGGCCCGGACGAGGCGTCCTGGCCCATGAGGAGCTGAACGACGTCCCCGTCGCTCAGGACCGTGCTGAGCGTCGCCAGACGGCCGTTGACGCGGGCGCCGATGCAGGCGTGCGCGTCCTCGCCGTACTGCGCGTAGGCGGCGTCGACGCAACTGGCGCCCGCGGGCAGTCCGATCGTGCCGCCGTCGGGCCGGTAGACGGTGACCTCGCGGTCCTGGGCGAGGTCCTCGCGCAGCGTGGACCAGAAGGTGTCCGGGTCGGGTGCCGCCTGCTGCCAGTCGAGCAGCCGGGAGAGCCAGCCGGGGCGGGTGGGGTCCGCGCGCTCGCCCTCGGTGCCCGCGTCGGTGTCGTCGCCGCCCGGTGTGTAGGGGTTGCCCAGCGCGACCACTCCCGCCTCGGCGACCTTGTGCATCTGGTGCGTACGGATGAGGACTTCGGCGACCTCGACGGCCATGGGGGCCCTGCCGAGCGCGTTGGTGCGGGCGCGCGGGAGGGCGACGGCGGTGTGCAGCGACTGGTACAGGTTGAACTTGGGTACGGCGATGAAGTCCTTGAACTCCGAGACCACCGGCGTGAAACAGGTGTGGAGTTCGCCGAGCACGCCGTAGCAGTCGGCGTCCTCGTTCACGAGAACGAGGAGGCGGCCGAAGTCGGCGCCGCGCAGCTCGCCGCGTTTCCTGCGTACCCGGTGCACGGAGACGAAGTGCCTCGGCCTGATGAGGACTTCGGCGTTGATGCCGGCGTCGCGGAGCACGGAGCGCACCTCGTCGGCCATGCCGGCGAGCGGTTCGTCGCCGCGCTCGGCGTTCGCGGCGATCAGTTCGCGCGTCCGTTCGTACTCCTCGGGGTGGAGGATCGCGAAGACCAGGTCCTCCAGCTCCGTCTTGAGGGCCTGGACGCCGAGGCGTTCGGCGAGCGGGATGAGGACGTCCCGGGTGACCCGGGCGATGCGGGCCTGCTTCTCGGGGCGCATGACGCCGAGGGTGCGCATGTTGTGCAGCCGGTCGGCGAGCTTGATGGACATGACACGCACGTCGTTGCCCGTGGCCACGAGCATCTTGCGGAAGGTCTCGGGTTCGGCGGCGGCGCCGTAGTCGACCTTCTCCAGCTTGGTGACGCCGTCGACCAGGTAGCGGACCTCTTCGCCGAACTCCGTGCCCACCTGGTCCAGGGTCACATCGGTGTCCTCGACGGTGTCGTGGAGCAGGGACGCGGTCAAGGTCGTGGTCTCGGCGCCGAGTTCGGCGAGGATCAGGGTGACCGCGAGGGGGTGCGTGATGTACGGCTCGCCGCTCTTGCGCATCTGCCCGCGGTGGGAGGACTCGGCGAGCAGGTAGGCCCTGCGCAGCGGCTCCAGGTCGGCGTCCGGGTGGTGGGCGCGGTGGGCCTCGGCGACATGGCCGATGGCGTCGGGCAGCCGGTCGCGGGTGGCCGGCCCGAGCAGCGCGGCCCGGCCGAGCCGCCGCAGGTCGAGCCGGGGCCGGCTCCGTCTGCGCCCCGCTTCGGGCACCGCCACGCCCGGCGTCACAGGGTTTGTGGCCTCCGCACTCATGGGCACCTCCGGCTGCGTGGACCGGCGGAGCGGCGGGGGCTCCTCGGGCGGTCAGCCCGGGGAGAGGGTCGGGGTGTCCCCGTCGTGGCCGGTGCTTGATGCTACCGAGCCCATCACGCGGTGCTCACCGGCTCTCGCCGAGCGTGAAACGGATCACCCATTCGAGCGAAGGATCAGAGGTTTACGGTTTCGAACCAGCCCGGGTCGATCTCACCCTCGGCGACGATGACGGCCGGTCCCGTCATCTCGATCTCGCCGTCCGGCCGCTCGGTGATCAGCAGCCGACCGCCGGGCAGGTCCACGGTGTAGGTCACCGGAGTGCCGGTCCGTGCCGGGTCGGCGCCGTCACGGCGGGCGGCGGCGATGGCCACGGCGCAGGCACCGGTGCCGCAGGAGCGGGTCTCGCCGGAGCCGCGCTCGTGGACGCGCATCGCCACGTGGCGGGGGCCGCGGTCGACGACGAACTCGACGTTCACCCCGTCCGGGTAGGCGGCCGTGGGGGCGAAGGACGGCGGCGTGAACAGATTGCCGGCGTCCGCGAGGTCGTCGACGAAGGCGACGGCGTGCGGATTGCCCATGTTCACGTTGCGCGCGGGCCAGGTGTGCGCGCCGACGCCGACGGTGACGTCGCCCTCGGCAAGCACCGCCCTGCCCATGCCGACGGTGATGTCGCCGTCGGCGCCGTCCGCCGACTTGGCGATGTGCACGGTCTTCACGCCGCCGCGCGTGGCCACGGCGATGTCACCCTCGGAGACATGGCCGGCGCGCTGGAGGTAGCGCGCGAAGACACGCACGCCGTTGCCGCACATCTCGGCGATCGAGCCGTCGGCGTTGCGGTAGTCCATGAACCACTCGGCCTCGGCGGCCATCGCCCGCGCCTCGGGGTGCGCCGCGGAGCGCACGACGTGCAGCACACCGTCCCCGCCGATGCCCGCGCGGCGGTCGCACAGGGCGGCGGCGAAGGCGGGAGGCAGGTCGACGGTGTTCTCGGGGTCGGGGACGATCACGAAGTCGTTCTCGGTCCCGTGGCCCTTGAGGAATGCGATCCGCGTGCTCATTCCTCGATCGTAAAGGGTCGCCGCGGCACTCGGCCGCGGCCGTCCGAGGGGTGGGCACGGATTCGGGACGGCGCCACGGGCGGCGCGCGCCCGCGTCAGCGCAGGCGGGCCACGCGCAGCACGGCGAGCAGCGCGACCACGGCGACCACCACGGCGTACCCCAGGACGACCCGCCAGTCGGGGCGGCGCCCGGATCCGCGCTGCGGCAGCCCCGGCCAGGTGTGTCCCACACGGCGGGCGGCCATCATGCCCCAGCCCGCGGCGCACGAGAAGATCAGCAGGCCGAGCATGGCCACGACGGGGCCGCCGTCGCCGAACTCGAAGGCCAGCGGGAAGGCGAACATCAGCGAGCCACCCGCGGCGAGCCCCACGATCGGCGCGAGCTGCCACAGGCGCAGCCGGCGCTGGGGGCGCAGCTCGACCTCGACCTCGGGGGCGGTCATCTCGCCCTCGCCCGGGCCGTCGTCGGTCACTCCGCCCGGCGCCGCGTCGGGACCGTCGGATGCCAGGGGCCCGTCGGCGGTCAGCGGGCCGTCGGCCGTCAGCCCGTCCGGGGCGCCCGCCGCGGGGCCCGCGATCCCGTGCCGCGCGCCGTGCGGCTGCGCTCCGAGATCGGTGTCTGGTTCTCCGCCCTGTGCGGTGTCGCGAGGGCCGGCCTCCATCGCCACGCGCCCTCCCACTCCGGACTCCACTGGTCGATCGATGGTTGATGATGGCACGGCGTCAGAGGCCGGGATGACGGCCGGAGCGTCCCGATGCCATCACGTGATCAGGCTGTGACCGGTCGTTCGACCAACGACAGTGCACTCCCGAGGAGTTCCCCGCGGTCGGCTGCCGCCCCGCTCAGCCAGTGCACACGCGGGTCGCGGCGGAACCACGTGTCCTGACGGCGGGCGAAGCGCTTGGTGGCCCGCACGGTCTCGGCGCGGGCCTCGTCCTCGGTGCACTCGCCGGCGAGCGCCGTGAGCACCTGCTGGTAGCCGAGGGCGCGTGACGCCGTACGCCCCTCGCGCAGGCCCTGCGCCTCGAGGGCACGCACCTCGTCGACGAGGCCGGCCTCCCACATGCGGTCGACGCGCACCGCGATGCGCTCGTCGAGCTCGGGGCGCGCCACGTCGACGCCGATCTGGACGGTGTCGTAGACCGAGTCGTGGCCGGGGAGGTTGGCGGTGAAGGGGCGGCCGGTGATCTCGATGACCTCCAGGGCGCGCACGATGCGGCGGCCGTTGCCGGGCAGGATCGCCGCGGCGGCCTTGGGGTCGGCGGCGGCGAGCCGTGCGTGCAGCGCGCCGGGGCCGCGCAGGGCCAGCTCCTCCTCCAGGCGTGCTCGCACGTCCGGGTCGGTGCCGGGGAACTCCAGGTTGTCGATGGCCCCGCGGACGTACAGCCCGGAGCCGCCGACGAGGACGGGGGTGCGGCCCTCGGCGAGCAGCCGGTCGATCTCCGCGCGGGCGAGCCGCTGGTACTCGGCGACGCTCGCCGCCTCGGTCACGTCCCAGATGTCGAGCAGGTGGTGGGGAATGCCTCCGCGCTCCTGCGGGGTCAGCTTGGCGGTGCCGATGTCCATCCCGCGGTAGAGCTGCATGGAGTCGGCGTTGACGACCTCGCCGCCGAGCTGCTGGGCGAGGAAGACACCAAGATCGGACTTTCCGGCCGCGGTCGGCCCGACGACGGCGATGACCCGCGGTGCGGGAGCTGTGCTACTCACCGCCCCAGTCTCGCAAACCTCACGGGTGGTTCCCGAACGAGTTACGTGACGGCGCCGTTCCGAGGTCGTTGCCAGTTGCGAGGTTCCGGCCGCCGGTCTTCGAGAACCGGTGACCCGGGTGGCGCAGAGGGGACGCACCGGGCGGCGCGGGATTTCGCTCACACGAGTACGCTATGGAGTAGTTATGGGCGTTTTTGCACGGTTCCTCCGCAGGTCCAAGGGGACGGAGGAGGCGTCAACCGCCGAGGCCGCGACTGCCGCCGAGACGGTCCACACGGAGGCCGAGGAGGCGAAGGAGACACCGGGAACCGACGCCGGGGACGCCGGGGCCAAGGCCGGCGCCACAGCCGAGGGCGTGGAGATTCCCAAACAGCAGCGCGTCGAGGAGGCTGCCGACAACGAGGCCGGCGAGGGCGCCCGTAAGTAGTACCGCGCGAAGGAAGGTGAACCCGTGGGCTTCAAGGACACGCTGAAGACCAAGCTCGCCCCCGCGAAGGACAAGGTCTCGGACCTCGCGCAGCAGCACGAGGAGAAGTTCGACCGCGGCCTGGACAAGGCCGCCAAGCTGGTCGACGAGAAGACCAAGGGCAAGTACAGCGACAAGATCCACTCGCACACCGACAAGGCGAAGGGCGCCTACGAGCGGTTGGCGCACAAGGAGGACATGCCGCACGAGCAGACGGAAGAGGGCGGTACGACGCCTCCGTCGGCCTCCCCGCCGCCGCCTCCGCCGGCCCCCTGAGCCGCCCACCCGGGGCACCGACCTCGTCACCGGCGGACGGCCGGAGCATTCGCTCTCCGGCCGTCCGCCGTGTGCGTTCCGGGTGGCACTCCGCCGTGAGCGTTCCGGCGGGTGATCGCATGGGTGATCACGGCACGCGGCCCGCCCCGTGTCCTCCGGGCGCGCACGGAGCCCGTCGGCCGCGGCGGACCGGTGCCGGCGCGGCTACGACCAGGCCGCGACCATGTACCCCACGCCGTACGGCGCGCCTTCGTACAGCAGGGCTCCCGTGAGTGCGGCGCCCTCCGCCGCTCCGGCCAGGACCTGCCAGGGGGCACGCCCCGCCGCCTTCAGCTCGGTGCCGAGCACGGCGTCGAGCGCCGTGAGCGCCGCCGTGTCCGCCGCGCCGAGCGCCCGCGCGGCCTCCGTGTCGAAGGCCGCTGCGCGCTCGTCCAGGTATCCCGGCGCCTTCAGGCCGCGGGAGGCACTGCCGTCGCCCATCACCAGCAGGGCCACGCGCTCCGACCGCCCGGCGATCTCCCGGCCGGCCCGGACGCACTGCTCGGTCGCGAGGTCCTGCGGCACGCCGAGGCCCTCCACGGGGCCGGCGGCCCAGTCGGTGCGCGCCAGCAGCCAGGCGGCGACGGCGAGCGAGGGCGGAAGCTCCCGCTGCGCCTCCCGGGGACCTTCACCGCCCAGGTGTACGGAGAGGTCCACACCGAAGCCGCGGAAAGATCCGGGCGTTCCCTCGGCGTACGCACCGGCGCCGCTCTCGTCCGTCGGACCGGCCACGACCAGCCGGTCGGGCCGCGCGGCGGCGAGCACGGCGAGGGTGTCCGAGCATGCGGTGCGCACTGCGGCGAGCTCCGGTGCCGCTCCGGTGGCGACCTCGGGTACGAGCAGCGGCGGACAGGGGCACACGGCGGCGGCAACAAGCATGATCGGCAGCGTAGCCGGGGTACCGGGCGGTGGGGATGCCGCCCGGCTCATGTGGCTCAGTCGCAGCCGCAGCCGCTGCCGGTGGCCACCGGCAGCGGCTCGGGGACGCCGATCTTCGGAAGACCGAGCATCACACCGGCCGGCTTCGCGGCCTCGGCGGCGTTCCGCTTCTCCCAGGCGTCCCCCGCGCGCGTGCGCCGTACGCCCAGGACCTCGCCCTCGGCGAGCAGGTGGTGCGGCGCGGCGTAGGTGATCTCGACGGTCACCACGTCGCCGGGGCGCACCTCCTCGCCTGGCTTGGTGAAGTGGACCAGGCGGTTGTCGGGGGCGCGTCCGGACAGCCGGTGCGTGGCGCCGTCCTTGCGGCCCTCGCCCTCGGCGACCATCAGGTCCAGCGTGCGGCCGACCTGCTTCTTGTTCTCCTCCCAGGAGATCTCCTCCTGAAGGGCGACCAGCCGCTCGTAGCGCGCCTGGACGACCTCCTTGGGGATCTGGTCCTCCATCTCGGCGGCCGGGGTGCCCGGACGCTTGGAGTACTGGAAGGTGAAGGCCTGCGCGAAGCGCGCCTCGCGGACCACGTGCAGGGTCTCCTCGAAGTCCTCCTCGGTCTCGCCGGGGAAGCCCACGATGATGTCGGTGGTGATCGCGGCGTGCGGGATCGCGGCGCGCACCTTCTCGATGATGCCGAGGTAGCGCTCCTGGCGGTACGAGCGGCGCATCGCCTTCAGGACGGTGTCCGAGCCGGACTGCAGCGGCATGTGCAGCTGCGGCATGACGTTGGGGGTCTCGGCCATGGCGGCGATGACGTCGTCCGTGAAGTCGCGCGGGTGGGGCGAGGTGAAGCGGACGCGCTCCAGGCCCTCGATCCGTCCGCAGGCGCGCAGCAGCTTGCTGAAGGCCTCGCGGTCGCCGATGTCACTGCCGTAGGCGTTCACGTTCTGCCCGAGCAGGGTGATCTCCGAGACGCCCTCGCCGACCAGTGCCTCGACCTCCGCGAGGATGTCGCCGGGGCGGCGGTCCTTCTCCTTGCCGCGCAGCGCGGGGACGATGCAGAAGGTGCACGTGTTGTTGCAGCCGACGGAGATGGAGACCCAGGCCGCGTAGGCGCTCTCGCGGCGCGTCGGCAGGGTCGACGGGAACGCCTCCAGGGACTCGGCGATCTCGACCTGCGCCTCCTCCTGCACGCGGGCGCGCTCCAGGAGCACCGGCAGCTTGCCGATGTTGTGCGTGCCGAAGACGACGTCGACCCAGGGCGCCCTCCTGACGATGGTGTCGCGGTCCTTCTGCGCCAGGCAGCCGCCGACGGCGATCTGCATGCCCGGCCGCCTGGCCTTCATCGGTGCGAGCCGGCCGAGGTTGCCGTAGAGCCGGTTGTCGGCGTTCTCGCGCACCGCGCAGGTGTTGAAGACGACGACGTCGGCATCGCCCTCGGCGGCGTCCTCGGACGCCCGCACATAGCCGGCGTCCTCGAGCAGTCCGGCAAGTCGCTCGGAGTCGTGGACGTTCATCTGGCACCCGTAGGTGCGGATCGCATAGGTCTTCATCACGTCCACGGCGTGGCTCCGGTCGCTGCTGCTCATCCCTCCAGGGTAAGGGGCGTCGGAAGGCCCGGGCCCCGTCCCCCGGAGACCGCCGCCGAGGGGCTCCCGCCCCGTGCGGACCGTGTCCGCCGCACCCTGCGCACGGGGCCCGGCGGGGTGGTCGTCCGTCTCCGGCGGCGACCGCGGCGGTGCATCGGCCGGTCCGCCCCTCGGGCCCGCTCGCCTCACACGGCGCGGTGCCGGCGTGTGCGTGGGGCGTAACCCCTGCCGCTCCCGTCGTGTACGGGCCGGAAATTCGATCTTCCTACGGTGCTGGTCGTGGGCCGGCCCGCCACCGGCGGATCGGCCCGGTCCGGGAGGTACACGCACCGCGGGGTGGGGGTTCGGTGGCATCTGGCTCGGAGGACGGCGGGGTCCGCACGGTCTGCTCGTACTGCGGGGTCGGGTGCGGGATCGTGCTGGACGTGGCGCGGGATGCCGACGGGCGCCGCCGTGCGGCGAAGGTGTCCGGGGACAAGGCGCACCCCACGAACTCCGGCCGCCTGTGCACCAAGGGGGCCACGAGCGCGGACATGATGGCCGCGCCCGGGCGTGCGGAGAAGGCGCTGGTGCGTGCCGAGCGTGGCGCCCAGCCGGTCGGGACGGACACGGACGAGGCCATAGCGTCGGTCGCCCGCCGGCTGCGGGCGATCCTGGACGAGCACGGGCCGGACGCCCTGTCCTTCTACGTGTCCGGGCAGATGTCCCTGGAGGCGCAGTACCTGGCGAACAAGCTGGCCAAGGGCTTCGTCCGGACGAACCGGATCGAGTCGAACTCCCGGCTGTGCATGGCCTCCGCCGGATCCGGTTACAAGCTGTCGCTGGGCGCGGACGGGCCGCCCGGCTCCTACCAGGACTTCGACCGGGCGGACGTCTTCTTCGTCATCGGCGCCAACATGGCCGACTGCCACCCGATCCTCTTCCTGCGCATGATGGACCGGGTCAAGTCGGCCGGGGCCAGAGTGATCGTCGTCGACCCGCGCCGCAACGCCACCGCCGACAAGGCCGACCTCTTCCTGCAGATCAGGCCCGGCACCGACCTCGCGCTGCTCAACGGGCTGCTGCACCTGCTGGTCGCGAACGGTCACACCGACGAGGAGTTCATCGCCGAGTTCACCGAGGGCTGGCCGGAGATGCCCGCCTTCCTCGCGGACTACCCGCCCGACCGGGTCGCGGAGATCACCGGCCTCGCGGAGGGCGACATCCGCCGGGCCGCACAGTGGATCGGCGAGGCCGGCGAGTGGATGAGCTGCTGGACCATGGGGCTGAACCAGTCCACCCACGGCACCTGGAACACCAACGCCCTGATCAACCTGCACCTCGCCACCGGCGCCATCTGCCGCCCGGGGTCCGGACCCTTCTCGCTGACCGGCCAGCCCAACGCCATGGGCGGCCGCGAGATGGGCTACATGGGCCCCGGCCTGCCCGGCCAGCGCTCCGTACTGGTCGACACCGAGCGCGCCTTCATCGAGGACCTGTGGAACATCCCCCGGGGTTCACTGCGTACCGAGGTCGGACGCGGCACGGTCGAGATGTTCGAGCAGATGGCCGCCGGCGACATCAAGGCGTGCTGGATCATCTGCACCAACCCGGTCGCATCGGTCGCCAACCGCCGGACCGTCATCGCCGGTCTGGAGGCCGCCGAACTCGTCATCACGCAGGACGTCTTCGCCGAGACCGAGACCAACGCGTACGCCGATGTCGTCCTGCCCGCGACGCTGTGGGCCGAGTCGGACGGCATCATGATCAACTCCGAGCGAAACCTCACCCTCGTGCAAGGGGTCGTCGACCCGCCGGGACAGGCGCTGCCCGACTGGCAGCTGATCGCCCGGGTGGCCTGCGCGATGGGCTTCGCCGAAGCATTCGACTACACCTCGTCCGAGGAGGTGTTCGAGGAGCTCAAGCGGGCGTGGAACCCGGGGACCGGCTGGGACCTGCGCGGCGTGACCTACGAACGGCTGCGCACCACGCCGGTCCAGTGGCCGGCACCGGCCGCCGACGGCCCGGACCGCAGCCCGGTCCGCTACCTCAACGACGGCGTCAGCCAGACGCTCCTGGAACGGGAGGACGGCAGTCGCCCCCGGCTGGCCTTCCCGACCGCGAGCGGACGGGCGCAGTTCTTCCCCCGCCCGCACCTGCCGCCGGCCGAACTCCCGGACGACGACTACCCGTTCGTCCTCAACACGGGCCGCCTCCAGCACCAGTGGCACACGATGACGAAGACCGGAAAGGTCGCCAAGCTCGCCAGGCTCGACCGCGGCCCCTTCGTGGAGGTCCACCCCGAGGACGCCGGCGCCCTCGGGATCGCGGAGGGCGACCACGTGGAGGTCGCCTCCCGCCGGGGGCGCGCCGTGCTGCCCGCGGTGGTCACCGACCGGGTCCGGAGGGGCACCTGTTTCGCCCCCTTCCACTGGAACGACCTGTTCGGCGAGTACCTCAGCATCAACGCCGTCACGAACGACGCCGTCGACCCGGTCTCCTTCCAGCCCGAGTTCAAGGCATGCGCCGTCACGCTCACCAGGACCGCCGCCCCCCTCGCGGCTGCCCGCCCGGACACCCGGCCCGAGGCCGCCCCGACGGCCACCGCGCGCCACGCGGCGCCCGTACTCCCCGCCCCGGCCGCGGCCCCGGCGGACTCCGCCGTCCCCGCACTCGCCACGCTGTTCGGCATCGCCGACCTCGCCCCCGTACCACTGGCCGAGCCGGAGCGCCGCTATCTCTCCGGGTATCTCGCGGGTCTCGCCCTGGCGCCGCCCGACGGAGACGTCCCGGTGCTGCCGCAGGACGCGCCCTTCGCCCCCGACTCCGCGCTGTGGGTCGACGGCGTCCTCGCCGGCATGTTCTCCCGCACCGCCGCGGCCGTCGGCCCCGCGGCCGCCCCGGCGCCCGCGCAGAGCGGCGGACCGGCGGGTGGCACGGCCGTACCGACCCGCCGTCTGCTCATCCTGTGGGCCTCGCAGACCGGCAACGCCGAGGAGTTCGCCGCCATGGCCGCCGCCCAGCTCACCGAGACGGGCCGCACCCCGGAACTGCTGCCCATGGCGGACGTCGCGCCGTCGCAGCTCACCACCGGCACCGACCTGCTGATCGTCACCAGTACCTTCGGCGACGGCGACGCCCCCGACAACGGCGCCGGCTTCTGGCAGGCGCTGTCCGCCCCGGACACCGGACGGCTGGAGGGAATCCGGTACGCCGTGCTCGCCTTCGGCGACTCCGCCTACGACGACTTCTGCGGTCACGGCCGCCGGCTCGACGAACGCTTCGACGCACTCGGGGCCACCCGGCTCGTCGCCCGCGCCGACTGCGAGCCCGACTTCGAGGGCGCCGCCGAGCAGTGGCTCGGCGAGGTCGTCACCGCCCTGGCCGCAGCCGAGGACGGGCGCCCCGTGACCGCGGAGGGAGACGGGTCGAACGCCCCCGGGCCCGGCGACACCGCAGCCGCCGCGACCGCACCGGCCGTCGCCTCCCCGCCGGCCGCACCCGCACATGCACCCGCACCCGCACCCGCACCCGCCGGATTCACCAGGGCATCGCCGTTCGCCACCCTGCTCGTCGGCAACAGGCTGCTGAGCCTGCCGGGTTCCCAGAAGGAGGTACGGCAGTTCGCCTTCGACACCCGCGAGGGCGCACTCGCCCACGACGCCGGTGACGCCCTCGGCGTATGGCCGGCCAACGGCGGCGGTCTCGTCGCCGAATGGCTCGCCCTCACCGGGCTGGACCCCGACGAACCCGTCGACCTCGGCGACGACGCCCGTATCCCCCTCGAAGAAGCACTGCGCACCCGCCTGGACATCGCCCGCATCTCCACCGATCTGCTCAGGTTCGTGGCGGACCGCACCGGCGGCCAGGAGCTGAAGCGCCTGCTGCGGCCCGGCAACAAGGACGCACTGGCGAAGTGGAGTTGGGGCCGCCAGGCCGCCGACGTGGTCGCCGCGTACCCCGTCCGCGCGTCCGCGGCGGAGTGGACCGCCGTGCTCAGGCGCCTCCAGCCCCGTCTGTACTCCATCTCCTCCAGCCCGCTCGCGCACCCCGGCGAGGTCCGTCTCACCGTCTCCGTCGTCCGCTACACCAACGACCTCGGCCGGCACCGCAAGGGTGTGTGCTCGACCTACCTCGCCGACTGTGCGGACGACGGCCCGGTACAGGTCTTCGTACAGCGCTCACCGCACTTCCGCCCGCCCGCCGACCCCGCAACGCCCATGATCATGGTCGGGCCCGGAACCGGCGTGGCACCCTTCGTCGGCTTCCTGGAGGACCGCCGGGCCCGCGGCCACACCGGCCCCAACTGGCTCTTCTTCGGCGAACAGCGGCAGGCCACCGACTTCTACTACCGCGAGGAACTGGAGGCGTTCCGGGCATCCGGCCATCTCGACCGGCTCGACCTCGCCTTCTCCCGCGACCAGCGCAACAAGGTCTACGTCCAGGACCGGATGCGCGAGAACGGCGCCCGCCTGTGGCAGTGGCTCCAGGACGGCGCCCACTTCTACGTCTGCGGCGACGCGGGACGCATGGCCAAGGACGTCGACCAGGCGCTCAGGGAGCTCATCGCCACCCACGGCGGTATGGACGGTGACGAAGCCACCGCCTTCGTCCGGCGCCTGGCCGCGGAGAAGCGCTACGTCCGCGACGTCTACTGACGCCGCCTCCCACCGCACGGAGACCGGTGCCCAGCCCCGTACGGGCCGGGCCGGCTCCGCACCGCGCCGCCCGGAGGCTCGCGGGTGGCACCCGGGTGGGTCAGCCGAACGCCGCAGCTCGTGACGCGCACGGCCGGGGCTCGTTGAGGTGTCGGCGGGCGCCCCGGTCCGGGCCGCCGCCGTGACCTGGGCGTATGCACGGCAGGAGGTTCCATGCAGACTCGTCGCTCCGTACTGCTGGCGGCGGCCACGGGCTTCGTACCGGGCGGCGCCGGGCCGCTGCGTCTGGTGCTGCCGGAGCCCGGCGGACCGTTCGCCGTCGGGACCGTCTCACTGCGGCTGGTCGACACCGCACGTCCCGACCCGTGGGTGGCCGCGCGGCCGAGCCGGGAGCTGATGGTGAGCCTGCGCTACCCGGCCCGCGCCGTGGATGCCTTCCCGACGGCCGCGCAGATACTGCCCGGTGAGGCCGCGGGGTTCGCGGCGCTGAACAACTTCAGCGGGGTGCCCGGCGGCAGGGTCGACTGGTCCGCCACCCGCACCCATGCGCACCAGGGCGCCCCCGTGGACGAGCGGCACGGACCGTACCCGGTCGTCTGCTACTCGCCCGGGGTGCTCGACCCGCGCTCGCTGGGCAGCACGCTCTGCGACGACCTCGCCTCCCGTGGGTACGTCGTGGTGACCATCGACCACACGTATGACGCGTCCGCCGTGCAGTTCCCCGGCGGACGCGTCGAACGCAGCGTGCTGCCCGCGCGGTTCGCCCAGGTCGCACAGGGCCGCGGTGATGCCACGGCGCTGCTGCGCAAGGCCCTGTCCGTGCGGGTGGCCGACGCCCGCTTCGTGCTGGACCAGCTGCCGGGCGCGGCCCAGCGCCGGCTGCTCGGGTGCCTGGACCTGCGCCGGATCGGCATGTTCGGGCACTCGGCCGGCGGCTTCACCGCGGTGCAGACGATGCACGACGACCCGAGGATCGCGGCGGCGGCCGACCTCGACGGTGTCCTCGCCCATGTGCAGGACGACCACGACCCCGGGCATCTGTCCTCGGCGGCTGCCGACGGTCTGGCGCGGCCCTTCCTGCTGATCGGCAAGGAGGGCAACGACCACCGGACGGTGCCCTCCTGGGGTGCGCTGTGGCGGCACAGCACCGGGCGGCGCGAGGAGCTGACCTTGCGCGGCGCGTCGCACGCGACGTACACGGACGCCGTGGCACTGCTCCCCCAGATCGCCCGCCGTCTCGGTCTGCCGCGCAGCACCGTGGTCGAGAACATCGGCACCGTCCCGCCGAGCACCGCGATCCGCACCACCCGCTCCCGCCTGGCGTCGTTCTTCGGCCGCGAGCTGCGGGATGCTCCGGCGGGGCGGGCGGTGCGGTGGGAGGTACGCGGAGCCGGGGCGTCTCACATGCGGGCCGACACCTCGGGCGTGTAGAGCTCCTCGACGCTCAGCGCGCCGGCCAGCGTCGCGAAGTAGCGGTCCATGAGCTGCTGGTCGCCCGCGATGACGCGCAGCATGGACAGCCGGTGCTCGGGCACCTGGAGCTCGGCCACCGACAGCGTGGAGTAGTAGGCGTCGAGCAGCATCTCGTCGCGCTGCACGGCGTACTCCTCCAGGGCGTCCAGCAGCTTCTCCGGGTCGGCCAGGTCGCCGCCGACGCAGTCCGCCAGGAGCTGCGCCTGGCGGAAGGCGTCGGTGATGCCGCGGGCGGTGATGGAGTCCTTGTGGTGGCCCGCGTCGCCCACCAGGGCCCAGCCGAGCCCGGCCGCCTCACGGAAGTAGTTCCGCTGGTCGCCGGTGCCGTGCAGGCGTTCCAGCGGGGACTTGGACGCGATCTTGTGGTGCAGCTCGGGGGCGGTGGTGCGAATCGCCTCCAGGTAGGAGCCCATCGCGTCCTTGCGGACCTGGTCGAATGCGTTCTGCGGGAAGTAGGCCGCGATGAGGGTGGCGTTGTCGTTGGTCGGGACGGTGCCGACCCAGCGGCCCGGCGCCTCGTACAGCTCGAAGCGGTCGGTGACGCCTTCCCAGTACGTGTAGTAGGCACAGGTGGCCGCGGGGTGTTCGACGGTGATGCGGGAGTCGACCAGGCCGGCGACACGGGAGCGCATGCCGTCGGCGCCGACCACCAGGCGCGCATGCTCCTCGGTCTCCCGGCCGTCCGCGGTGCGGCAGCGGACGCCGTTCGCCTGGCCCTCGTCGTCGCAGAGCACGTCGGTGACGGTGCAGCCCTGACGGAACTCCGCTCCCGCGGCGACGGCGGCGTCCGCGAGGATCTCGTCCAGGAGATGGCGCCGGGGCGCGTACGCCGGCCGGTGGCCGTCGACCGGCAGCGAGCACCCCTCGATGCGGATGTCGGCGCACTGGTAGACGGCGCGGTCCAGCGGCGGGCAGCCGGTGGCGATCACCTTGTCGAGCACGCCCCAGCGGCGCAGCAGGGCCACGCCCGGCTGGTGGATGTAGAGCGTGCTGAGGGTGTCCCGGGGGAACTCCGCGCGGTCCACCATCAGCACCCGGTACCCGGCACGGGCGAAGAGCATGGCTGTCGAGGCCCCGGCGCAGCGCGCCCCGACCACGATGACGTCGTACACAGTGGACTCCCTGACCTGCGCTGATCCGCTTCACGTCACGTATCGGTCAGGCACGCTAGGCGGGGTGGTCATTGCGCCGTCATCGGCTTCTTATCGCCGGCCGGTCGCCGGGTGTCGTCCACGGCCCGTCGTCCGGTGTCGTCCACCGCCCGCTGCCGGGTGTCGCCCGCGACCGTTCCCGATGCCCTGCGCCGGCGGTCCCCCATGTCGTCCGCCGGTGCGGCCCGGAGGTCGCGCCGGCCGGTTCCCGACAGGGGCGTGCGGGGCAGTGATAGGACACCGATAGGGCCGCTCGCTACGGTGCGCTACTTCCTTGTGCCGTCTCCCCGAAGGACGACCATGACTGCCTTCCTGGACCCGGAGTGGTTCCGCCGCCCCCGCGCCGTGGCGGACCCGCGGATGCGCCTGATCTGCTTCCCGCACGGCGGCGGCGCCGCCAGTTTCTTCCGCGGGTGGCCGCAGTGGCTGCCCGCGGACGTCGAACTCGTCGCGGTCTGCTACCCCGGCCGGGAGGACCGGATCACGGTGCCGTGCACCGAACGGATGGACGACCTCGCCGACGGCATCACCGATGCGCTGCTGGGCGCCCTGGACCGGCCGTTCGCCTTCTTCGGGCACAGCATGGGCGCATCGGTGGCCCACGAGGTGGCGATGCGGCTGGAGGAGCGGCACGGCAAGTCCGTCACGAGGCTGGTGGTGTCCAGCCGTGGTGCGCCCGCACGGCTGCGGCCCTCGGGGATCTCCCGGGAGAGCGACGAGGTGCTGGTGCGGGACGTGATGGAGCTCGGCGGGACGCTGTCCGCCGCCCTGGACCATCCGGAGCTGCGGGAGTTGCTGCTGCCCATGATCCGCAGCGACTACCGGCTGATCGACGACTACCGGCCCGCCGACCCCGTGCCCCGTATCAAGGCCCCGGTGACCGCTCTGCTCGGCGACCGCGACCCGCATGTCGACGAGGACGACATGCGGGCCTGGTCGGCGGTGACGGACGGGCCCTTCGAGCTGAAGGTCCTGTCGGGCGACCACTTCTACCTGATGGAGCACGCCTCCTCCGTGGTCAGCGAGCTCGGCAGGCTGCTCGGCACGACCTGACGGCCGACCGCCCCGGCCGCGAGCCGGCCCGCGAGCGTACGCAGGGCGTCGACCGTCCGGTCGGCCCCGTACCGCGCCGTCAGCTCCGCCGAGACCAGGTGGAACTCGGTGCAGCCGAGCACGACGCCCGCACAGTCGTAGCGCTCGCGGAGGCGCTCCACCTCGCCGAGCGCCTCGCGGGGCAGCGGCCCCTCGGTCTTCATCCGGTAGATCAGCCGGTGCACGCGCGCCTGGTCGGCCTCGTCGGGCCACACCACCCGGCGGGCCACACCCTCCCAGCCGGGCTGCGACTCGAAGATCCGGGTCCGCCGGCTGCCCTCGGTGGCGAGCATCAGGAACCGGCCTCGGGTGCGGGCGAGTTCCTCCGTGGTCGTCTCCAGCAGGGACATCACGCGCTCGCGCAGCGCCGGATCGAGGTACCGGAGGAAGTGGTGGGCCGTGAAGCACACCACGACCACCTGGTCGGCGCCCCGCTCCACCAACTGCCCTATGCGGTCCGCGAGCCGGCCCGTCATCTCCCGCACCTCGCCCCGCATGATCGCCTCGGTGCGGTCGGGAAAGGCCGGGTCGGAGTCGAGGAGCACACGGGGGCGGGACTGCTCGGGCCCCGGCCACCGCCCCCCGTACACCGTCCGCAGGAACTCGGCGGAGGCCAGCGGCCCCATGCCGCCGAGCACTCCGAGCACTCCCGTCACCGGACGATCCGCGGCGCGAGTCCCGCGCAGATCTCGGCGACCGGTCCCGGATCGAGCATCCGGGAGTGCTCGCAGTCCACTTCCCGGATCTCCAGTTCGCCGTCGAGGAACTCCTTCCACATCTGCGGCTCCGTCCACTCCTGCTGCTTCCGGGTCGCCACCACCAGGAGCATCGGGCCGCGGAAGCGGCCCGGTCCGCGCTCGTTGGTGAGGGTCACGTTGTTCACCATGACGTCCAGCGCCACCGCCCGCTGCGCGGTGTCGAGATGGCGCAGTTCGCTCTCGCCGCGGCCGAGCCAGTCGGTGATCCGGGCCCGCATCAGCTCGGTGGACGGCGGCTCCTGCGGAGCGCCTTCGGGCAGCCCGTGGATGGCGGCGTAGCCCTCGTACATCTCGGTGAGGATCTCCTCGGGCCCGCCCGTGCCGGGCCCGTCGGGCAGGGCCGGATAGGCGTCGAGGACGGCCAGCAGCGCGACCTCCTGGCCCTGCGCCTGGAGCTCGGTCGCCACCGCGTGGGCCATGATCCCGCCCAGCGACCAGCCGAGCAGGTGGTAGGGCCCCTCGGGCTGTACGGCGCGGATCTCCCGGACGTAGTCCGCGGTCATCGCGTCCAGCGACTCCGCCAGCGGCTCCACTCCGTCCAGGCCCCTCGACTGCAGGGCGTAGACGGGGTGTTCGGGACCCAGGGGGCCGAGCAGGGCGGCGTACCGCCAGCTGTATCCGGCGACCGGATGCACGCAGAACAGCGGCGGTGCGCTGCCCGTGCTGCGCAGCGGCAGCATCACGTCGAACCCGCCGTCCCCGCCGTCGGCGAGCTGGGCCGCGAGCCGCGCCGGGGTCGGTGCGGCGAAGACGTCGCGCAGCGCCGGGGAGCCGCCCAGCGTCTCCTTCACCCGGCGGACGAGGCGGGTGGCGAGGAGCGAATGGCCGCCCAGTTCGAAGAAGTTGTCGTCGACGCCGACCTCTTCGGCGCCGAGGACCTCGGCGAACAGACCGCACAGCAGCTCCTCCTGGGGGGAGCGCGGCGGCCGGGTGGCCTGCCCCCGGACCGGGGCGGGCGCGGGCAGGGCGCGGCGGTCCAGCTTGCCGTTGGGCGTCAGCGGCCAGGTGTCGACGACGACGTAGGCGGAGGGCGCCATGTACGACGGCAGCAGCAGGCCGACCTCGTCGCGCAGCGCGGCGACGCTCAGCGCGGGGGCTCCCGGCTCCTGTTGCACGTAGGCGACCAGGCGCCGGTCGCCCGGCCGGTCCTCGCGGACCGTCACCACGGCGCGGGCCACCCCGGCGCAGCTGCCCACGGCGGCCTGGACCTCGCCCGGTTCGATACGGAAGCCACGCACCTTGACCTGGCTGTCGGCGCGCCCGCGGAAGTGCAGCTGCCCGTCCGCGTCCCAGTGGGCGAGGTCGCCGGTGCGGTACATCCGGGTGCCGGGGGTGCCGAAGGGGTCGGCGACGAAGCGCTCGGCGGTCGTGTCCGGCCTGCCCAGATAGCCGCGGGCCACGCCGGAACCGGCGACGTACAGCTCGCCCACCACACCGGCGGGCACGGGCTCCAGGTTCCGGTCGAGGACGTACACCCGCGCCCCGTCGATGGGACGCCCGATGACCGCCGTGCGCCCCGCGGCCTGCGGATCGCGCACCGCGAAGCTGACGTCGCAGGTGGCCTCGGTGGGGCCGTAGGCGTTGATGAGGAGGCGGTCGCGGCCCCAGAACTCGGCGAGTTCCGCGGGGAGTTCCTCGGCGCCGTTGATCATCACGCGCAGTTCGGGCAGTGCGGCGCGGGGCACTTCCGCCAGGACGGACGGCGGGATCATCAGATGCGTGATCCGCCGCCGGCGCAGGACCTCGACGAGTTCCGCCCCGGTGGGGACGGACTCCGGGACGACGAGGCAGCCGCCGCACAGCAGCGACCAGGACAGCTCCGCCACCGACACGTCGAAGCTGGGCGAGGCGAGCTGGAGCGCGCGGCTGCCCTCCCCGGTCGCGTAGTGCGCGGCCTGGTTGGCGGCGAAGGCCGCGAGACCGGTGTGAGGGACCACGACTCCCTTGGGGCGTCCCGTCGATCCGGAGGTGAAGATCGTGTACGCGGGGTGCTCGGCGCGCAGCGGTGTGGTCCGCTCCGCGTCGGTGACGTCCCCGCCGGGCAGGCGGCCCCATGCGGCGGCGGTCGCGGGGTCGTCCATCAGGAGCACGGGGACGCCGTCGGGGCGCGGCAGCGCGTCCGCGAGCCCCGTGGTGCTCACCAGCAGGACGGGGCCGGCGTCCGCCACCATCGCGGACAGCCGCTCGGCCGGATAGTCGGGGTCCAGCGGCAGATACACCGCTCCCGCCTTCTGGACGGCGACGACCGCCTCGACCAGGTGCGCCCCGCGCGGCAGGGCGACGGCGACGGGGCGCTCGGGGCCGGCCCCGTGCGCGATGAACAGCCGGGCCACACGGTTGGCGCGCTCGTTGAGTTCGGTGTAGCTGAGGACCGTGGCGCCGGTGTCGAGGGCCGGGCTGTCGGGGGTCCGCAGCACCTGGCGTTCGAACAGCTCCGGGAAGGTGGCGGGCAGCGGACCCGGGCGCCGCCGGCCGCCGTCCTGGAGCAGGGCGCCGCGCTCGTCCGCGCCGAGCACGTCGAGCCGTCCGACGGCGGTCTTCGGCGCGGCGGCGGCGTGCGCGAGGAGCCGGGCGAGGCGTTCGGTGAGCTGCCGGGCGGTCGCCGGGTCGAAGAGGTCGGCGGCGTACTCGAGCTGTCCGCCGATGCCGGCCGGGCGGCCGTCGTGCGTGCGGGACTCGGTCAGGTTGAAGGCCAGGTCGACCTTGGCGGCGCCCTCGCTGTCCCCCTCGAAGGAGACCTGCAGACCCGGCAGTTCGAGCGCGGCGGCGCCCGTGTTCTGCAGGACGAGCGCGACCTGCGCGAGCGGCGCGTGCGCCAGGGTACGGGCGGGGTTGACCGCCTCCACCACGCGTTCGAAGGGCACGTCCTGATGGGCGTAGGCCGCGAGGTCGGTGCGGCGGACCCGTTCGAGGAGCTCCAGGAAGGTCGGGTCGCCGGAGAGGTCGGTACGCAGTACGAGGCTGTTGATGAAGTAGCCGACGAGCCCTTCCAGGGCCTCGTCGGTGCGGCCGGCGGCGACCGTGCTGACCGGGATGTCGGTGCCCGCGCCGAGCCGTGACAGCAGCACGCCGAGGCCGGCCTGGAGCACCATGAACAGCGTGGTTCCGGACTGCCGGGCCAGGTCGGCGAGCCGCTGGTGCGTTCCGGCGTCCAGTGTGAAGGGGGCCGTCGCTCCGCGGTGGGTGGCGACGGTGGGCCGCGGGTGGTCCAGCGGCAGGTCGAGGAGTTCCGGCGCGCCCTGGAGCTGTCGGCTCCAGTGGGCGATCTGCCGGGAGAGCACGCTCTCGGGGTCGGACTCGGAGCCCAGCAGCTCGCGTTGCCACAGGGCGTAGTCGGCGTACTGCACCGGCAGGGGTTCCCAGTGCGGTGCCTCCCCCCGGCGGCGCGCACCGTACGCCGTGGCGAGGTCCCGCACGAGCGGTGCGAGCGACGAGCCGTCGCCCGCGATGTGGTGCATGAGCAGCAGCAGGACGTGCTCGTGCTCCGAGATCCGCAGCAGCGTCATGCGCAGCGGAGTCTCCCTGGCGAGGTCGAAGCAGTACCCGGTCCGTTCGGCGAGCGCCGCCGCGAGCTCGGCCTCGCCGTCGACGGGGACGAACTCCGTGGGGACGGACGCCGCGTCGGCGGGAAGTACCACCTGGCAGGGCTCGCCGTCCCGGTCGGCGAAGCGGGTGCGCAGTGCCTCGTGCCGGTCCACCACGTCCGCCACCGCCGCGGTCAGCGCCTCGCGGTCGAGCTCACCGCGCAGCCGGAGCGGCAGCGGGATGTTGTACGTGGGGCTCGGGCCCTCCAGCTGGAAGGCGAACCAGAGGCTGCGCTGCGCGTACGACATGGGCAGCCGCTCGGGGCGGGCCGCCGGGGCCAGGGCGGGGCGGCTGGTGTCCGCGCCGGCGATCCGGGCGGCGAGACCGGCGATGGTCGGTGTCTCGAAGACGGTCCGTACGGGGAGTTCCGCGCCGAAGACGGTGCGGATGCGGGCGAGCAGCCGGACGGCGGTGAGCGACTGGCCGCCGAGGGCGAAGAAGCTCTCGTCGTTCCCCGGGCAGGGGCGGCCGAGGACGCTCTCGAAGATCCCGCGGAGCACGTCCTCGGTGACCGCGGTGGCGCCGGTGGCGGCGGTGGTGCGCTGCGGGGTTCCGGTGGTCGCGGGAGCCTCGGCCGTCATGCGCCGGAAGCCCTCGGGGAGCGGGCAGTCGAGGTCGGCGACGTGCCGCTCGGGTGCGCCGACGATGGCGCCGAGCACGGCCGTGAGGGCGCCGAGCACGGCCTCGGCCTCGTCCTTCTCGACGAGGTCCGGACGGTGTTCGAGCTCGACCTCCAGCCGCTCACCGGTGAGTCCGGCGACGAGGCGCAGCGGGTAGTGCGCGGAGTCGTGGCCTCCCGCGACCTCGACGCGTACGCCCGCGTAGGAGGGCCGGGTGCCGTCGTCACCGGGGTAGTTCTCGAAGACGAGGAAGGTGTCGAACAGGTCCCCGTCGCCGGCGATCCGCTGGAGCCGGGCGAGGCCGAGGTGGTGGGCGAGGCCCGCGTGCTGTTCCTGCTGGAGCCGTTCGAGGGTGGCGAGGACGGGGGCGGACGGGTCGAGGCGGACGCGGACGGGGACGGTGTTGATGAACATCCCGATCATCGACTCGATGCCCTCGATCTCCGGCGGCCGGCCGGAGACCAGGGTGCCGAAGACGACGTCGTCGCGGCCGGTGAGCCGGCCGAGCACGACCGCCCAGGCGCCCTGGACCACGGTGTTCACGGTCAGGCCCCGCGCGCGGGCGAACCGTTCCAGCTCTCCGCCGAAGTTCTCGGGGAAGACGGCCCGCACCCGCTCCGGCGGGACCGTGGCCCGGCCCGGGTCGGCGGGTGCGATCAGCGAAGGACCGGGCAGCCCGTCGAGCGCCCGCCGCCAGCCGTCCTCGGCGGCGTCGTCGTCCTGGGCCGCCAGCCAGTCGAAGTAGGTGCGGTACGGCACGGCCGGGGGGAGCGCCACGTCGTCGCCACCGTGTTCGTACAGCGTGAACAGCTCGCGTACGAGGAGCGAGTTGGACCAGCCGTCCAGGAGCAGATGGTGGCTGGAGACGACCAGCCGGTGCCGGTCGGGCGCGGTCCGCAGCAGCGTGAACCGCATCAGCGGCGGCGTCTCCAGCGGGAAGCGGCGGACACGGTCGGCGGCGAGGAACTCCGCCAGCAGCCGCTCGGTGTCACCACCCCCGGCTCCGAGGTCGCGTTCCTCCCAGTGCAGCGGCACGGCACGGTGGATCACCTGGATCGGCTGGCCGTCGGGCCGCTGGCGGAAGCCGGCCCGCAGGTTGGGGTGGCGCCGCAGCAGGGCCGCCGCCGACGCCTTGAGGTGGTCCGCGCGCAGCGGGCCGGTCAGGTCGAGGACCATCTGCACGCCGTAGACATCGACGTCGGTGCCGTCGGCGTCGTCGTGGCCGTCGGACCGGTCGTACCAGGAGTGGAAGAACATGCCTTCCTGGAGGGGCGTCAGTGCGAGGACGTCTTCCAGTACGGACTGCTTTTTCATCAGAGCATCCCCAGTTCTGCTTCCAGTGCGTCGATCTCGTCCTGGGAGAGGCCGAGGGAGAGATCGGAGGGCGTGTGCAGCCCGGTGTCGAGGCCCGCGGTGTGCAGGACGAGGGCGTCCAGCGCCTCGAACCACAGCTCGCCCAGCTCGCGCACGTCCGGTTCGTCGAGGAGTCCGGACGGCCAGGACCAGGTGGCGCGCAGCCGGGGGCCGCCGGGCAGGTCTTCGGTGATCGCGTTGACTTCGAGTGCGTGCGGGACGGCCGCGTCGGCGTCGCGCGGGGCGGGGGACGGCAGCGCGTTCACCATGGTCCACAGGCCGTCGTCGGCTCCGCCCGCCACGGAGAACCGTCCCAGGTAGTTGAAGCCGATCTGCGGTGTGGCGAGGTGGGCGAGCCGGGGCGCGGTGCGCGGGTTGAGGTGGCGGAGCATGCCGTAGCCGACGCCGTTGCCGGGCAGGGCGCGCAGCTGTTCCTTGACCGCCTTGAGGCACGCCCCGACACCGGGCCCGCCCGCCCTGAGCTCCGCCCAGCGCAGCGGGCCGGGGGTCAGCAGGACGGGGTGGATGCTGGTGAACCAGCCGACCGTGGCGGACACGTCCGCGCCCTCCACGACGTCCTCGCGGCCGTGGCCCTCCAGGTCGACGAGGACTCCCCTGGCCGCGAGCTGTCCGCGGCGGCGGCGCCATTCCCGGACGGCGAGGGCGAAGCCGGTGAGCAGGACGTCGTTGACGGAGGCGTGGAACGACGCGGGGACGGTCGTCAGAAGCGGTTCGAGGCGCCGCGGCGGCAGGGTGAGCGTCAGGTCGCGGACGGTGCGCGCCGTGTCGGCGCCCGGGTCCAACGGCCTGATACCGGGCAGCAGTTCGGCACTGCAAGGGTCGGACAGCGCGTCCGTCCACAGCGGGAGTCCGGCCTCCGTCTCCGGCTTCTGAGCCTGCGCGTGGAGCTCCCGGGCCCAGTGCCGGAACGAGGTGCGCACGTCGGAGAGGACCGGTGCACGGTCGTCCCGTGCCGCCTCCCAGGCGGCCTGCAGATCGGGCAGCAGGATGCGCCAGGAGACACCGTCGACGGCGAGATGGTGGATGAGGACGTGCAGCAGTCCGGGGGTGTCCTCCCCTGCGTCGTACCAGACGAGCTGGACCACGGTGCCGCCGGCCGGGTCGAGCCGGCGCCGTGCCCGCTCCCCGTGTTCGGTCAGGGCCGCGTCCCGCTCCTGCGCGGACAGTCCGGTGATGTCCACCCGGTGTACGACGGTGCCGGCGGGCAGAGCGCCCCTGGCGGCCGTCTCCGGCTGCCAGCCGCCGTCGTCGGTGCGGGTCATGCGCAGCCGCAGCACGTCGTGGTGGTCGATCCAGGTCTGTACGGCGCGGGTGAGCCGCTGGGCGCCGAGTGCCGCGGGGACGCGGACCGTCACGGACTGGTTGAAGCCCTCGACGGGGCCCTGCTGGGCGTACAGCCAGTGCATGACCGGTGTCATCGGGAAGGTGCCGGTGCCGTCGTCGGCGCCCCGGCTCCCGCCGTCCGGCGCCAGTTCGCCGGCTGCCGCGGCGAGCGCGGCGACCGTGCGGCACTGGAAGACCTGCTTGACGGTGAGGTCCAGGCCGGCGGCGCGGGCCCGGGAGACCAGGCGGATGGAGCTGATGCTGTCGCCGCCGAGCTCGAAGAAGCTGTCGTCGATGCCGGGCCGGGCGATCCCGAGGACGTCCGCGAAGAGGCCGCACAGGGTCTCCTCGCGCGGTGTGCGCGGGGCGCCCCCGGAGCGTGCCGAGGTGTACTGCGGCGCGGGCAGCGCCTTGTGGTCGAGCTTGCCGTTGGCCGTCAGCGGCAGTGCGTCGAGGGTGACGACGGCGGCCGGGACCATGTAGTCGGGCAGGGCGCCGGACAGATGGGTGCGCAGCTCGGCCGGGGCGGGCGGCGCGGGTCCCCCGGCCGCGGGCACGACGTAGGCGACCAGGCGCTTGTCGCCCGGAGTGTCCTCGCGGACGAGCACGCGGGCCTGGGCGACGGTGTCGTGGGTCTCCAGTACGGCCTCGATCTCGCCGAGTTCGATACGGAATCCGCGGACCTTCACCTGGTCGTCGCCGCGCCCCAGGTACTCGAGCCTGCCGCCACGGGTCCAGCGGGCGATGTCTCCGGTGCGGTACATGCGGGAGCCCGCCGGGCCGTAGGGGTCGGCGACGAAACGCTCCGCGCTCAGGGCGGGCCGGTTCAGATAGCCGCGGGCCTGGCCGGCGCCGGCCACGTACATCTCGCCGGGGACGCCGGGCGGCAGCAGTTCGAGCCGGTCGCCCAGGACGTACACGCGCAGGTCGGGGATGGGGCCGCCGATGAGGCTGCCGGTCTGGCCCGCCGCCTCCCGGGCGTCCAGCGCCAGATGGCTGACGTGCACGGTCGTCTCGGTGATGCCGTACATGTTGACCAGGACGGGAGCGGTGTCGTCGTGCCTGCGGTACCACGGGGCGAGCCGGCCGAGATCGAGGGCCTCGCCGCCGAACACGATCCGGCGCAGCGCCAACCGGTCCCCGACGTCGGGGTGTTCGGCGTCGGCCTGCATCAGCTGGTAGAAGGCCGAGGGCGTCTGGTTGAGGACCGTCACCTGCTCGTCGGCGAGCAGCCGCAGGAAGTCCTCGGGGGAACGGCTGACGGCGTGCGGGACGACGACGAGCCGTCCGCCGTGCAGCAGCGGCCCCCACAGTTCCCATACGGAGAAGTCGAAGGCGTAGGAGTGGAACAGCGTCCACACGTCGTCCGGACCGAAGCCGAACCAGGCGTCGGTGGCGCTGAACAGCCGCACGACGTTGGCGTGCGGGATGACGACGCCCTTGGGCCGGCCGGTCGACCCGGAGGTGTAGATGACGTACGCGGGGCTTGCGGGCGCCGGCCGTTGACCGCGGTCCGCGCCGGTGAGGGGCCCGGGGGCGTACTCGTCGAGGGCGCGCCGGGTCGCCGGGTCGTCGAGCAGGAGTGCCTGGGCCGTCGTGGGCGGCAGGCCGGCCGCGATCTCGGTGGTGCTGACGAGGAGGGAGGCCCGTGAGTCGTCGAGCATGTACGCGATCCGGTCGGCCGGATAGGCGGGGTCGACCGGCACGTACGCCGCGCCCGACTTGACCACGGCGAGGAGCGCCACGACCAGTTCCACGGTCCGCGGCAGTGCGAGTGCCACGAAGCGCTCGGGCCCCGCGCCGCGCTCGATCAGGAGACGGGCCACACGGTTGGCGCGTGCGTCGAGTTCCCGGTAGGTGAGCGACGTGCCCTCGCACACGACGGCCACGGCGTCGGGGGTGCGCGCCACCTGTGCGGCGAACAGCTCGGGCAGCGTGGCCTCGGGGGCCTGCACCACCGCGCCGTTCCACTCGACGAGGAGCTGCCTGCGCTCCTCCGGCGTCAGGACGGTGACCGCGCCCACGGTCCGGTCCGGGTCGGCCGCGGCGGCGTGCAGCATACGGGTCAGACGGCGGGCGATGGCCTCGGCCCCCGGGCGGCCGAAGAGGTCCTCGGCGTACTCCAGGGTTCCGGTCAGGCCCGCGGGCTCGCCGGTGGCGGTGAACTGTTCGCGCAGGCCGACGGAGAGGTCGGACTTGGCGGCCTCCAGCGCGGTCGGCTCGACGGTGACCCGGAGACCGGGCAGGGCGAGCGGGGCGTCCGCGTTGTTCTGGAGGTGCAGCATCACCTGGGCGAGCGGGGTGTGCGAGAGGACGCGCGGGACCCGGGCCGCCTCGACGACGCGTTCGAAGGGCACGTCCTGGTGGGCGTACGCGGCGAGGTCGGTCTCCCGTACGCGGGCGAGGAGTTCGCGGAAGGTCGGGTCGCCGGACACGTCCGTGCGCAGCACGAGCGTGTTGACGAAGAAGCCCACCAGATCGTCCAGCGCCTCGTCGGTGCGCCCCGCCACCGCCGTGCCCAGCGGGATGTCGCTGCCGGCGCCGAGCCGTGAGAGCAGCGCGGCGAGTGCGGCCTGCACCACCATGAAGAGCGTGGTGTCCGTCTCGCGCGCCAGGGCGGCGAGCTTGCGGTGCACGTCCGCGTCGACGGCGAGGGGGACGGTGCTGCCCCGGTGGGTGGCGACGGCGGGGCGGGGGTAGTCGAGGGGCAGTTCCAGCAGATGGGGTACGCCCTCCAACTCCTTCGCCCAGTGCGCGAGCTGTTCGGAGACCAGGCTGGCCGGGTCGTCCTCCTCGCCCAGCAGCTCGCGCTGCCACAGCGTGTAGTCCGCGTACTGGACCGCGAGGGGTTCCCAGTCCGGTCCGCGGCCCGCAGCGCGCGCCGCGTACGCAGCCGAGAGGTCACGCATCAACGGCGCCACCGACCAGCCGTCGCTCGCGATGTGGTGCATCAGGAACAGCAGTACGTGTTCCTGCTGTTCCGGGTCGGGGTCCGGCGCTCCGGGGCGGTCGATGCGGAACAGCGTGACGCGTAACGGGACTTCGGTGGTCAGGTCGAAGCACGCGGCAGCGCGCTCCGTCAGTGCTGCGCGCAGTTCCTCCTCGCCCGCCACGTCGATCCGCTCCACCACCGGCACCGCCTCACCCACCGGCAGCACCACCTGACACGG